>NZ_JBDPMD010000055.1:0-57056 GCF_039871875.1 Sphaerisporangium sp. B11E5 | reverse complement strand
ATCTGGGGGGTGGGGAGGCGGGCCAGGGATTCGAGGGTGGAGTCGGGGGCGCCTGTCAGTTCGGCTTGGATGGCGGCGATGGAGAGGCCTTCGGCTTGGCGGCGTTTGATGGCCACCAACTGGAGGAGGTGGCGCCGGCCGTAGAGGGCGACGCGGCCGCGGCGGGTCAGCGGGGGGTCGACCAGGCCGATTGTGGTGTACCAGCGGATGAGGCGTTCGTTGGGGACGTCGCGGACCCGGCCGTTGGCGCGTGGCGTCGCGGGGCCCAGGGCGTCGGCCGCCCGGGTGGCCAGTTCGCCGATCGTCCAGGTTTCGCTCATGAGGCAATCATGACACTGTCATCGTTACAGTGTCAACGTTTAATGCCGGGGCGTTGGGTTAGGGCTCCTGAGGAAGGGACAAGGCCGTCAGAACGTGTTGTTAGGGGGACACAACCTCATGGCCCAGATCACCAGCCCGCTGTCGGGCGACAATCTCAAGATCACCGGTGAGGCGCTGCAGGGCTCGCTCACCGATCTGCTCGATCTCGCGCTCGTCGGCAAGCAGGCTCACTGGAATCTGGTGGGGCGCAACTTCCGTTCCCTCCACCTCCAGCTCGACGACATCGTCTCCATCGCCCGCAACCGCGCCGACGACGTGGCCGAGCGTGCCGTCGCCCTCGGGCTGAACCCGGACGGGCGGGCGGCGACGGTCGCGAGGGACACGCAGATCCAGCAGCCGGAGGTCGGCTACCTGGAGGACGCCAAGATGGTGGCGCTCTTCACCGACATCCTCGGCGCCCTGGTCAAGCGCATGCGCGACCGTGTCACCGCCACCGAGGAGGCCGACCCCGTCACCCAGGACCTGCTCATCGAGGTCACCCAGGAGCTGGAGAAGCAGCACTGGATGATCCAGGCTCAGCGCTGACGACAGGGGGCGTCACAGCAGGTCGCGGGCGAGCGGAGCGACGAGCGGCCGGGCCGCGAGCAGGGCGCGCAGCGCGTCCCAGGGGGGCCCGGCCTCGCCCGCGAGCCCGCTTTCCGTGAGTGCACGGACCCAATCGCCGTCGGCGCGGGGGGCCGCCCGTTCCAGCGACTCCAGCACGGTGGGCCCCTCCCCGAGGTCCCGGGTGAGCAGGGACAGCAGGTGCGGCCACCGGATGGTCAGCAGCGCCAGCTTGGCCACCTCGTCGTCGGTGGCCCGCGGCGCCCCCGCGAGGGCCCGCCGGTAGGTGACGAACGAGTAGAACCGGAACACGTTGACGTACCGCTTCAGCTCACGGGGATTGGTCAGGCTGAGCACCGGCAGGATGCGGCGGATGGCCCCGTAGGCGTTCTCGTCGCTGTAGAGGTCGTCGTAGACCCGGCCCGCCGCCAGCCGCGTCGCCGCCGACAACCCGCCGATACGCGTCTCCCCGGCCGGGGGCGCGGCCGAGTCCTCGACCCGGCGCGCGACGGCGTCGAGGTCGTCCGCGGACGGCCGCAGCGCCCTGATCTCCGCCTCCAGCCGGTCCACCAGTTCCTTGGCCGCCGCGTCCTCCTCCGCCTTCTGCCCGCCCGCGGGGACGGCACGGCGCTCGCCGGCCCCCGCCCGCACCCCGAGCAGCGCCCGCAGGTAGGACGGCAGCCGCTCTCCGTCGTCAAGCAGCGGCACGCTCAGCGGTAGCTGCACGATCTTCTCAAGGAACCGCCACCCGAGCCCCGACCGCTCCAGCCCGCCGGGCGGCAGGCTGCGGGCCAGGTCGCCGTAGGCCACCTCCACGTGCGCCGCCACCACCTCCGGCTCCATGGCCAGCACGAACACGCAGTCGGGGAACTCCCCGGCGAGGAACAGGTTGACCGCCTCGATGACCTGGGCCACCGTCCCGGGCGAGCACCGGTCCAGGTCGTCCACGAACACCACCAGCGGCCGTTCGGCGCTCGCCACCATGCCGAGCACGTGCCGCATGTCGGTCTGCACGAGATGCAGGAACCCGGTCCTGGCCCGGTACCCGGGGTCGGGCGTCAGCCCTTCGACGAGTTCGGGCGAGCCGGCGAGCACGTCGGGCCTGCTCACCAGCCCACCGAACGCGGTGTCCGCCGACTCGCCGAGGAACCGCGCGAGCCGCACCCCCGCCGCGAGCACGGCGACGAGCGTGCCTCCCGCCCCGACGGCCGCCGCGATGCCGCGCAGCAGCGCCCCGAGCGCCGGCACCAGGGCGGCGGCGGCCAGGGACGCCGAGGTGAGCAGTACCGTGGCGCCCAGGGCCAGCGCGACCGGCAGCAGCCGGGTGAGCGCCAGCCGGTACGCGCGGCGGCGCACCGCCTCCGGGTCGATCCGCGCCAGGTTGAGCGCCAGCCAGAAGCGTTCCCGCTCCCCCCGGGGCAGCCGGTCGGTGACCTGGCTGATGATCTCGTGTGCCAGCCCGGCCCACACCTGCTCGCCGTTCTGGTACATCCACGGGTTGAACCAGACCGTGGGCCGCCAGTCGCCCTCCCGCAGCGGCAGCACCCCCGGCACGGCCCGGCCGTCCGCGCGCTCCCGGGGCCCCCGCGCGCGCGCCAGCACCTCGGCGTTGGTCAGCGCGGTCTCGTCGCGGTTCAAGTGGATCGGCGCGGGACGTCCCTCGGCCGCCCCCGGGTCCAGCACGTCCTGGATCATGCGCATCAGGGAGGTCTTGCCCGCCCCCCACGGCCCCTTCACGCCGATGGTCAGCGGCGGCCGGGTGTCGGGGTGCCGGATGAACGCCGCGACCGCCTCGGCGTGCACCCGGTGGCCGAGCCGGTCCCTGATGGTCCACCGGTCGCCGGTGAGCCGCGCCCGCGGCCGAACGGCACGCCGCGCGGCCCGCCGGCGCCGCAGCACGGCGGACACGCGGGCGTGCTCCCCGGGGCCGAGCCGCGCGGCCGCCGCGTGCCGCACGGCGGGGTCGGCGAACGGGGTGCGCTCCCCGAGCAGCCCCCAGGCGAGCAGCTCGCCCACGGCCTCCTCCACCTCGGCGGCCTTCTCCGCCTGCCGGGCCGCGCGGGCGTCGTCCACCGCCTCGTCCCCGGCGGCGAGCGGCGTGCCCTCGGTGAGCAGGTACGCGAGGTCGGGGGTGAGGGGCTCGTCGTCCTCGAGCAGGGTGGCGCGGCGCAGCAGGCGGCGGGCGTTCTCGCCGAGGTGGAGGTCGTAGACGCGCCCCACCAGCTCGGTGGCCGACAGCGGCGGCACCGGGTCCCCGGTGACGGCGAGGCGGGCCAGGGCGGTGCCGAACGCCGCGCCGAGGTGCCGGGCCGGGCCGGGCGCGGCGGCGACGCCGATCAGCTCACCCTCGCCGTACGTCAGCAGGTACGGCCGCCGGTCCGCGCCGAGCACGGCGCAGCGCTCCTCGGCGTACCTGAACAGGTCGCCCACCGTGATGGTGCCGTCCCGGTCCAGGTCGGCGGCGCCGGACAGGATGCCGTCGGCGAGGATCGCGGTGAGCGACACGGTGCGTCCCGGCCGTTCCCCTGGCATGGTGGCGCTGGTGGTGAGCGCCGCCGCGGCGGCCACCGGCTCCCCTTTCACCCGCAGGCGCCCCACGGTCTCGTGGGGGCGGCCCCCGTCCACGGTGACCATCCAGCCGAAGTCGACGACCAGCAGCAGCGCCGCCCCGTCCGACCGCTCCACGCGCCGCGCGAACTCGCCCATCAGCGCGCCGAACTCCCTGCGCCCCCATCCCGACTCGGTGGACCACCGCACCAGCAGCAGGTCGCCGGGCTCGACCGCGTCGAGGAACGCCCCCACCCGCCGCTGCTCCTCGTCGCCGCACGGGGCGGTCTGCACGGTGTAGCCCTCGGCGTCGAGCGCGTGCGCGAGCCGGCGGGCGGCCTCCTCGGCGGCGCCCTCCGGGTCGAGGAAGACCAGGGCCTTGCGGTTCCTGATGGCAGGGGCGGGCGGCGCGGTAACGATCATCGAGGTCATCGGCGGGCTCCCTGGACGCACTGCCGATGCTCTCAACGCCGCGCCGCCCCACACGTCCGCCATGCGGCTCCATTAACCGCTTTTGGCGGGGATTTTGCCTATGGGGGGGCTAAAGGGCACGCGACCACCACTGCTCGGTGACGCGGGTGCCGTAGGCGGCCTTCTCGTGCTGCTCGTCCAGCTCGAACCCGGCCCGCTCGTAGACGCGGCGCGCGGACGTGAGCGCCGCCACGGTCATCAGGACGATCCGCGTGTAACCGGCAGAACGCGCGAAGACCACGCATTCCTCAACGAGACGGGACCCGATCCCCATGCCGCGGGCGGACGGTTCCACCAGCAGCAGGCGGAGTTGCGCCGTGCGGTCGTCCGGCCCGCGCACGCACATGACGGAGCCGGCGGGGGCGCCGTCCACCTCGGCGATCCAGCACGCCTCGCGCCTCGGGTCGTGCGAGCCGGCGTAGTCGGCGACGATGCCGGCGACGAAGCCCTCCATGGTGTGGTCCCAGCCGTGCTCCTCGGCGTACAGCACGCCGTGGCGGTGAACCATCCAGCCGAGGTCGCCGGCGCGGGGCGGGCGGATGACGTACGGCACGTCGCGGGGCGCCGGCGCGAGCACGCGCCGGATGGTCGTCATGGCCGACAGCAGGCGCTCGCGGTCCTCGGCGGTCAGCGGGTCCAGCAGGTCGCGCGTGGCGGCCGCCGCGGACTCGTCGAGCACCTTGGACGCCGCCCGGCCCTCCCCGGTGAGCCGCACCATCTGCCGCCGCGCGTCGGAGGCCGAGCGCTCCCGCGTGACCAGCCCGCCGGACTCGAACCCGGCCAGCATCCTGCTGAGGTAACCGGCGTCCAGGCCGAGCCGCCGCCGCAGCTCCGCCGCCTCCATGTCGCCGTGCCCGTACAGCTCGAACAGCACCCTGGCCTCGGTCAGCGAGTACGGGGTGTCGTGCATGCCGGCGCCGAGCACGCCGATGATCCGGGTGTAGAAGCGGTTGAACGCGCGGACTCCGCCGATGAGCTCCTGCATCGTTTGCTCCGATCAACTGTTCCGTTGACTCAGTCAAACATATAGTGCGCCGCCGATCCAGGCCCTCCGCGCGATCGGGGCTCAAGATCAGGGCGCAGGCTATTCTCGATCACATGACTTCGGGGAACGACGTGCTCTACATCGGGGGATACACGCCCGCGACCGGCGGCAACGGCACCGGCCTGACGGTCGTGCGGCGCGAGGGGAGCGGGGCCCTGAAGGCCCTCGCCGAGACCGCCGCCCCCGGCCCGTCGTTCCTGGCCTTCCACCCGCGTCTCCCGGTCGTCTACGCGGTGCTGGAGTGCGAGGAGGGCGGGGTGGCCGCTTTCTCCGCCGACACCGAGGGCCCCGCGCTGCTCGCCGACGGCGCGAGCGGCGGCTCCTACCCCTGCCACGCGGCGGTGGACCCCTCGGGCACGTGGCTGTCGGTCGCCAACTACGGCGACGGCACCGTGGCGGTGTTCCGGCTCGGCAGCTCCGGCCTGTTCGACGGCCGCCCGCGCCTGTTCCCCGGCGAGGGCCACGGCCCCGACCCGGCACGCCAGGCCGGCCCGCACGCCCACCAGTCGGTCTTCGGCCCCGGCCGCACGCTGTACGTCACCGACCTCGGCACCGACCGGATCCGCCGCTTCACCGTGGGCGCGGAGCCCGCTCCCCACCCGGACGGCCCGGTGACCGTGGCCCCCGGCATGGGGCCGCGCCACATGGCCCGCCGCGACGGCCGCTGGTACGTCGGCGGGGAGCTGGACGGCACCATCCGGGTGTACGACGACGGGTGGCGCGAGCTCGGCGCGGTGCGGGCCACCGGATCCGACGGCCCGAACCTGATCTCCCACATCGAGGTCTCCCCGGACGGCCGCCACCTGTACGCCGCCAACCGCGGCCCCGACACCGTCGCGGTCTTCGGTTTCACCGGTGACGGCGGCCTCACCCCGGTGACGGAGGTAGGCTGCGGGGGATTGTGGCCGCGCCACTTCACGGTCGCCGGCGACCACATGTACGTCGCCAACCAGCGGTCCGACAACGTCGCCGTGCTCTCCCTGCGCGACGGCGTGCCCGCGCCGGCGGGCCCGGCCTTCGAGGTCGGCAGTCCGTCGTGCGTGCTCCCCGGGCCCGCCTGACCGCCTCTCACATGCTGGTCTAGACCAATGTTGGCGGCTGCGGCACAATGCCATCGGCGGTCACGCCGGCGGAGGGGGGAATACCTTCCGCCCGGCGCCCGCCGGCAGCCATGCCCAGCAATAGTGTGTGACCGCGACCCCACTTCGGGAGGAACCCGCCATGCGTATCGGAGTACTGACTGGGGGCGGAGACTGCCCTGGCCTCAACGCGGTCATCCGTGCCGTCGTCCGCAAGGGTGTCAGCGTCTACGGGCACGAGTTCGTCGGGTTCCGTGACGGCTGGCGCGGCCCCCTCGAAGGCGACACGATGCCGCTGGAGATCTCCAGCGTGCGCGGCATCCTGCCCCGCGGCGGCACCATCCTCGGCTCCTCGCGCACCAACCCCATGAAGATCGAGGGCGGCGTCGACCGCATCAAGGCCAACCTCGTCGAGTTCGGCGTCGACGCGCTCATCGCGATCGGCGGCGAGGACACCCTGGGTGTCGCCAAGCAGCTCTACGACCGCGACGTCAAGGTCGTCGGCGTGCCGAAGACCATCGACAACGACCTCAACGCCACCGACTACACCTTCGGCTTCGACACCGCGGTGAACATCGCCACCGAGGCCATCGACCGGCTGCACACCACGGCCGAGTCCCACCACCGCGCGCTGATCTGCGAGGTCATGGGCCGCCACGCGGGCTGGATCGCCCTGCACGCCGGCATGGCGGGCGGCGCCAACGTCATCCTCATCCCGGAGAAGCCGTTCGACATCGACAAGGTCTGCGAGTACGTCGAGAGCCGCTTCAAGATCCGCTACTCGCCGATCATCGTGGTCGCCGAGGGCGCGCACCCGCTGGAGGGCCAGATGGCCCTGCAGACCGGCGAGCTCGACTCGTTCGGGCACGTCCGTCTCGGCGGCATCGGCGAGATGCTGGCGCACGAGATCGAGAAGCGCACCGGCAAGGAGGCCCGCACCACCGTGCTCGGCCACGTGCAGCGCGGCGGCACGCCGAGCGCGTACGACCGGGTGCTCGCCACCCGCTTCGGCCTGCAGGCCATCGACGCCGTGCACGACGGCGACTACGGCAAGATGGTCGCGCTGCGCGGCACCGACATCGTGCGGGTGCGCCTGGAGGAGGCGACCGCCGAGCTGAAGACCGTGCCGGTGTCCCGCTACGAGGAGGCCGAGGTCTTCTTCGGCTGACAGGCGGGCTCGACGCGACGAGACGACGGCCCCGGCGGTGTTCAGACCGCCGGGGCCGTCGCCGTGCTGCGATGAGCCTTGTCAGCGGACGGGGCCGCCGGAGTCGAACAGCGACGGGCTGCGCGGCGTCTCGGCTGGAACGATCCCGGCACGGCGCCGCTCGATGGACGCCAGCAGGGCCGCCTCGTTCTCGATCTCCCGCTGTGAGGGCATCAGCGTGACGACGAGCAGCAGGCCGAGCGTCACCAGGCTGATGCCGATGAGCAGCGGCAGCAGGAAGCTCAGCGCGGGCGCCCCGCCGAGCGACTCGGCCGTGCCGGACGGCCACGGCGTGGCGCTGAGGGAGAACATGCCGGTGTAGTGCATGCCGCACACCGCCACCCCCATGATCAGGGCGGCCGCCGTGGTGGCGACCAGGCCCTCGACCCGCAGGGTGAACCACAGCGCCGCGGTCGCGGCGACCACGGCGATGGCCACCGACGCGGTGACGGTCACCGGGGCGTAGTGCAGGTCGGCGGGCATGCGGATGGCCGCCATGCCGAGGTAGTGCATCGCGGCGACGCCGAGCCCGGTGACCAGGCCGGCGCCGGCGAGGGGAAGCGGGCGTTCGCCGCCGCGGGCCGCCAGCAGCAGCCCGACGCCCACGATGACCACCGCGACCAGTGCCGAGACGATGGTGAGCGGTACGTCGTAGCGGATCGGCGTGCCCGGGACCGAGAAACCGATCATCGCGATGAAGTGCATCACCCAGATGCCGGTGCCGCCGATCGCCAGCGCCGCCGCGATCAGCCAGCGCACCCGCGCCGCGCCCTCCGTCACCCGGGCGCGGGAGGCGAGCAGCAGGCCGAGCAGTGAGCCGATCACGGACATGGCGTAGGACAGCACGGGGATGACCGCGCCGTGGGAGAAGTGGTCGATGTGCGACAAGCGTGCGCTCCTTGCGGAAAACGCGAACATGGTTCGTGTTAGCTGGGTGTATCAGAACGAATGCCGTTGTCAGGGACGTGACAGTAAGTATTCGGTGGTGTGGGACACGGTAGTAGACCTGACCGAAACTGTCAGGGAACGGAAGTGTCCCCCGCTCGGAAGCAGGCCGGAAGGGGGCCGGAGTGCTCGTCATCCGGGATAAATTGAAGGGTGCCCGCCGGGACGATCCTCCGACCTGGCAACGGTGCCCCACTCTGACCACCCGCCCGGAGGCCCCCATGTCCGTCGTGCCCCCGTCTGCTCTGGGCGACCCCTGCGTGCTGCTGAAGCTCGGTGAGGTCGTGCTCAAGGGGAAGAACCGCGAGACGTTCGAGCGGCGCCTGCAGAGCAACATCAGGGCCGCGCTGAAGGAGTTCGGCGTGCCGTTCGACCTGCGCCAGCGGCACGGCGTGATCGCGATCCTGCTGCCGGAAGGCACCTCGGTCGAGACCGCCGGCGCCGTCGCCCGCCGGCTCACCGACGTCATCGGGCTCGTCTGGGTCCACCGGGCCTGGCGGGTCGCCAAGGACCCCGACGCCGTCACCGCCGCCGCGCTCGAACTGGTGGCGGGCCGTCCCGAGGTCGAGCGACGCGCCACGTTCGCCGTGCGCTCGCGCCGCCGCGACAAGCGCTTCCCGCTGCGCTCCAACGAGCTCGACCGCATGGTGGGCGGCGAGATCAACGACAAGTACGGCCTGCCGGTGCGCCTGAAGGACCCCGAGCTGACCGTGCACATCGAGGTCGACAGGGACGAGGTGTTCGTCTTCACCGACGGCATGCCCGGTCAGGGCGGCCTGCCGGTGGGCACCAGCGGCCGGGGCCTCGTGCTGATGTCCGGCGGCATCGACTCCCCGGTGGCGGCCTACCGCATGCTGCGCCGCGGCCTGCAGGTCGACTTCCTGCACTTCTCCGGCATCCCGTTCACCACCTCCGAGTCGATCTACAAGGCGTACGCGCTGATGCGGGCGCTGAGCAGGTTCCAGGGCCGGGCGCGGCTGTTCGTGGTGCCGTTCGGCAAGGCGCAGCAGTCCCTGAAGACCTCCGGGGCGGACCGTCTGCAGGTGGTGGCGCAGCGCCGGCTGATGCTCAAGACGGCCGAGGAGGTCGCCCACCGGCTGCACCGCGACGTGCTGGTCACCGGCGACTCGCTCGGCCAGGTGTCCTCGCAGACCCTGCAGAACCTCACCGCGCTGGACGACGCGGTGTCCATGCCGATCCTGCGCCCGCTGATCGGCATGGACAAGACCGAGATCATGGCCGAGGCCCGGCGCATCGGCACCCTGGAGATCTCCGAGCTGCCCGACGAGGACTGCTGCACCCTGCTCACCCCGCGCCGCGCGGAGACCCGCGCCAAGATCGCCGACCTGCGTCAGATCGAGAAGCGGCTGGACGCCGAGGAACTCGCCACGCGGCTCGCCGACTCCATCCAGGAGTACAAGCTCGGCCCCGCGGACGCCAAGGCCGCCGGGGACGCACGCTCCGCGTAGGCCGGGTCCTCGGTGTATCGCGCGGCCGGGCTCCCCGGCGGCACGGGCGTATCGCGCGGCCGGGCTCCCCGGCGGTGACCGGCCCGTCCGCGTGGCCGGGGCCTCGGCGGGGAGACCCCGGCCGCCGCGTCACGCCGGGGTGAGCGCCGCGGCGGCGGCCCGGCCCACCAGGGGCGGCAGGTCCCGCATGATGCCGGCCAAGGTGTCCAGGTCGCCGTCCACCAAGGCCTGCGGGCCGTCGCACAACGCCTGCTCGGGGCGCGGGTGCACGTCGATGATCACCCCGTCCGCGCCGACGGCCACCGCCGCCCGGGTCAGCGGCAGCACGAGGTCGCGGCGGCCGCCGGAGTGGGAGGGGTCGACGATGACGGGGAGGTGGGAGAGGCGTTGGACGACGGGGACGGCGGAGATGTCGAGGGTGTTGCGGGTGGCGGTCTCGAAGGTGCGGATGCCGCGTTCGCACAGGACGATGTCGAGGTTGCCGCGCTGGGCGATGTATTCGGCGGCCATGAGCCATTCTTCGATGGTGGCGCTCATGCCGCGTTTGAGCATGACGGGGCGGCCGGCGGCGCCGACGGCTTGGAGCAGGGGGAAGTTCTGCATGTTGCGGGTGCCGATCTGGAGCATGTCGGCGTGTTCGGCGACGGTGTCGACGTCGTCGGCGGCGACGACCTCGGTGACGATGGGCAGGCCGGTCTCGGTGCGGACGTCGGCCAGGATGCGCAGGCCTGCCTCGCCCAGGCCTTGGAAGGCGTAGGGAGAGGTGCGGGGCTTGTAGGCGCCGCCGCGCAGCAGGGTCGCGCCGGCGGCCTTGGCCATCAGCGCCGCCTCCAGCGTCTGGTCCGGCGTCTCCACCGCGCACGGCCCCGCGATCAGGGTCACCGTGTCCGGCCCGATCGGCACCCCGCCCACCCGCACGGTCGTCCGGTCCGGATGGTTCTCCCTGCTGACCAGCTTGTACGGCGCGGTGATGCGCATGACGTCGGCCACACCGCTCATGCCCCCGAGGTCGAGCGCGCCGAGATGCGCGACGTCCCCGACCAGGCCGATGATCGTACGGCTCACGCCGCGGCTGACGAACGCGCTGCCGCCCGCCGTGGCGACGACGCCGACGATCGCGTCGACGTCGTCCTGAGTAGCCTCCGGGGCCATGACGATGACCATGGATCTCATCCCTTTCTGCACGAAAAAAGGCCCCGGGTCCAAGACGGACCCGGGGCCTTTGTGACGTTTACCGGTCAGCGCAGCGTCTGACGGCGAACGGTCCACTCCACGGGTCCGTCGCCATACCAAAACTCGAACACTGTACGCATCGTGATCGAGTCTAGCGCAGACCCGCACGTACACGCCCGCCCGGGTGCCGATGCCGCGCGGCCGGGGACGCGATGGGAGGATGACTGCGTGCCGGACCCTACCGAGGAAGACCGACTGCCCCCCGGGCAGTATGTCCCGCGTGGCCGACCGGTCGTCCACTATGGGCGGGTTCCGAGGTTTCGTCCGGAAACCTGGAGTTTCTCGGTGTTCGGCGCCACCGCCTCCGGCGAGGAGACCCGGTTCACCTGGCCCGAGTTCTCCTCCCTGTCCCGCGCCACGGTGCTCGCCGACTTCCACTGCGTCACCAAGTTCTCCCTGATGGGCAACGAGTGGGGTGGCGTGCCCGCCGGCGCGCTGCTCGCCGCGGTGCCCCCCGGGCCGGGGGTCCGCCACGTCATGATCTGGGGCGAGTACGGCTACAGCGCCAACCTGCGCATGGCGGATTTCGACCGCGACACCACTCTTTTCGCGCTGGAACTGGACGAGAAGCCGCTCACGCCCGAGCGGGGCCACCCGGTGCGGATCGTCGTCCCCCACCTGTACGCGTGGAAGAGCGTGAAATGGGTGCGCGCGGTGGAGTACCTGACCGAGGACCGGCGCGGGTTCTGGGAGGACCGCGGGTACCACAACGTCGGCGACCCCTGGCGCGAGCAGCGCTACTCCTACCAGGAGGAGCCCGGGGAGGGCCCCGCGTAGCGTTCGCGCCCGATCACGGGCCGTCACCCATTACGGTTTCCCGCATGCTGGATAGCGGATGGCTGCTGCTGTGCGTCGCGACCGGCGCCGTCGGGTACGTGCTCGGCCGCCGCGGTCGCGGGCGCGGCGGCGACGACCCGGCCGCCGCCCACGCCACCCTGCACGTCGCCGCGATGGCCGCGCCGTACCTGCGGGCCGGGCTCACCCGCGAGTCGGCCCGCCGGGCCGTACGCCACCTGCGCGCCCTCGCCGGGACGTCCGCGCTGGCCGTCACCTCCACCGACCAGCTCCTCGCCTGGGACGGCGCCTGGGAGCCCATGGGGGAGGAGTGTGTGCGCGACCTGCTCGGGCACGTCTCCGGGGTGCTCGCGGGCGGGCGGCCCCACCTGGTGGCCGGGGACGACCTGTTCTGCGAGGCCGACGACTGCGCGGTGCGCAGCGCCGTCGTGGTGCCGCTCACCGTCGGCGGGCGGGTGATCGGGGCGCTGGCCGCGTACCACCCGCAGGTCGAGGCGGGGCTGGTGCGGGCCGCCACCGAGCTCGGCCGGTGGGCGTCCGGGCAACTGGAGCTGGCCGAGCTGGACGCCACCCGGCGCCGCGCCCTCGCCGCCGAGACGCGGGCGCTGCGGGCACAGATCTCGCCGCACTTCGTGTGCAACTCGCTCGCCACCATCGCCTCGTTCACCCGCACCGAGCCCGCCAGGGCCCGCGAGCTGCTGCTGGACTTCGCCGAGTTCGCCCGGCACGCGCTGCGCCGCGCCGGCGACTTCACCACCCTGTCCGACGAACTGACCTGTGTGGACCGCTACCTGCTGCTGGAACGCGCCAGGTTCGGCAGCAAGCTGCGGTACGTCGTGGACGTGGTGCGCGAGGTGCTGCCCGTCCCCGTGCCGTTCCTGTGCCTGCAACCGCTGGTGGAGAACGCCATCACCCATGGCATCCGCCACGGCGGCGGCGCCGGGGAGGTCAGCGTGGTGGTGCGCGACGCCGGGGACGAGGTGCACATCACCGTCGAGGACGACGGCGCCGGCATGGAGCCGGCCCGTGTGCGTGACCTGCTGGACGGTGAGCCGCCGCTCGGGGACAGCGGCATCGGGCTGGCCAACGTCGACGTGCGGCTGCGGCAGATCTACGGCCAGGACTACGGCCTCGCCATCGACACCGCGCCAGGCGAGGGCACGACGGTGCGGATGCGGCTGCCCAAGCGGCACCCGCGACCATAACTCAGTGTCGTCAGGCAACCACACAATGTCGTGACAGGTCTTGCCCGGCGGGTGGTCCGGGCGGCAGCGTAGGTCCATGCTCCGTGTGCTGGCAGTTGACGACGAGGAACACGCGCTGTCGGAGCTCGCCTACCTGCTGCGGCAGGACAGCCGTGTCGAGCAGGTGCTCACCGCCACCGACGGCGTCGCCGCCCTGCAGGACATGGTGGCGATGATCGGCGCCGGCGAGCGGCTCGACTGCGTCTTCCTCGACATCCGCATGCCCGGCCTCGACGGCCTGGACCTCGCCCGCCTCATCGGCGCGTTCCCCGTCCCCCCCAAGCTGGTGTTCGTCACCGCCCACGACGACCGCGCCGTCCAGGCCTTCGAGCTGGAAGCCGTCGACTACCTGCTGAAGCCCCTGCGCCCCGACCGCCTCGCCGAAGCCGTACGCCGCCTGGAGCTGGCCACCTACGGCTCGGCCACCGGAGACGCCGGCACCGAAGACGTGATCCCCGTAGAACTGAGCGGCCGCACCAGCTTCATCCCCCAGCACGCCGTGAGCTACGCCGAAGCCAGCGGCGACTACGTCCGCCTCCACACCGCCGAAGGCACCCACCTGGTCCGCATGTCCCTGGCCGCCCTGGAACGCCGCTGGGCCCCCCTGGGCTTCATCCGCGTCCACCGCAGCACCCTGGTCTCCGCCCGCCACGTGACAGAAATGCGCTTCGAAGAAGGCCGAGCCCTCCTAAAAGTAGGCGAAACCACCCTAAAAGTAAGCCGCCGCCACACCCGCCACGTAAGAGAACAACTAGTCCGCCAAGCCCGCCCCCTCCCCACTCCCGGCCCCCACCCCTGATCCCACCGCCACGCCGCCGGCCCGCCGAAGTGCGGTTCCAGCACCGTCGCGCGGCGGCGGAGATGGGGCCCGGCGCCCCCGCCTCCACGCCGGGCGCCGCGCCGGTGGGGTGGTGTACGGCGAGTTCGGCGTCGTCGTGCGGCGGTGAGGGTGGGAGGCCCGGCGCCTCGACTCCACGTTCCGCTCCCTCTGTGGGCCCTTTCGGCGCCGCGTCGGCGGGACGGTGTGTGGTGAATCCGGCGCCTCGTACGGTGGCCGAGGTGGGCGGGCCGTCGTCTCGTTCCTGTCGTTGCCGTTCGCCCAGGGGGAACGGGTGGGTGGCTGGGGTGTCCCGTTCATCCTCAAGTGGCCGCCGTTCGTCCCTGGCGACCGGTGTGCGCTGCGTTCATGCCTGGAACGGGGCGGGAGTGCGGCGGTGGCCACCGAAACGGGCTCCGTGCGAGCCCCCGGCACGCCGCTCGTCGTCCGCGGGGCGCCGCTCGTCGCGCTTGAGCGCTCCGTATACCGCTGACTACTGACCGTTGAGCGAGCGGGCTTCCAACGGGCTCACGCGGCCTGATGACCCAACGTAATGTCGTGCGCGTCGAAGAGCCACACTGTGTGACCAGGCCCAACGCAGCCCTGGTCACGCAGTTCCGATGGTGGCCGCCACATGGTGCCGCGCACCCGCGCACCCGGCGACCGCCAGAGGCCACCGGGCCCTGACCGGGGGGTAGGGCCGGGTGGCCTCGGCGAGGCGGGGTGTTCGCCGACCGGCCGCGAGGCCTCTCACACGATCCGGCCCTTTAGGGGGGCGGCCGGATCGCGTCAGCGAACACCCCGCCCGACGCCCGAGAGCAGGGACCTCTCCGCCGCTCCAGCATTGGTGATCTTGGGCTCCCTGAGTCGATTCAGGTCCCGGCCGGGCGCAGGTAGACGGATGGTCTAATGGTTGGATAATCTGTCCAGCGTGCTGCGGGATGAGGGTCCGCCCTGGTGGGAGCCGTTCGTGCCGGTGTGTGAGGCGGTGGCGGTGTTGCTGGCGCCGCAGGGGGAGGTGGCGGTGCATGATCTGGGGACGGAGCGGATCGTGGCGCTGTGGAACCCTCTCTCGGGGCGGCGGGTGGGGGACGACTCGCTGATCGAGGAGTTGCCCGAGGACCCTTCGGCGGGGCGGGTCATCGGGCCGTACGAGAAGGTGCTGCCGGATGGGCGCAGGTGCACCTCGGTGAGCGCGGTGCTGAGTGACGAGGCGGGGAAGCCGCGGGGGCTGCTCTGCGTGAACTTCGATCGGTCGGGACTGGATCAGATCGCGGCGCTGGCGGGGACGCTGCTGGCGGCGCGGGTGGAACGGCCGGGCGGGCTGACGGACAAGGACTGGCGTGAGCAGATCGCGTTGCGGGTGCACGAGTTCTGCCGGGAACGGGGAGTCCGGCGGGACCGGCTCGATCGGGAGGCGCGGCGGGAGCTGATCGCGCGGCTCGACGGGGAAGGGCTGTTCGCCGTGCGGCGGGCGGCCGATCTGGCCGCCGAGGCGCTCGGGGTGTCGCGGGCCACCGTGTACGCCCTCCTGAAGGAGACCCGTTCGTGATCATCGAGGGAAGGGCCCGGCCGTGACGTACACGCGGATGCCGGAGTTCCGGCTGGAGACCTACCTGTCGCGGTGGGAGTTCGCCGCGCGGTACCACCTGACGGCGTCGGACGCGGAGACGCTCACCGTCGCGGAGTTGCTGGAGCTCGGGACGGAGGAGGACCGGCGGGCGTTCCTCGAGCTGCCGCTGGGTTACACCGAGACGTGGGGGACGGGGCGGCTGCGGGAGGCGGTCGCGGCGACGTACGGGACGTGCGGGCCGCAGGACGTGCTCGCCTTCGCGGGGGCGGAGGAGGCGATCTTCTGGGTCATGCAGGTGCTCGCCGGCCCCGGGGACCATGTGATCATGACGGTGCCGAACTACCAGTCGATGGAGACGGTGCCGCTGACCTCCGGGGCCGAGGTCACCGGGGTCCCGCTGGACGCGGCCGACGGGTGGCGGCTGGACGTGGAGGCGGTCCGGGCGGCGGTGCGGCCGTCGACCCGGGCGGTGGCGGTCAACTTCCCGAACAACCCCACCGGGGCCGTGCCCGACCACGAGACGTGGCGGGCGCTGGTGGAGTTGTGTGAGGAGCGGGGGATCCGGCTGGTGTCGGACGAGGTCTACCGGGGCCTGGAGAACGACCGGGGGCGCATGTTGCCGCATGCGGCCGACCTGTCGCCCACGGCGGTGTCGATCAACGTGATGTCCAAGTCGTACGGCATGCCGGGCCTGCGGGTCGGGTGGGTCGCCAGCCATGACCACGCCCTGCTGGAGACGCTGGAGCGGCACAAGCACTACACGTCCATCTGCGGCGCGGCGCCGAGCGAGTTCCTCGCCGCGGTGGCCCTCGGCGCGGGGGAGCGGATCCAGGCCCGCAACCGGGGGATCATCGCCGAGAACCTGCCGGTCTTCGCGGACTTCTTCGCGTCCCATGAGGACCTGTTCGAGTGGGCACCCCCTGAGGGCGGCTGTGTCGCCTTCCCCCGCTACCTCGGTGAGGACGGCGTGGAGACGTTCTGCCGCGACCTGGTGGAGACGGCCGGAGTCGTGGTGCTCCCCGCGAGCATCTACACCTCCGCGCTCGCGACCGTCCCTCCCGACCGCTTCCGCATCGGCGTCGGCCGCCGCGACCCCGCCCCAGCCCTGGCCGCCTTCGACGACTTCCTCACCAGCCGCCGCCGCACGTCCCGCGTCTGAGGTGTCTCAGGCTCCGGGGGCGGGGGCGTCGCGGAGTCGTTTGAGCAGTTCGATGTCCTGGCGGTGGCGTTCGCCCTTGCCGGGGGTCTCGATGCACAGAGGGACGCCCGCGGCGGCGGGGTGGCGCATCAGGGTGGCGAAGGCGTCCTGGCCGATGTGGCCGGTGCCGATGTTCTCGTGGTGGTCCCGCTTGGAGCCGAGCGGGAACTTGGAGTCGTTGGCGTGGACGAGTTTGAGGCGGCCGGGGGCGATGGCGTGCAGGGCGTCCAGGGTCTGCGTGACGCCGGCCTCGGTGGAGAGGTCGTGGCCGGCGGCGAAGGCGTGGCAGGTGTCGAGGCAGATGCCGGCGCGGGGATGGAAGTCCAGGGCGTCCAGATAGGGGGCCAGGTCCGGGACGGCGGCGCAGAGCATGTTGCCCTGGCCCGCCATGGGTTCCAGGAGCAGGTCGGGGCCGGTCCCGGGGATCTCGTCCAGCAGGGGCAGGAGATGTTCGCGCAGGCCGCGCAGGGCCGCCTCGCGGGGCTGGGTGACGGCCGAGCCGGTGTGGACGACGACGCCGCGGGCGCCCAGCTCGGTGCCGCGGCGCAGCGCGTGGCGGATGGACGCGGCGGACTTCTCCAGGATCGCGGGGTCGGGGGAGCCCACGTTGACCATGTAGGACGTGTGGATGAAGACGGGGATGCCGGAATCGCGCAGGGCGGCGTCCTCGGCGGGGTTGCCGTCGTTCAGGGCCCAGCCGCGGGGGTTGGTCACGAACACCTGGACGACCTCGGCGTGGATCTCGGCGGCGTACTTCAGGCCGCCCGTGGCGAGGCCGCCGGACACGAACACGTGGCCGCCGATGAGTGAGGTAGGGGTCATCGCGTGCTGGGACCGCCGAGGACCGGCGTGCCGTCTCCTTCGTGTCAGCGGGCGCCTTGACCGCGTGTGCGGACTCCAGGCGCAGGTCAGATGCCCTCCAGCTTAGGGCAGCGCCCGGCCCGCCGCAGGACGCGGGGCGAGGTCCTCTTGGAGCATGACACGAAAAGTCCTGACGATGCGTTGGCCCGCTTGGGAGCTATCGCCGCTGGACCCGCCGCCCGGCCAGGCGATCTACTGGCTGTCATGCCGCACGTCACACCGGCGCCCGCCGGCCTGGCCGCGCTCAACGCCCTGCCCGCCCCCGAGGCCAGGCGTGAGCTGCTCGCCTGCTGCGCCTCCGCGGCGTTCGCGGACCGTGTGGCGGCGGCGAGGCCGTACGCGTCGGCGGACGACCTGGCGGACACGGCCGCCGCCACCGTACGCGCCCTGACCTGGCCGGACGTCCTGGAGGCCCTGGCCGCCCACCCCCGCATCGGCGAACGGAAGCCCGGGACGGACCGCGAGTCGGCCTGGTCCCGCCGCGAGCAGTCCGGCACCGACGGCGCGGACGCGCGGGTCCTGGCCGGCCTGGCGGACGGCAACGCCGCCTACGAGCGGCGGTTCGGCCACGTCTACCTGATCTGCGCCACCGGCCTGTCCGCCGAGGAGATGCTCGCCCGCCTGACCGCCCGCCTCGGCAACGACGAGGAGACCGAGCGCGCCGTGGTGCGCGAGGAACTGGCCAGGATCACCCGGCTGAGGGTCGGCAAGCTGCTGGGCACCGGACCCGGCGGCGCCCCCCGCGGCGTGCAGCGCGCCGCGGGGGACGCTGGCCGTACCGGGGAGGCCCGATGAGCCTGTCCACGCACGTCCTGGACGCCACCCGCGGCCGCCCCGCCGAGGGAGTGACCGTCCGGCTGGAACGGGACGGCCGCACCGTCGGCACCGGGACCACCGACCAGGACGGGCGCCTGCGCGACTGGCTGCCGGACGGCGAGCCCGGTGCGGGCACGTACCGCCTGGTCTTCGGCACCGGCGCGTACTTCGCCCGCCTCGGCGTGGAGACGTTCTACCCCGAGGTGGTCGTCACGTTCACCGTGGCCGACCCCGCGGCGCACCTCCACGTGCCGCTGCTGCTCAGCCCGTTCGCCTACTCGACCTACCGGGGGAGCTAGCCGTGACCGTCGTCCTCGGCGCCAACCGCTACGGCAAGGCGGAGACCCGCGTCGTCCGCGTCACCCGGGACGGCGACGTCCACCACCTGAAGGACTGCAACGTCGGTGTCGCCCTGTCAGGCGACATGGCCGCCGTCCACCTGACCGGTGACAACTCCGCGGTGCTGCCCACCGACTCGCAGAAGAACACCGTCTACGCCTTCGCCCGCGAGCACGGCATCGGCCAGATCGAGGACTTCGCCCTGCTGCTCGCCCGCCACTTCACCGGGTCCCAGCCGGCCGTGCACCACGCCCGGGTGGCGATCGAGGAGTACGTCTGGGAACGCCAGGGCCCCCACTCGTTCGCCCGCGCCGCCGCCGAGGTGCGCACCTGTGTCGTGCACCACGACGAGGACGGCACCACCAGCGTGGTCTCGGGCCTGCGCGACCTGGTGCTGCTCAACACCACGGGTTCGGAGTTCCACGGCTTCGCCGAGGACCGCTACACGACGCTCCAGCCGGCCACCGACCGTGTCCTCGCCACCGCCGTCACCGCCGGGTGGCGACACCACCCGTCCGCCACCGGATCCTATGATTTCGGAAAATCCTTTGAAGAGGTGCGGCGCTGCCTGGTGGAGGCGTTCGCCGGCACGCACAGCCTCTCCCTGCAGCAGACGCTGTACGCCATGGGCTCCCGGGTCCTCACCAGCCGCGCGGAGATCTGCGAGGTCCGCCTGGCCCTCCCCAACAAGCACCATTTCCTCGTCGACCTCACCCCCTTCGGCCTGGACAACGACAACGAGGTGTACTTCGCGGCGGACCGCCCGTACGGCCTGATCGAGGGCACCGTGCGGCACGACGACGCCCCGGATCCCGGCGCGGCGTGGGACTGAGGAGGATCGGAAGCATGGAGTTCCTGCGCCCCGCCACCTGGGAGGAGGCCCTGGCCGCCAAGGCCGCCACTCCCGAGGCGGTGCCCGTCCAGGGCGGCACCGACGTCATGGTCGAGATCAACTTCGACATGCGCCGCCCGGCCGCGCTGCTGGACCTCGGGTACGTCGCCTGCCTGCGCGACTGGGAGGTGGCCGCGGACGGCCGGCTGCGGGTGGGCGCCGGCGTGCCGTACGCGCGGATCATCACCGAACTCGGGGACCGGCTGCCGGGCCTGGCCCAGGCGTCCCGCACGGTCGGCTCGCCGCAGATCCGCAACCGGGGGTCGGTCGGCGGCAACCTCGGCGCCGCCTCGCCGGCCGGGGACAGCCACCCGCCGCTGCTCGCCGGGGACGCCGTCGTGGAGGTCGAGTCGGCGGCCGGGGGCGTGCGGATGATCCCGGCCGAGCAGTTCTACGTCGGCGTCAAACGCAGCGCCCTGCGTCCCGACGAGCTGATCAGGGCGTTCTGGATGAGCCCGGCAACCGGGCCCCAGTACTTCTCCAAGGTCGGCACCCGCAACGCCATGGTCATCGCCGTGTGCTCGTTCGCCGTGGCGCTGCACCCCCACGAGCGGCGCGCCGGCACCGGCCTCGGCTCGGCCGCCCCCACCCCGCGCCGCGCCCGCGCCGCCGAGGACTTCCTCGCCGCCGAGCTGGACTGGGACGGCGCCGCGCCGCTCGGCGAACCGCTGCTCGCGAGGTTCGGCGAGCTGGCCGCCGAGGCGGCCTCTCCGATCGACGACGTGCGCGGCACCGCCGCCTACCGCCGCCACGCCGTGGCGGTGATGGCTCGAAGGACGCTCGGCTGGGCGTGGAACGACTACCGGGAGAGGGTGGCGTCATGCGCGTGAACTTCACCGTCAACGGGCGCGCCGAGACGGCCGACGACGTGTGGGAGGGGGAGAGCCTGCTGTACGTGCTGCGCGAGCGGGTCGGCCTGCCGGGGTCCAAGAACGCCTGCGAGCAGGGGGAGTGCGGGTCCTGCACGGTGTACCTCGACGGCCTGCCGGTGTGCGCGTGCCTGGTGGCCGCCGGGCAGGTCGAGGGCCGCGAGGTGCGCACCGTCGAGGGGCTCGCGGACGGCGACCGGCTCGACCCGCTGCAGGAGGCGTTCGTCGAGTGCGGCGCCGTGCAGTGCGGCTTCTGCACACCGGGCCTCATCGTCCAGGCGCACGACCTGCTGGAACGGGTGCCCGAGCCGTCCGACCCGGAGATCAGGGAGGCGCTGGCGGGCAACCTGTGCCGCTGCACCGGCTACGAGAAGATCCTGGACGCCGTACGGCTCGCCGCCGCCCGCAAGGCGGCCCGATGACGGCCCGCGCGACCGTCGTGGAGAACGTCGCGATCGCCCCCGTCGTGGGGCCCGAGATCGCCCGCGGGTACCTCCACATCGAGGACGGCCGCGTCGCCGCGCTCGGCCCCGGGCCGGCGCCGGACGTCCCCGGCGCCGAACGCGTCGACGGCACCGGTTGCCTGGCCACCCCCGGCCTGGTCAACACCCACCACCACCTGTACCAGTGGGCCACCCAGGGCGTCGCCCAGGACGCCACGCTGTTCGAGTGGCTCACCGCGCTGTACCAGGTGTGGGCCGCCATGGACGCCGAGGTGGTCAAGGGCGCCGCCACTGCAGGGCTCGGCTGGCTCGCGCTGTCCGGGTGCACCACGACCACCGACCACCACTACGTGTTCCCCAAGGGCCGGGGCGATCTGTTCGCCGCCGAGATCGAGGCGGCCCGCGACATCGGGGTGCGTTTCCATCCGTGCCGGGGCTCCATGGACCGCGGGGTCTCCGACGGCGGCCTGCCGCCGGACGAGGTGGTGGAGACCCTGGAGGAGATCCTCGACGCCACCGCCGAGGCCGTCGACACCTACCACGACCCCTCGCCCGGCTCGATGGTGCGCGTCGCGGTCGCGCCGTGCTCGCCGTTCTCCGTCACCGGCCGCCTGATGACCGAGGCCGCCGCCCTGGCCCGTGACAAGGGGGTGCGCCTGCACACCCACCTGTGCGAGACCCTCGACGAGGAGGAGCACTGCCGCGCGCAGATGGGCTGCGCCCCGGTCGACTACATGGAGAAGCTCGGCTGGCTCGGCCCCGACGTGTGGGTCGCCCACGCCGTCCACCTGCGCGACCGCGACATCACCCGCTTCGCCGAGACCGGCACCGGCACCGCGCACTGCCCCTCCTCCAACGGCCGCCTCGGCGCCGGCATCGCCCGCGTCTCCGAGCTGCTGCGCGCCGGCGCGATCGTCGGCCTGGGCGTCGACGGCAGCGCCTCCAGCGAGCTCACCGCGCTCTCCGGCGAGATGCGCCAGGCCCTGCTGTTCCAGCGCGCCCGCTACGGCCCCGCCGCCCTCACCGCCCGCCAGTCCCTGGAGATGGCCACCCTCGGCGGCGCCCGCTGCCTCGGCCGCGCCGACGACCTGGGGTCGCTGGAACCCGGCAAGCAGGCCGACGTGGTCCTGTGGCGCGTGGACGGCTTCCGCTCCGCCGTGGACGACCCCGTCTGCGCCCTCGTCTTCGGCCCGCCCCCGCCCGTCGCCCGCGTCATGGTGGCGGGCAGGACCGTCGTCGAGGCGGGCGAGCTGCGCACCGTCCCCCACGACGAGGCGGCCGCCGCCGGTGTCCGTGCCCACCGCCGCCTGCTGGAACTGGCCGCGGCCCAAGGTCATACAGTGGCTCAGGAAGTCCACCGATGACCTCCGGGAGGGGTGCTTGAGCTCGGGACACGTGGTGGTCGCGGCCGACAAGTTCAAGGGTTCGCTGACCGCCGTCCAGGTGGCGGAGCGGGTCGCGGCCGGGTTCAGGGCCGTACGGCCGGAGCTGCCCGTGGTCACCGTGCCGGTGGCCGACGGCGGGGACGGCACGGTGGACGCCGCCGTGGCGGCCGGGTTCACCCGCATGGAGACCATGGCCACCGGGCCGCTCGGCGACCCCGTGCGCGCCGCGTACGGCCTGCGGGACGGCGTCGCGATCGTCGAGCTGGCCGAGGCGTCGGGCCTGCGGCGGCTGCCCGGTGGACGGCTCGCGGCGCTCACCGCCACCAGCCGGGGCACCGGCGACATGATCGCGGCGGCCCTCGCCCAGGGGGCGCGCCGGGTGGTGATCGGCCTCGGCGGGAGCGCCTGCACCGACGGCGGCGCGGGCATGGTGCGTGCCCTCGGCGTCCGCCTGCTGGACGCCCGCGGGCACGACCTGCCGCCCGGCGGGGCCGCCCTCGCCGGCCTCCACGCCCTGGACCTGACGAAGTTCACCCGCCCCGAGGGCGTCACCTTCACGCTGGCCAGCGACGTGGACAACCCGCTCCTCGGCCCGCACGGCGCCGCCGCCGTCTACGGCCCCCAGAAGGGCGCGCGGCCACAGGACGTGGCACGACTTGAGGAGGGCCTGGCCCGGTTCGCCGGCATCGTGGAGCGCGACCTCGGCGTCCGCGTGCGGGACGCCCACGGCGCGGGCGCCGCCGGCGGGACCGGCTTCGCCGCCATGGCGTTCCTCGGCGCCACCCCGGCCTCGGGCATCGATCTCCTGCTCGACCTCCTCGGCTTCGCCGCCCGCCTGCCCGGCGCCGCGCTGGTCGTCACCGGCGAGGGCGCACTCGACGAGCAGACCCTCCACGGCAAGGCCCCCGCCGGGGTCGCCGCCGCGGCGTCCGCGCGCGGCGTGCCGGTCATCGCCGTCTGCGGCCGCACCACCCTGACCGCCGGGCAGCTCCACGGCGCCGGCATCCGGCGGGCGTTCGCCCTCACCGACATCGAGAAGGACGAGGACCGCCTCATGACCGAGGCGGGCCCGCTGATGGAACGGCTGGCCGCCGACATCGCCACCCGGTGGCCGGCCCTGTTCGACGGGGAGTGACGCCGGTGAGCGGGTTCGAGCTGGTCGTACGGTCCCGCCGGGTCGTGACCCCGGAGGGCGAGCGCCCGCTGGCGGTGGCCGTGCGGAACGGGACGATCACCGCGCTGACCCCCTACGACGACCCGCCGGCCGCGGCCGTGCAGGCAGACCTCGGGGACACCGCGCTGCTGCCCGGCCTCGTCGACACCCACGTGCACGTCAACGAGCCCGGCCGCACCGAATGGGAGGGCTTCGCCACCGCCACCCGCGCGGCCGCCGCCGGGGGCGTCACCACCATCGTGGACATGCCGCTGAACTCCCTCCCGCCCACGGTGGACACCGCCGCCCTCGCCGTGAAACGCGCGGCCGCCGCCGGGCAGTGCGCGGTGGACGTCGGCTTCTGGGGCGGCGCGATCCCCGGCAACGCCGCCGCGCTGCGTCCCCTGCACGAGGCCGGCGTGTACGGGTTCAAGTGTTTCCTGTCGCCGTCCGGCGTGGACGAGTTCCCCCCGCTGGACGAGGCCGGGCTGCGGGCCGCGCTCACCGAGGTCGCGGCGTTCGACGGCCTCATGGTGGTGCACGCCGAGGACCCGGCGCTGCTCACCGAGCCCCAGGGCCCCGGCTACCCCGAGTTCCTCGGCTCCCGCCCGGGCGAGTCGGAACGCCGCGCCGTGGAGAAGGTGATCGCCGCCGCCCGGGACACCGGCGCCCGCGTCCACATCCTCCACGTCTCCTCCGCCTCGTGCCTGGAGCCCCTCGACGCCGCCAAGCGGGACGGTGTGCGGATCACCGCGGAGACCTGCCCCCACTACCTCACCCTCACCGCCGACCAGGTGCGCGGCCCCGAGTTCAAGTGCTGCCCCCCGATCCGGGACCGCGGCAACCGTGACGCGCTGTGGGACGGCCTCGCCTCGGGCGTGCTCGACTGCGTCGTGTCCGACCACTCACCCTCCACCCCCGACCTGAAGGTCCCCGACTTCGCCGCGGCCTGGGGCGGCATCTCGTCCCTGCAGCTCGGCCTGCCCGCCGTCTGGACCGAGGCCAGGGACCGCGGCCATCCCCTGACCCGCGTCGTGGAATGGATGTCGGCGCGCACGGCCGCCCTCGCCGGGCTCACCGCCAAGGGGGCCGTCGCCGTCGGCAAGGACGCCGACCTCACCGCCTTCGACGACACCGCCGCCTTCACCGTCGACGCCGCCCACCTGCGGCACCGCAACCCGATCACCGCCTACCACGGCCGCACCCTGGCCGGGGTGGTCCGCGCCACCTGGCTGCGCGGCCGTCCCGTGACCGACGACGCCCAGCCGTTTGGAGAGCTCCTGTGACCCACCCGTCCAAGGACCGCCCGTGAGCGACGTCAGCCGGCTGCCCGACCTCGCGTCCCGCGCGTACGGAGGCTCCGTCGTCGCCGCCAGCGACGAGTCCTTCGCCGAACGCCAGGCCCTGATCCTCCCGAGCGTCCCCGTCTTCCAGCCCCACACCTTCGGCTTCCGCGGCCAGGTCTACGACGGCTGGGAGACCCGCCGCCGCCGCACCCCCGGCCACGACTGGGCCGTCATCCGCCTGGGCCTGCCCGGCATCGTCCGCGGCATCGTCATCGACACCGCCTGGTTCACCGGCAACCACCCCGCCACCGCCTCGGTGGAAGCCTGCACCGCCGACGGCTACCCCTCACCCGAAGAACTCCAGGACGCCCCCTGGACCGAGATCGTCCCGAGAACCCCCCTGACCGGCGACACCACCCACGAGTTCGCCGTGAACCACCCCGCCAGAGTCACCCACCTGAGACTCAACATCCACCCCGACGGCGGCGTCGCCCGCCTCCGCGCCCACGGCGAGGTCATCCCCGACCCCACCCGCCACGAGGGCCTCACCACCGACCTCGCCGCCCTGGAGAACGGCGGCCTGGTCATCGCCTGCTCCAACGACTTCTACTCATCCCCGTCGAACGTCCTCGCCCCCGGCCTCGCCCGCCACCAGGCCGAAGGCTGGGAGACGGCCCGCCGCCGCGACGACGCCAACGACTGGCTCATCGTCCGCCTCGGCCTCCCCGGCACCATCCACCTCGCCGAACTGGACACCACCAACCTCGTCTACAACGCCCCCGCCGCCGCGAGCCTGACCGCCACCCACCTCCCCCCCCGCGCCCCCGTGGACGACGCCCAGTGGTTCCCCCTGCTCCCCAGAACCCGCCTCCAGCCCGACACCCGCCACCATCTCCGTATCCCCGCCACCCAGCCGGCCACCCACGTCCGCCTGGACATCTACCCCGACGGCGGCCTCGCCCGCCTCCGCCTCCACGGCACCCCCGGAACCTGATCCGGCGCCCGGTGGACGAGCCCCCAGCCGAGGGCGCAGTGTCCACCGGACGCCGTTCGATCGTCAGTCGGTGTCGAAAACCTCATCAAGTGCGGTCGCGGAAACGGCACTCCGTATCCATGCATCGAACTGATCGAGGTCGGTGCACGCCATGACGCGCTCCCTGATCTCGTCCGGAACCGGAATGCCGTGAGCGTGGAGGATGGTCAGCAAGGCTTTGGCCTCCCCTGCGAACTCTCCTTCGGCCCGTCCTTCGGCTCGTCCTTCGGCCCGTCCTTCGGCTCGGCCTTCCTTGCGGCCGTCGGCGTGCCCCTTGCCGTAGTGCTCCCGGGCGAACGGACTGTAGACGGGCCAGGCGGTAGACGACATGATCTCCTCCAGGATGCGCCGTGCAGGCTGCGAGGCCAGACGGTGTGCGTATTCATAGTAATACGGAGCGTGTTCGGGGTCGACTTTCTCCAGCGCGCCGATGAACGCGGTGGCGACGTCGCGGTGCTCCCCGTGCACCATCACCGATATGGCGGCCAGTTCGGGATTGGCCTCGGCTTGCGCGGGATCCGTGATCATCGGAGTGGTGGCGGGTCCGAACACCTCGACGGTGAGGACGTAACCCGGGAGCGTGGTCGGTATCGGCTCGGCCGCCCACGTCGCGACCTTCCGGTCGTTGCAGATCACCAGGACGGTGACGGGGCAGTCCATTCGCAACCACAGGGCGGCCGCGTACCTGGCCAGGCTGCGCCGTTTGGAATCGTCGACGTCCTGCTGGATCTCCACGACGATGCCGTGGACCGGCTCCTGCCATGGGCCTACGACGATCACGGTGTCGGCCTGGCAGTCCCGGGAGGGACGGTCGTTGAAATCGCTCGTGGCCACATGCGCCAGGGTGCCGTGCGGCAGGGGGACGCCGAGCTGGTCCCGGAGGAGCTCTACGGCGAGCTGGGGCCGGTTGCGGAACAGGGAGTTGAGAGTGTCATGCACGACGGAGGGCATGCACGAGAAGCTACCGGCCGAGCACATTACGTGACCGGCCTTCGTGTTCTTCTTTACCGTCGCCGCGGTGGCCCGGCCGGGGTCAGTGCCAGATGGTGATGCGGGTGCCGGCCGGGGCCTGGCCGAGGGGGTTCTCGGCTATGACGGTGCCGGAGCCGCCGGCGAGGCGGCGGACCTTGACCTGGAAGCCGGCGGTGCGGAGTTCGCGGGTGGCGTCGGGGACGCTCTTGAAGCGGACGTCGGGGATGGGGACGAGGTTCTGGCCGGGCTGGATGTTGCCGTCGCGTTCCCAGGGCCAGCGGAAGCCGGTGTCGGGGCCCTTGCTGCAGGTGAGCTGGACGGGCTGGCCTGTGGTGACCTCGGCGCGGGGGGCGGGGTTCTGGGCGATGACGGTGCCGGGCTGGGCGTCGTCGACCTGCTGGACGACGTTGGGGGCGAAGCCCTTCTGGCGGAGGAACTCGGCTGCCTGGTCGCACTGCATCTCGCTGACGTCGGGCATGAGCTGGCCGGCGCTGAGCACGAGCTGGACCTTGCCGCCTTCTCTGACCTTGGTGCCGACCTGGGGGCTGGTGCGCAGGACCAGGCCACGTTGGACGGTGTCGCTCGGGACCTTGCTGACGGAGCCTGCGGTGAGGCCGGCTTCGGAGATCTTGGCGCGGGCCTCGGCCTCGGTGAGGTTGACGACGTTGGGGACGGCGATCTTGACGGGGCCCGAGGACGGGATGAGGGTGATGGCGGAGCCGCTCAGCACCTCCTTGCCCGCGCCGGGGTCGGTGCGCAGGATCTTGCCCTCGCCGAGTTTGCTGTCGTGCTCGGCGGGGCCGACCCTGACCTCGAAACCGGCCTTGCCGGCCTCGGCCTTGGCCACCGCGAGGTTCATGCCGACCAGGTCGGGCACCTTGTCGTAGCGGCCTTCCGAGAACCACCAGCCGGTGCCGACGACGGCGCCGACCATGACCAGGGCCAGCGCGACGAGGAACCAGTTGACGCGCGGCCGGCGGGGCGCCGCGCGCCCGGGGCGCGAGGGGGGCGCGGTCAGCAGGTCGGCGGCGGGGTGGATCAGCGTCGGGTTGGCCGGCGGGGCGGGCATGGGGCTCGCGGCGGGACCTGAGGCACCGGCGGGGACGGCGGCGTGGCGGGCCGTGGGGGCCGCGTCGGGGGGGAGCGTGCGGTGGGCGTCCACGGCGGCGACCAGCATGGCGGTGGCGTCGGGCGGGCGCCGGGCGGGGTCACGGTCGGTGGCGGCCAGCACCAGGGTGTCCAGCCGCGGCGGCGTGCCGGGCACCAGCGCCGACGGGGCGGGCACCCGGTCGTGGACGTGGCGGTACGCCACCGACATGGGGTTCTCGCCCTCGTACGGCTGCCGCCCGGTGAGCAGCTCGTACAGCATCACCCCGGCCGCGTAGACGTCGCTGCGCGCGTCGGCCTGCCCGGCGGTGACCTGCTCGGGCGACATGTACGCGATGGTGCCGATCATGACGCCGGTGCGGGTCTGATGGCTGCCGCCCTCGAAGATCTTGGCGCGGGCCAGCCCGAAGTCCACCACCTTGACCCGGCCGTCGTCGGTGATCAGGACGTTCTCGGGCTTGACGTCGCGGTGCACCATGCCGGCCTGGTGGGCCGCGCCGAGCGCCGCCAGCACCGGGATCATGATCTCCAGCGCCTCGCGGGCGGGCAGCCGGGTGCGTCGGCGCAGCACGTCGCGCAGCGTGCTGCCCGGCACGTACTCCATCGACAGGTACACGTGGTCGCCGTCGGTGCCCTGGTCGAAGACGTGCACGACGTTGGGGTGCGACAGGCTGGCCACGGACTTGGCCTCGCCGATGAACCGCCGCACGAAGTCGGGGTCCTCGGCCAGGGTCCGGTGCATGACCTTCAGGGCCACCGTGCGGTCGAGCCGGACGTCCAGCGCCAGGTAGACCGTAGCCATGCCACCCCGGGCGACCCGGGACTCAACGCGGTAGCGCCCGTCCAGCACTCGCCCTACGAGGGGGTCCGCAACCGTCGTGTCCACAGGAGCGAGTTTACGGGCGGTTTGCCAGGCGCAGAGCGGGCTCATCCCAAACCGATGCCGACATGTTTCCCCGTCCCAGCTCAGCGATCCTTCGTCGCCGGCGCGATCGCCGGCGAGGACGCCTCAGCGTACCGGCGGCGCGGGATCCTGCCCGCGAGGCGCGCCATGCGGCCCGCGACGACGGCGTCCCGCATGGCGGCCGCCATCAGCGCCGGCCGCCGCGCCCGGGTGACGGCGGTGGCGAGCAGCACCGCGTCGCAGCCGAGCTCCATCGCCAGGGCCGCGTCGCTCGCGGTGCCGACGCCCGCGTCCAGGATCACCGGCACGCCCGCCGACTCGACGATGAGCTCGATGTTGTGCGGGTTGCGGATGCCGAGGCCCGAGCCGATGGGGGAGCCGAGCGGCATGACGGCCGCGCACCCGGCCTGCTCCAGCCGCCGGGCCAGCGCCGGGTCGTCCCCGATGTACGGCAGCACGGTGAAGCCGTCCGCGACGAGCCGCTCGGCGGCGTCGAACGTCTCGATGGGGTCGGGCAGCAGCGTGCGCTCGTCGTTGATGACCTCCAGCTTGACCCAGGAGGTCCCGAGCGCCTCGCGGGCCAGCCGCGCGGTGAGCACCGCCTCCCCGGCGGTGAAGCACCCCGCGGTGTTGGGCAGCACCTTGATGCCGCGCCGGTGCAGCACGTCCAGCACCGACCCCTGGGCCGCGGGGTCCAGGCGGCGCATGGCCACCGTGGTGATCTCGGTGCCGGACGCCACCAGCGCGTCGTCCAGCACGTCCAGGGACGGCGCGCCGCCGGTGCCCATGATGAGGCGGGAGCGGAACTTCTCCCCGCCGAGTTCCAGCGCGTCGTCCGGCGCCGCGTCCATGCGGGTGTCCATGGGGATCTCCGTGGGGGTCGTCGGGTCAGCCACCTTGCACCGCCGTCAGCACCTCGACCCGGTCGTTCTCGCCGAGCGCGGTCGACTCCCAGTCGCCGCGCCGTACCACCTCGTCGTTCAGCGCGACCGCCACGCCGCCCGGGGCGGCGGTCAGCTCCCGCACGGCCTGCCCGACGGTGGTGCCGGCGGGGAGGTCGTGGGCCATGCCGTTGATCGTCACCTTCATATGCCGTTACGGGACACGTCCCGGCCGCAGGGCCGGGGAAGCCCCCATCCTCCTTGCCGTCTGTCAGTAGTGGTGGTGCGCGGTCCGGCCGGCGAACCGCGCGGGGGAGCAGATCTCCGCCACCGGCGGGCCGTCCCCCGGCCACCCGCCCGCCAGTTCCGCCGCCACGTACTCGGCGGTCAGCGGGGCCAGCAGCACGCCGCCGCGGTGGTGCCCGGTGGCCAGCACCAGGCCGGGCAGGGACGCCGGGCCGATCACGGGGATGTTGTCCGGCGTGCCGGGACGCAGGCTGGCGACGGTGTCGGTGACCTCCAGCTCGGTGATCCCCGGCACCAGCTCACGGGCGTCGCGCAGCAGCTCGTACAGCCCGCCCGCCGTCACGCGGGTGTCGAACCCCATCTCCTCCTGGGACGCGCCGAGCACGACCTCGCCGTCCCCGCGGGGCACGAGGTAGGCGGACGAACCGTGCACCACGCCGCGCACGCAGTGGCCGAGGAACCCCGGCGCGCCGCGCAGCCGCATGATCTGCCCCTTGACCGGCCGCACCGGCGGCAGCACCCCCGGCGGCAGCCCGTCGAGCGCGCCCGACCAGGCCCCGGTGGCGAGCACCACCCGCCCCGCGGCCACCGTGCCGCCGCCCGCCAGCCGCACACCCGTCGCCGTGTCGCTCTCGACGATCACCCCGGTCACCCGGTCGCGCACCAGCGTCACCCCGCGCCGCACGGCGGCGGCCAGCAGGGCGTCGGCGACCCGGCGCGGGTCCACCCAGGCGTCCTCGGCGGCGAGCACGCCGCCGCGCACCCCGGGGGCCAGCATGGGCTCCAGCCGGCGGCACTCGCGGCCGGTCAGCCGCTGCGCCGGCAGCGACAGCTTCGCCATGAAGTCCGCGAGCTCGCCGAGCGCCGTGAGGTCGTCGGCGTCGAACGCCACGGCCAGCGTGCCGTCCGTCCGGTGGTCGACGTCCACGCCGGACTCCTCGCCGAGCTCGACCGCGAAGGCGGGCCACCGGGCCAGCGACGCGAGGCCGAGCCGCAGCAGCGGCTCCTCGGTGTAGGTCACCTCGCTCACCGGGGCGAGCATGCCCGCCGCCGCGTGGGTGGCGCCCGACCCGGGAGAGGGGTCGGCGACGACGACGGACAGGCCGAGCGCGGCGGCGCGCCAGGCGATGGACAACCCGATGACGCCGCCTCCGGCCACGCAGACGTCCGCCCGGTGCGTGACAGGGGGCGCCGCGGCACGGTTCGCGTGCGGCACGTTCACGGAGGATCCCGCTCCCTTCGCCGGCATGATCCGGATCAGGTCTCTGGCGGTCGAGGGCCTACGAGCCCTCCTCTCAGCCCGGTCTCGCCGGACTCCCGCGCGTGCTTGCGACACTAGCCTATTCCTGCCCTCCTACGGCATGCGCACCTGGTTGAGTAGTCTCATTACCGCGCGTACCGGGTAGTGAGCCAATTTGTTACCAAATCGCCGTTGGCAAGTTACCGGCCCGGCCGCTTAGGGTCAGGTTGTGAATCATGTCGCGGTAGTAGGCGCCGGGCTGGCCGGTGTGCGGAGTGTCGAGGCGCTACGGGCCCGAGGATTCAAAGGGCGCATCACCCTGATCGGGGAGGAGCCCCATCGGCCGTATGATCGGCCTCCCCTTTCCAAGGCGGTGCTGCAGGGAGATCTGGACTCCACGCTGGTGGACTCCGACTTCGGCGCGCTGGACGTCGATCTGCGGCTCGGTGTCGCGGCCAAGGGGCTGCGCGAGGGCACGCTGGAGACGACCGAGGGCGAGCTGGAGTTCGACGGGTTGATCGTCGCGACCGGCGCGGCGCCGGTGCGGCTGCGCGGCGAGGGCCCGCAGCACGTGCTGCGCACCATCGACGACGCCCTCACCCTCCGGGAGCTGATGACCGAGGGCGTCAGGGTCGTGATCGTCGGCGCCGGGTGGATCGGGGCCGAGGTCGCCACCGCCGCCCGCAAGGCCGGGTGCGAGGTCGTGGTCGTCGAGTCGGCGCCGTCGCCGCTCGCCACCGCCCTCGGCTGCGAGGTCGGCGCGTTCACCGCGCCGTGGTACGCCGAGGCGGGCATCGACCTGCGGCTCGGCACCATGGTCGGCTCGGTGGACCCGGGCGGGCTGACCATGATGGACGGCTCGTGGATCCCCGCCGACGTGGTGGTGACCGGCATCGGCGTGCGGCCCAGCGTCGCGTGGCTCGCCGGGTCGGGCATCGAGCTGGACAACGGCATCGTCGTCGACGAGCACCTGCGCACGTCCATGCCGGGCGTGGTCGCGGTCGGCGACTGCGCCAGCTGGTGGTCGCGCCGCTTCGGCCGCCGCCTGCGGGTGGAGCACTGGGACACCGCGCTGCACGCGCCGGAGACCGCCGTGGCGACCATGCTCGGCGGCACCGCCGTGTACGACCCGGTGCCCTACTTCTGGTCCGAGCAGTTCGACCACATGCTGCAGTACGCCGGGCACCACGTGGGCGCGCGGCTGGTGCTGCGCGGCGACCCGGAGGCCGGCACCAAGTGGGCGGCGTGCTGGCTGACCGACGACGATAGGCTCGCGGCCATCCTCACCGTCGACGTTCCCCGCGACCTGCTCCAGGGCCGCCGTCTCATCGAGGGCGGGCAAAGACTGGATGAGGATCGTGTGCGGAACCCCGCGACACCCTTGCGCGACTGTACATGACCTCTCTGGGGTGTTTGCGGAGTCCCGGGACGTGGTAGTTGTGGATTCGTGACGCTTTCTGTTGCACAGATCGACCGGGAAACCGACCAGCTAGTGGGCGAATGGCTCCCTCTCACCGAGGTGGGCAAGCGGCTCGGGCTCAGCGCCGGGCGCGCCAAGCAGCTTCTGAAGGACAAGAAGCTCATCGGGGTCCGGCGCGGCGGGCCTGAGCCGGAGGTCCCGGCGGTGTTCCTCCACCGCGGCGACGTGGTCAAGGGCCTCCCCGGCACCCTGACCGTACTGTCGGACGCGGGGTACGACGACGTGGCGGCCCTGCGGTGGCTGTTCACGGCCGACGAGTCCCTGCCGGGGGCGCCGATCGACGCCATCGTCGCGGGCCGGCATACCGAGGTGAAGAGGCGTGCCCAGGCGCTCGCTTTCTGACGCCAGGCTGTACCTCTGCACCGACGGGCGCCGTGCGCGCGGTGACCTGGAACCCTTCCTGGACGCCGTGCTCGGCGCGGGCGTGGACATCGTGCAGCTCCGCGAGAAGGGCCTGGAGGCCGCCGAGGAGCTGGCGCTGCTGGAGGTGTTCCGTGCGGCCTGCGACCGGCACGGGGCGCTGCTGGCGGTGAACGACCGGGCCGACGTCGCGTACGCGGCCGGCCCGGACGTGCTCCATCTCGGCCAGGACGATCTCCCGGTTCCCGTGGCGCGCGCGATCGTCGGCCCGGACATGCTCATCGGCCGTTCCACGCACGCGGCCGGCGAGGTGTCGGCGGCGGCGCGGGAGGACGGGGTGGACTACTTCTGCTGCGGCCCGGTCTGGCCCACGCCGACCAAGCCCGGCAGGCCCGCGCCCGGCCTCGGCCTGATCGACCACGCCGTGTCCCTCGGCACCGATCGCCCGTGGTTCGCCATCGGCGGCATCGACCTCGGCAACCTCGACGAGGTCATGTCCCGTGGCGCCACCCGCGTGGTGGTCGTGCGCGCCATCACCGAGGCCGACGACCCGGCCGCCGCCGCCAAGGAGTTCGCCCGCCGCCTGCGCGAGGGGTGAACGCCGGCCGGGCCGCCCGAGGAACGGCGGCGGGCGCCTCGCCCGCCGTCCGTGCCAGGGACGAGGGTCCCGGGCGGCGGGGTGTCCCACCGTGCCGTGATCTCGTCGTGCCGTGATCTCGTCGTGCCGCGATCCGGCGTGCGCCGGTCCGGCGTGCGCCGGTCCGGCGTGCGCCGGTCCGGCCGGCCGCTCTGGCCGTCCGCTCTGGCCGTGCCGCGACACGGCCTGAGCCGGGCCGGCGTCAGCTTCTGCGGGAGGTGGCGGCCACCGCGAGTTCGGTGAGGGCCTCGCGGGACTCCGGGGTGAGGGGTGCGTGGTCGAGGGAGCCGAGTGCGTCGTAGAGGTACTGCTTGATCATCTCTTCGCTGGCGGTGAGCGCGCCGGTGTCCTCGATGATCTGGCGCAGCCGCGCGAGGCCCTCGTCGTCCAGGGCGGGGTCGCCGAGCAGGCGGTGGACGTCCGCGGCCTGCGCGGGGGACGCTGTGGCCAGCGTGCGGGCCACGAGCATCGTCCGCTTGCCCTCACGCAGGTCGTCCCCCGCGGGCTTGCCGGTCTCCGCCGGGTCGCCGAACACGCCGAGCACGTCGTCGCGGAGCTGGAACGCGATGCCGACCTTGTGCCCGTACTCGACGCACAGCCGGTCGATCCACGGGCGCCGCTCACGGGCGGCGAGCACCAGGCCGAGCCGCAGCGGCTGCTCCACCGAGTACTTGCCGCTCTTGTGCAGGGCCACCCGCAGCGCGCTGTCGAACGTGCCGCCGCCCTGCGCCTGCTCAAGCAGGTCGAGGTACTGCCCGCACATCAGCTCGGTGCGCATGCGGTCGTGCACCGGCTGCGCGGCGGCCAGCGCCTCGGCGGGCAGGCCGCTGGTGCGCCACATCTCGCCCGACCACACCAGCAGCAGGTTGCCCAGCAGCACCGCCGCGCCCTCGCCGAACTGCCGCGCCGAGCCGTGCCAGCCCGAGGACTCGTGCAGCGCCTGGAAGCGGCGGTGCGCGGACGGCAGGCCCCGGCGCAGGTCGCTCGCGTCCATGACGTCGTCGTGGATCAGCGCGCTGGCCTGGAGCAGCTCCAGTGAGGCGGCGGCGGTCAGGATCGCCGGGTCCTCGTCCCCGCCGGCGCCGCGCCAGCCCCAGTAGCAGAAGGCGGGCCGCAGGCGCTTGCCCCCGGCGAGGAAGTCCTCCGCGGCCGTGAGAAGCGGCGCCAGCTCCGGCTCGCCGACCAGGGGACGTTGCCGGTCGACGAACTCCAGCAGCCGGGCGTCCACTTCGGCGCGCAGGGCGTCGGTGACGGCGAAGGATGTGGTCATGTTCTGAGACTAATGTCCCGGCCGCCCCTCCCCGCCCCACGGGGCGTCCCCTGTCACCGCCTACCGCACCCGAGTCCGGGGGGCCGGGGCCGCGTACCGGGGTCGCGGTACGGGGCGTGGCGGGGCATCCACCTGTAGCCTGTGAACCATGGCTTCAGGTCGTCCTTCCGTCCTGCCCGGCCGTGTGCCCACCGTCCGCGAGCTTCTCGCCGCCGGTGGCCGGTCGTTCTCGTTCGAGTTCTTCCCCCCGAAGACCGACACGGGGGAGCGGCAGCTGTGGCGCGCGATCCGCGAGCTGGAGGCGCTGCGCCCCACGTTCGTCTCGGTGACGTACGGCGCCGGGGGCTCGACCCGCGACCGCACGGTCGAGATCGTCGAGCGGCTCGCGCACGAGACGACGCTCACCCCGGTGGCCCACTTCACCGCCGTGAACCACTCGCTGCGGGAGCTGCGCCACCTGATCGGCCGGTTCGCGGGCGCCGGCGTGCGCAACATCCTGGCCGTCCGGGGCGACCCGCCCGGTTCCGACCCGCTCGCCGACTGGGTGGCGCACCCCGAGGGCGTGCACTACGCCGAGGACCTCGTCCGCCTGATCCGCCAGGCGGGCGACTTCTGCGTGGGCGTGGCCGCGTTTCCCTACCGCCACCCGCGCTCCCCGTCCGTGGAGTCGGACACCGACTACTTCGTGCGCAAGTGCCGTGCCGGCGCCGACTACGCCATCACCCAGATGTTCTTCCGCGCCGAGGACTACCTGCGCCTGCGGGACCGCGTCGCCGCCAAGGGCTGCGACACCCCGATCATCCCCGGCATCATGCCCGTCACCCAGATGAGCACGATCGAGAGATCGGAGAAGCTCTCCGGCGCGCCCTTCCCCCCTGAGGTGGCCGCCCGCTTCGAAGCCGTGGCCGACGACCCCGCCGCCGTCCGCGCCCTCGGCATCGAGCACGCCGCCGGGCTCTGCCAGACCCTCCTCGACGAGGGCGCCCCCGGCATCCACTTCATCACCTTCAACAAGAGCAGCGCCACCCGCGAGGTCTACCAGGCCCTGACCCCCGCCCCCGCCGCCAGCGCCATCTGAGAGCCGACGCCGCCTGCGAACGCGGCTGAAAGGCTCCCCCAGCGGCAAAACCGCCCTCCGTGAGGCGGCCCCCAGCCCGAGGGCGAGCCCCATGGGCGGGGCCAGCCGGCGAGGGCCGTGCACACGGGCAGCGTGGGCTAGCCCGGCGCCGCCTGTAGGTGTGGCTGGAGGGCGTTTCTCGGAGGAAACCGGCCTGCGCGCGGCGGTCCGGGCCCCACGGCCGGGACAGCCGGCGAAGGGACGTGCGGACGGGCAGCGGGCGAAGGGACGTGCGGACGGGCAGCGGGCGCGGCTCCCCGGGGGCAGCGGCGCGACGACCCGCGCGTGCGCGACCACGGGCACCGTGCTGTCCCCGTCCCGCTCGACGGTCACCACCCCGAGCCGCCCGGGTCCGAGTGGGCCGGCCCGGCGCCGCCTGTAGGTGCGGCTGGAGGGCGTTCCTCGGAGGGAGACCGCCTGGTATGGCGGTCCGGGCCCCGCGGGCGGGGTCAGCCGGCGAGGGGCGTGCGGACGGGCAGGGTGGGCTGGCTGGGCAGGCCGAGGAGTTCCTCCACCACGCGGACGAAGGTGTCGGCCTCGGTGGTGAGTTCGTCGGCGTCCCTCGGGGTCACGGCGCGGACCATGCCGGCTTCTGCGGCGGCGCGCTTGGTGGCGCTGACGGCGAAGTAGGCGGCCCACTGGGCCAGGCGGGGCTCCGCTTCGGGCAGGAGCTCCCAGGCGCTGCGGAGGCGGCGCCGGCGGCCGTCCATGGGGCGGGGGAGGGCCGCGATGATCGCGGCGGCGGCGCGCAGGGCGGCCAGGTGTGCGGACACGTAGCGCTCGGCGGCGGTGGTGGCCGCGGCGGCGTCGGCGAGACAGGAGTGCGCGTCGGACAGGTGTGCGCGCACGGTCTGGGAAACCCGGGGGCCTTCTCCGGACGTTCGAGTCATGTCACCCTCCTTGGGGTCGTGACCCCGGCGATCACCGCCGGCGAGAACACAGTCGCAGATTCCACCGACATTTCAGATGGCCCTGCATTTCGTGGTCACTCGGACGTTCGCTCCTCGCTCTCCCGGCCCGGCACTGCCCCGTGCCCCGGGCCTGTTCATCCCTTTCCCGTTTTCCCGCCTTTTCGTCTTTCGGTTCATCCGGACGGCGCGCGTGCGTATCGTGGCGCCTGTAAGGCGGGCCGGGCGGCCCGCCGGGGGCCGGACGAGGAGCTTCCCCTCCCCCCGCCCGGCCAACGCCACTCGGCGCCCTGCGCCAGAGGTGAGGGCGGGCCGCGAGTCCCACCCCCACGCTGTCGAACATAGATTCGACCGGCCGCGCTGTCAAGCATCACACGAACACGCGTTCGATTAGCGGAGCCGGCCGCCGGCCCGACGCTCCCTCCCACGGCCCTCACTCCGGGCCGGGTCCCGCCCGCGGCCCTCACTCCGGGCCGGGTGCCGGCGGGTGGCGGGCGCGCGGCGCGCCTCGCCGGGGTGGCCGCCCGGCGGAGGAACCCGCGGCGGGCTGGGGGGCGGAAGGGGAGTGTGGGCGCCTTCGGCATGGTCGTGCGGAGGGGCGCCCGACGGCGGGTCCAAGTCCTTATCGGTTGCTTACGGCACGATCCGTCTCCTGGCGGCGGGCCCTCCGGCAGGGGAGACTGGCTGGACGCGTCAAGCCGCTCACGGCCGGACATCGGGACCGCGTGGGTTCGTCCCGGCGAACGGGCCATGGGTGGCGGGTGCCCGGCCGAGGGACGAGGAGCCATCGATGAAGGCACGGCTGTTGGTGACCGGTCTCGTCACGGCCGCCGCTCTGGCGCTGGCGGGCTGCGGCGCACCCGCCGGTGACCCCGGACCGGCGCCGGCGTCCGGCGGCACGCCCGCCGCGACAAGCACGGGCGGGTACGACTTCACCGTGGCGACCCTCGACGGCGGCACGTTCGACGGCCGCGCCCTCGCGGGCCGGCCCGCCGTGCTCTGGTTCTGGGCGCCTTGGTGCCCCACCTGCCTGGGGCAGGCGAAACAGGTGAACGCGCTGGCCGCCGAGTACGAGGGCAAGGCCGCCGTGGTCGGGGTGGCCGGCCTGGGCGACGTGCCGGAGATGCGGGAGTTCGTCCGCATGGCGAAGCTGTCCGGCTTCCCCCAGCTCGCCGACGAGCAGGGCCTGGTGTGGAAGCAATTCGGCATGACCGCGCAGAGCACCTTCGTGGTCCTCGACGCCGATGGTGCCGTCGCGGCCCGGGGCCACCTCGACGCCGGCGAGCTGCCGGACACCCTCGACCGGCTGCTGGCGGGCTGAGATGCCCGACGCCCCGCTGGCGCTCGCCGTCGCCGCGGGGACGCTCGCCGCGGTCAACCCGTGTGGGTTCGCGCTGCTGCCGGCGTACCTGTCGCTCCTGGTGGCCGGGGACGGCGACGCCCGCCGCGGCTCGGCGGTGGGACGCGCGCTGGCCGCGACGGCGGCGATGACCGCCGGATTCGTGGCCGTGTTCGGCGTGTTCGGCCTCGTCCTGGCGCCGGTCGCCGGTGCCGTGCAGCGGCACCTGCCGTGGGTGACGATCGCCGTGGGCGTCCTGCTCGCCGTTCTGGGCGGCATGCTGCTGGCCGGCAGGCAGCTGCCCGGGCTCGGCGTGGCGGTGTCGCGCGGGCGGGTCGCCGGCCCTTCGGCGCGGTCCATGGTGGTGTTCGGCATGTCGTACGCGGTGGCGTCGCTGTCGTGCACCGTCGGCCCGTTCCTCGCCATCGTGGTGACCAGTTTCCTGGCCGGTTCCCTGGTCTCCGGAGTGGCGCTGTTCGTGGCGTACGCGGCCGGCATGGGGGTGACCGTGGGGCTGGCGGCGCTCGCGGTGGCGCTGGCGCGCGACGGGCTGCTGCGCCGGGTGCGCCGCGCGTCGCCGCTGCTGTCCCGCATCGGCGGTGCGCTCCTCGTCGTCGCCGGCGCCTATGTGGCCTGGTACGGCTGGTACGAGATACGGCTCTTCCGCGGCACCGTCACCGATGATCCGGTCATCGCCGTCGCCGCGGCGGCCCAGCGCGGGCTGTCCGCCATGCTGGACCAGGTGGGGGCGGGCGTCATCGTGGCGGTCTTCGCCGTGATGCTGGCCGGCGCCGCGGTGTTCCGGGCGGTGCGGCGAGGCCGCCCTTCCCGCCGGAGCTCCGCCGAGGCCGACCCCGGCGCCCCCTCGGCCGGCCCCGGCGGGCACGCGTAGGGCCGCGGCCTGGATCGGCCGCGGCCCTGGTGAGGCGCGTGGGTGTCAGCGGCGGAACTTGCCCCGGACGTGCACGGGGACGCCCGTGCCGAGCATGCCGGGAAGGATCTCCGCGACGTGCATCGGCAGGCGCACGCACCCGTGCGAGGCGGGGTACAGCGGCACCGACAGCGCGCCGTGGAACGCGATGCCCCCGTTGAAGAAGATCGGGTTGTACAGCTGCCCCAGGTAGGACTTGTGCCAGCCCGAGCGCCGCCAGGTGGTCTTGAAGTTCCCCGTGGGCGTCCGCGCGTCGCCGCAGAACCTCTGCGCCCGCCCCTGCCAGACGGCCGTCTCGCAGTAGGGGATGCCGCTGCCGGAGGAGATGTGCGTGACGAGCTTCGCCACGCCGTCGTCGTAGAGCACCGCGACCTGCTGGGTGAGGTTCACCTCCACCCGGTCCGGCTTGCCCCGCGGCACCAGCACCTTCGGCGCCTTGGGATTCTCGAGCGCACGCCAGGTGCGGGAGGTGACGGTGCTGGTGGGCTTGATGCCCTGCACCTTCTGGAACGCCCAGACGGCGGACATCGTGGTCCCGCCGTACTTGGCGTCGATCTTGCCCGGTACGTAGCCGAGCTCGCGCAGCCGGGTCTGCAGCGCCTTGACCGCCGCGCCCTTCGCGCCGAGCTTGAGCCGCCGGTTCGGCGCCGTGAACGGCGTCGGCGCCTTCGCCGGGCTCGCGGACGCCACCTGGAAGGTGACCGCCGCGCCCGCGGCCGCGCGTGCCGTCGCGGAGGCCGGGACCGGCGCGGCCGAGGCCGCCGTCCCGCCCGCGAGGAGCACGGCCGTCGCGGTCATCACCGCCGCGGCGGCGAGCCGCGTTCCAACCGCCATGTCGCTTTTCCTTTCCCACTCTCCATGATCTGGTCAACGGACATTAGCGCACCGATCATGACCGAACGCGTTACGTTCCGCAGATGTAATCAATGGCCCATGTCCCGTCATGATGTTTAGAGTGGCCGCGTGCCAGAAAAGTTGCATCCGAGCGTGGTGAAGGTGTCCGAGACCCTGCGCGGGCTGGGCGTGACGGGCGAGGTCGTGGTGCTGACCGACCCGGCCCCGACGGCGGTGTCGGCGGCGGCCCAGGTGGGCTGCGAGGTGGGCGCGATCGCCAACAGCCTGGTCTTCGACGCCGACGGCGAGCCGCTGCTGGTGCTGACCAGCGGTGCGCACCGCGTGGACACCGGCCTGGTCGCGGGTCTCGTCGGGGTCGCCAAGCTGAAGCGCGCCACCCCGGAGTTCGTGAAGGCCGCGACCGGTCAGGCGATCGGCGGGGTGGCGCCCGTGGGGCACCCGGCGCCGATCCGCACGCTGGTCGACAAGTGGCTGAGCCGGCACGAGGTGGTCTGGGCCGCCGCGGGGCACGTCCACACGGTGTTCCCCACGACGTTCGACGAGCTCGTCCGCGTCACCGGCGGCACCCCGGTGGAGGTCGAGTAGGCCACCGGGCCGGGCGGGAGCACGGCACCGCGCCCCCGGCTGTTCGGGGACCTGACGGAAACCCCGGCTGTGCGGCCTGACCAGGGCGGAAACAGGGGCCAAGATCGGTTTGACCCGGTTTCGACCGTCCGGCTATCAGGGCCCTGCTAGTGTGCGAAAAGTGATCGAACTGCGACGCACCGGTCCGGAAGGGTTCACCGCCGCGCTGGACACCGTCATCGAGATCTACACGGCGGCGATGCGCCCTCCGGCCGACCAGTTGTCCGGGCGCCAGGGCATCATGCGCAACCACGCGACCTTCCCGGACTTCACGTGCCTGCTCGCCGAGACCGACGGCGACGTCGTCGCGGGGTTCGGTTACGCGTTCCACGGCGCCCCCGGCCAGTGGTGGCACGACGTGGTGCGCCGCGCGCTGGAGGAGCGTGCGGGCCGTGACGCCGCGCTGGCGTGGTTCGGCGACGCCCTGGAGATCGCCGAGATCCACGTGCGCCCCGACTACCAGGGCAAGGGCATCGGGCGGCGCCTGGTGCGGGGGTTGTGCGAGGGCCGGGCGGAGCGCACCGCCGTGTTGTCCACCCACGACCAGCCGACGGCGGCACGCCATCTGTACCGGCGGCTGGGTTTCGTGGACCTGCTCGGCGCTTTCGTGTTCCCCGGCGGCTACGAGCGCTACGCGATCGTGGGGGCGACGCTCCCGCTACGGCCGCAGGCGTAGCGGGGTGCCCGGCCCGGCGCGCGTCAGAAGGACTCGACGGCGCGGCGCGCCTCGGCGTCCAGCACACCCCAGGTGATGAGCTCCTCGGTGAGCTCGGTGGGGGACTTGTCGTAGATGACGGCCAGCGAGCGCAGGTCCTCCTGGCGGATCGACAGCACCTTGCCGTTGTAGTCGCCCCGCTGGCTCTGGATGGTGGCGGCGTACCGGGCGAGCGCGCCGGCCTTCTCCTTCGGCAACTGGGCGAGGCGCTCCAGGTCGATCACCAGCTTGGGCGTGGGTCCAAGAGGGCTCGGCGCGGAGCCGCCAGGGAGCAACTCCGAGACCGGCACCCCGTAGAAGTCGGCCAGCTCGGCCAGCTTCTGCACGGTCACAGCCCGGTCGCCACGCTCGTAGGAGCCGACGACGACGGCTTTCCACCGGCCTCGCGACTTCTCCTCGACTCCGTGCAGTGAAAGTCCCTGCTGGGTGCGGATGGCGCGAAGGCGAGCGCCCAGCGACTTGGCGTAGTCAGACGGCATGTGTGGCCCCCCGGCTTTCTATGAACGTTCTCACTAATTGTGCGCCTTGCGACGTATCACCCGACGCGCGGGTCCGGTGCCCGGGGCAGGCACCAACCGTGACCGTTGCGCCGGGGTTTATCCGAGAACGTCGCGAGGTGTGGTTACGGACAGTGACGGTAAAGGTGTGGGCGTGATTGGTCAAGCTGATTGGAAAAAAGATGCCGAATCCTGTCCGGTTCGGCCCTGATCTGGCCAGTCACGCACGCCGTACCGGTTTCTCCGGCCGGTACGGCCAAGGCCGGAAACCGCCCGCCTTGTCCGGCGTCCCGTCCGCCCCGCCGGGCGCGCCACGCCGTGGGGGCGCGGCGCGGGCCCGGGCGGCCCGCTGGTCAGGCGCCCACTATACGACTATCTGTGCAGCTTGGGGGACTGTGTACCCGTTCGGCGGCTTTCTCGGCGGGCTGCTACCGTGGTGACGCCAAACTTCCTTTAAGACCCGTCCTGTGAGGCGGGAAAGGCGGTGACCTTCATGGACGGCGCCCGAAACACGGCGCACGACGGTGACCAGACGCGCGAGGACGAGCGGGCCGTGCTGGAGGCCCCGGACATCAACCGGGCCCTCACCCGCATCGCCCACGAGATACTCGAACGCGCCAAGGGCCCCGAGAACCTCCTCCTGCTCGGCATCCCGACCAGGGGGACCATCCTGGCACGCCGGCTGGCCGACCGCATCGAGCAGGTCGAGGGCCGCGCGGTGGCCTTCGGCTCCCTCGACGTCACCATGTACCGCGACGACCTGCGGCTCAAGCCGGCCCGAGCCCTCGGCCGCACCGACCTGCCCCCCGAGGGGGTGGACGGCCGCATCGTGATCCTGGTCGACGACGTCCTGTACTCCGGACGCACGGTCCGCGCGGCACTGGACGCACTCAACGACCTCGGCCGCCCCACGGCCGTGCGGCTCGCCGTGCTCGTGGACCGCGGCCACCGCGAGCTGCCCATCCGCGCCGACCACGTCGGCAAGAACCTGCCCACGTCGCGCGCCGAGACCGTGCGCGTGTGCCTGTGGGAGACCGACCAGCGGGACGCCGTCCTGCTGCGGGGAGGCCACTGATGAACCGCCACCTGCTGTCCACGGCCGACCTGTCGCGCGACGACGCCCTCCTCATCCTGGACACCGCCGAGCAACTGTCGCGGATCTCGGACCGTTCCATAAAGAAGCTGCCGACCCTGCGCGGCCGCACCGTGGTCAACCTGTTCTTCGAGGACTCCACCCGCACCCGCATCTCGTTCGAGGCCGCCGCCAAGCGCCTGTCCGCCGACGTCATCAACTTCTCGGCGAAGGGCTCCAGCGTCTCCAAGGGCGAGAGCCTGAAGGACACCGCGCTCACCCTCCAGGCCATGGGCGCGGACGCCGTCGTGGTGCGCCACGGCGCCTCAGGGGCCCCGCACCGCCTCGCCACCTGGGTGGACGGCAGCGTGGTCAACGCCGGCGACGGCACCCACGAGCACCCCACCCAGGCCCTGCTGGACGCCTTCACCATGCGCCGCCGCCTCGGCGAGCTGGACGGCCGCCGGGTGACCATCGTCGGCGACGTGCTGCACAGCCGGGTCGCCCGCTCCAACGTCCACCTGCTGCACACCCTCGGCGCCCAGGTCACCCTGGTCGCCCCGCCCACGCTGCTGCCGGTCTCCATGGACAACTGGCCGTGCGAGGTCTCCTACGACTTCGACGCCGTGCTGCCCAAGTCCGACGCGGTCATGATGCTGCGCGTGCAGCACGAGCGGATGAACGCCTCGTTCTTCCCCTCGGCCCGGGAGTACAGCCGCCGCTACGGCCTGGACCCCGACCGCCTCGGCCGGATGCCCGACGGCGCCATCGTGATGCACCCCGGCCCGATGAACCGCGGCATGGAGATCGCCGCCGACGTCGCCGACTCCGTGCGCTCGACCATCGTCGAGCAGGTCACCAACGGCGTGACCGTGCGCATGGCCGTGCTGTACCTGCTGCTGTCCGGTTCCGAGCCCGCCATCGGGGGAGACAAGTGACCTACCTCATCACGGGCGCCCGCCTGCTCGGCGGCGACCCGTGCGACATCCTGATCGACGGCGGCCACGTCGCCGAGGTCGGGGCGCCCGGCGCGGTGGACGCCGGCCGCGCGTCCCGCGTGGACGCCGACGGGCTGATCGCGCTGCCCGGCCTGGTCGACCTGCACACCCACCTGCGCGAGCCCGGCAGGGAGGACGCCGAGACCGTCGCGTCGGGCACGGCCGCCGCCGCGCTCGGCGGGTACACGGCCGTGCACGCCATGGCCAACACCTCGCCGGTCGCCGACACCGCCGGCGTGGTCGAGCAGGTGTGGCGGCTCGGCCAGGAGGCCGGGCACTGCGACGTGCGCCCGGTCGGCGCCGTCACCGCGGGGCTGAAGGGCGCACAGCTCGCCGAGCTCGGCGCGATGGCCGACAGCGCGGCCCGGGTGCGGGTGTTCTCCGACGACGGCGTGTGCGTCTCGGACGCGGTGCTGATGCGCCGCGCCCTGGAGTACGTCAAGGCGTTCGACGGGGTGATCGCCCAGCACGCCCAGGAGCCCCGGCTCACCGCGGGCGCGCAGATGAACGAGGGCGAGGTCTCCGGCAGGCTCGGCCTCGCCGGCTGGCCCGCCGTTGCCGAGGAGGCGATCATCGCGCGCGACTGCCTGCTCGCCGCGCACGTCGGTTCCCGGCTGCACGTCTGCCACGTCTCCACGGCGGGCTCTGTCGAGATCATCCGCTGGGCCAAGTCCAAGGGCTGGGACGTCACCGCCGAGGTCACCCCGCACCACCTGCTGCTCACCGACGCCCTCGCCGAGGCCTCGCCCGCCGGCCCGTACAACCCGCTGTACAAGGTGAACCCGCCGCTGCGGACCGCCGCCGACGTGCGTGCGCTGCGCGAGGCGCTGGCCGACGGCACCATCGACTGCGTGGCCACCGACCACGCGCCGCACCCGGTGGAGGACAAGGAGACCGAGTGGCCCGCCGCGGCCATGGGCATGGTCGGCCTGGAGACGGCCCTGTCGGTGGTGCAGGAGGCCATGGTGGAGACCGGGCTGCTCGACTGGGCGGGGGTGGCCGACCGCATGTCCACCCGGCCGGCCCGCATCGGCCGGGTCGCCGGCCACGGCGGGCACCTGCGGGCCGGGGCACCGGCCAACCTCACCCTGGTCGACCCCTCCGCCCGCGCGGAGGTGGACCCGTCCGGGTTCGCGTCCAGGAGCCGCAACACGCCCTACGTGGGCATGACCCTGCCCGGCAGGGTCGTGGCGACGTTCCTGCGCGGCCGCCCCACTGTCTCGGAAGGGAAACTCACGTGACGCGCGCGACCACGGGCACGGCCGTCCTGGTGCTGGAGGACGGCCGGGCCTTCCACGGCACGCCGTACGGCGCCGAGGGGGAGACGTTCGGCGAGATGGTCTTCAACACCGGCATGACCGGTTACCAGGAGACCCTGACCGACCCGTCCTACCACCGGCAGATCGTCGCGATGACGGCCCCGCACATCGGCAACACCGGGGTCAACGACGAGGACCCCGAGTCGTCCCGCGTCTGGGTGGCCGGGTACGTCGTGCGCGAGCCCGCGCGCGTCCCGTCCAACTGGCGCTCGCGCCGCACCCTGGACGAGGAGCTGCGCGCCCAGGGCGTCGTCGGCATCGCCATGCCCGGCACCCGGGCGCTGACCCGCCACCTGCGTGAGCGGGGCGCGATGCGGGCCGGGGTGTTCACCGGGCCGCACGCCCCCGTGGAGGAGCTGGCCGAACGGGTGCGGCAGAGCCCGTCCATGGTGGGGGCCGACCTCGCGCGGCAGGTGTCCACGGCCGAGCCGTACGTCGTGCCCGCGCACGGCGAGAAGCGGTTCACCGTCGCCGCGCTCGACCTCGGCATCAAGGCCATGACGCCGTACCGCATGGCCGAGCGGGGCTGCGAGGTGCACGTGCTGCCCGCCGCCACCACCGCGGCCGAGGTGCTCGCCCTCGACCCCGACGGGGTGTTCCTGTCCAACGGGCCGGGCGACCCGTCCGCCGCGGACTACGCCGTCGAGACGCTCACCGGCGTCATGGAGAGCGGCACCCCGGTGTTCGGCATCTGCTTCGGCAACCAGATACTCGGCCGCGCCCTCGGCCTCGGCACCTACAAGCTGCGGTACGGCCACCGGGGCGTCAACCAGCCCGTCCAGGACCGCCGCACCGGCAAGGTGGACATCTCCGCGCACAACCACGGCTTCGCCGTCCAGGCGCCGCTCGACGGCCCGTTCGACACGCCGTACGGCCGCGCGGAGGTCAGCCACGTCAACCTGAACGACGACTGCGTGGAGGGGCTGCGCCTGCTCGACTATCCCGCGTTCAGCGTGCAGTACCACCCGGAGGCCGCCGCGGGGCCGCACGACGCCGCCGGGCTGTTCGACGAATTCCGCGCCCTCATGGCGCGTGCGGGCGCGACGAAGGGGGACAGGCGTGGCTAAGCGCACCGACATCCGCTCGATCATGGTGATCGGCTCCGGGCCGATCGTGATCGGGCAGGCGTGCGAGTTCGACTACTCGGGCACCCAGGCGTGCCGCGTGCTGCGTGCCGAGGGCTACCGGGTGATCCTGGTCAACAGCAACCCCGCGACGATCATGACGGACCCGGAGTTCGCCGACGCCACCTACGTCGAGCCGATCACCCCGGACATCGTCGAGAAGATCATCGCCAAGGAGCGGCCGGACGCCCTGCTGCCCACCCTCGGCGGCCAGACCGCGCTCAACGCCGCGGTGGCGCTGCACGAGGCCGGCGTGCTGGAGCGGTACGGCGTGGAACTGATCGGCGCCGACATCGCGGCCATCCAGGCGGGGGAGAACCGCGAGCTGTTCAAGGGCATCGTGGCCCGTGTGGCCGCCGAGTACGGCCTGAACGCCGAGTCGGCCCGTTCGGCGATCTGCCACAGCCTGGACGACTGCCTGACCGCCGCCGGCGCCCTCGGCTACCCGGTGGTGGTGCGGCCGAGCTTCACCATGGGCGGCGCGGGCTCGGGCTTCGCCTACGACGAGGAGGACCTGCGCCGCATCGCGGGCGCCGGGCTGGACGCCTCGCCGACCGGGGAGGTGCTCCTGGAGGAGTCCATCCTCGGCTGGAAGGAGTTCGAGCTGGAGGTGATGCGCGACCGGGCCGACAACGTCGTCATCGTCTGCTCCATCGAGAACATCGACCCCATGGGCGTGCACACCGGCGACAGCGTCACCGTGGCCCCCGCGATGACCCTCACCGACCGCGAGTACCAGAACATGCGGGACGTCGCCATCGCGGTGATCCGCGAGGTCGGCGTGGACACCGGCGGCTGCAACATCCAGTTCGCGGTGGACCCCCGCACCGGCCGCATGATCGTCATCGAGATGAACCCGCGGGTGTCGAGGTCCAGCGCCCTGGCCTCCAAGGCCACCGGCTTCCCCATCGCCAAGATCGCCGCCAAGCTCGCCGTCGGGTACACCCTGGACGAGATCCCCAACGACATCACCCGCGAGACCCCGGCGTCGTTCGAGCCGTCCCTGGACTACGTCGTGGTCAAGGTGCCGCGGTTCGCGTTCGAGAAGTTCGCCGGGGCCGACCAGACCCTCACCACCCACATGAAGTCGGTCGGCGAGGCCATGGCCATCGGCCGGTCCTTCCCCGAGGCGCTGCAGAAGGCCCTGCGGTCGCTGGAGCGCAAGGGCTCGTCGTTCGGCTGGGACGGGGAGCCGGGGGACAAGGCGGAGCTGCTGGCGGCCTGCCGCACCCCGCACGACGGGCGGCTGCGCACCGCGCAGCAGGCCATCAGGGCCGGGGCCACCCTGGAGGAGCTGTACGAGGCCACGTCCATCGACCCGTGGTTCCTCGACCAGCTCTACCTGATCGACGAGGAGGCGCGGGCCGTCGCCGAGGGCGAGCTGACCGCGCAGGCGCTGACGCGGGCCAAGCGGCACGGCTTCTCCGACGCGCAGGTCGCCGGGATCCGCGGCGTCGCCGAGGCCGAGGTGCGCCGGCTGCGGCACCGGCTCGGGGTGCGGCCGGTGTACAACACCGTGGACACCTGCGCCGCCGAGTTCGCGGCCCGCACGCCGTACCTGTACTCCACCTACGACGAGGAGACCGAGGTCCCCTACGGCGACCGCCCCAAGGTGATCATCCTCGGCAGCGGGCCCAACCGCATCGGGCAGGGCATCGAGTTCGACTACGCGTGCGTGCACGCCTCGTTCGAGCTGTCGTCGGCCGGGTACGAGACCGTGATGGTCAACTGCAACCCCGAGACGGTGTCCACCGACTACGACACCTCCGACCGGCTGTACTTCGAGCCGCTCACGCTGGAGGACGTCCTGGAGGTCGTGCACGCCGAGCGGGAGACCGGGCCGGTCGCCGGGGTCATCGTGCAGCTCGGCGGGCAGACGCCGCTCGGGCTGGCCCAGGCGCTCAAGGACGAGGGCGTGCCCGTGGTCGGCACCAGCCCCGAGTCGATCCACCTGGCGGAGGACCGCGGCGCGTTCGGCCGCGTGCTCGCCGAGGCCGGGCTGCCCGCCCCCAAGCACGGCACCGCGATGACGGTGGACGAGGCCAGGGCGGTCGCCGAGGAGATCGGCTACCCGGTGCTGGTGCGCCCGTCGTACGTCCTCGGCGGCGCCGGCATGGCCATCGTGTACGACGAGGGCACGCTCGCGTCGTACATGGAGCGCGCGGCGGGCGAGCACCCGGTGCTGGTGGACCGGTTCCTGGACGAGGCCATCGAGATCGACGTGGACGCCCTGTTCGACGGCGAGGAGCTGTTCCTCGGCGGCGTCATGGAGCACATCGAGGAGGCCGGCATCCACTCGGGCGACTCGGCGTGCGCCCTGCCGCCCATCACGCTCGGCGGCCACGACATCAAGCGCATCAGGGCGGCCACCGAGGGCATCGCCCGCGGCGTCGGCGTGCGCGGCCTGCTGAACGTCCAGTACGCCATGTCGGCGGGTGTGCTCTACGTCCTGGAGGCCAACCCGCGGGCCAGCCGCACCGTGCCGTTCGTGTCCAAGGCCACGGCGGTGCCGCTGGCCAAGGCCGCGGCCCGCGTCATGTTGGGCGCCACCATCGCCGAGCTGCGCGCCGAGGGCATGCTGCCCCGCGCCGGCGACGGCGGCGCGCTGCCGCTCGACGCGCCCATCGCGGTCAAGGAGGCCGTGCTGCCGTTCAACCGGTTCCGTGGCGTGGACACCGTGCTCGGGCCGGAGATGCGGTCCACGGGCGAGGTGATGGGCATCGACGAGGTGTTCGGCACGGCCTACGCCAAGTCGCAGGCCGCGTCGTACGGCTCGCTGCCCACCAAGGGGCGCGCGTTCGTGTCGGTGGCCAACCGCGACAAGCGGGCGATGATCTTCCCGGTGAAGGCCCTGGCCGACCTCGGGTTCGAGATCCTCGCCACCGAGGGAACCGCGGAGGTGCTGCGCCGCAACGGGGTCCATGCCAAGATCGTGCGAAAGCAGAGCGACGGCCCGGGCCCCGGCGGGGAGCCCACCATCGTGACCCGCATCCTGGACGGCGAGGTCGACCTCATCGTGAACACTCCCTTCGGCGACGCCGGCCAGTCCGGGCCACGCCTGGACGGCTACGAGATCCGCACCGCGGCCGTCCTGCGGGGCATCCCGTGCGTCACCACTGTGCAGGGCCTCGCCGCGGCCGTGCAGGGCATCCAGGCGATCGCCGCCGGCTCGGTGGGCGTACGGTCGCTGCAGGAGCACGCCGAGCGGCTGCGAGGCTGAACGACCCCTGCGGGAGGTGGAGGAGACGGCCGGTACCGCGGTACAGGTGACGGGCACGGTGCTGACCACGCGCCGCGTCGACGCCTACCACGCCCTCACCGTGGTCGCGCCCGGCATCGCCGAGCGGTTCCGCCCCGGCCACTTCGTCTCGGTGGCCGTGGGCGGGGCGCACACCTCGATGCCGGCCCGGCGCGCCTTCGCCGTGCACGACGTCAAGCCCGACTACGGCGGCACGGTCGAGCTGGTGTTCGCGGTGCGCGGCCGGGGCACCGCGTGGCTGGCCGAGCGCAAGGCCAGGGACACCCTCGACCTCGTCGGGCCGCTCGGCCGCCCGTTCCCCGTGCCGCGGGACCCGGTGGTGTGCGTGCTGGTCGGCGGCGAGTACGGCTCGGCGTCGCTGTTCGCGCTGGCCGACGTGCTGCAGCGGCGCGGCTGCCGCGTCGACTTCGTGCTCGGTGCCGCGTCCGCCGACCGGGTGTTCGGCGCGCTGCGCGCCCGGCGCATCGGCGAGACCACCACCCTGACCACCGAGGACGGCTCGCTCGGCCTGCGCGGGCGGGTCACCGACGCCCTGCCGTCGGTGATCGCCGACGCGCGGGCCGACGTGGTGTACGCCTGCGGGCCCATGAGCATGCTGCGCGGGGTGACGGCGGTCGCCGTCGAGTTCGACATCCCGGTGCAGGTGTCGGTCGAGGAGGCCATGGCCTGCGGTTACGGCGTGTGCATGACCTGCGTGCTGCCGGTCATCGGTGACGACGGCGTCACCCGCATGGTGCGATCCTGCGTGGAGGGGCCGGTGTTCCGCGGCGAGCGGGTGCGGTTCGAGGACATCGGGACCATCCCGTTCGACGCCCTGGGCGCGCCTGGGGGACGAGCACAGGAAGGGGGTGCTCACACCCGAAATGTCAGTTGACATGCGGACGTACCTCGCGCACGTCGAACTGGCCAACCCGATCACCACGGCCGCCGGGTGCGCCGCCTCCGGCGCCGAGCTCTCCCAGTTCGTGGACCTGTCGCGCCTCGGCGCCTTCGTCACGCAGTCGATCACCATGGCGCCGCGGGCCGGGCGGCCCACCCCCCGCATGGCCGAGACCCCCTCGGGACTGCTGAACGCCGTGGGCCTGCAGGGGCCCGGCGTGGACGTGTTCCTGGAACGGGAGCTGCCGCGCCTGGTGGACCGCGGGGCGCGGGCCGTGGTGTCCATCGGCGGCGGAAGCGTGGCCGAGTACACCGCGCTCGCCCGCAGGCTCGCCGACGCGCCCGGCGTGACGGCCGTCGAGGTCAACCTGTCGTGCCCCAACGTCGAGGACCTCGGGCGGGTGTTCGCCCGCGACCCCGCGGCCTCCGCCGAGGTGATCTCGTCGGTGCGCGCCACCATGCGCTACGACGTGCCCGTGGTGGCCAAGCTCGCCCCCGACGCCGCCGACATCGTGGCCGTCGCCCGCGCCTGCGTGGACGGCGGCGCCGACGCCCTCGCGATGATCAACACCCCGCTCGGCATGAGCATCGACGTGGACACCATGCGCCCCGCGCTCGCCGCGGGCACCGGCGGGCTGTCCGGGCCCGCGGTGCGGCCGCTCGCCGTGCGCTGCCTGTGGCAGGTGCACGCCGCCCTGCCCGGGGTGCCCATCGTCGGCATGGGCGGCGTGTTCACCGGCAGGGACGCCCTGGAGCTCATCCTGGCGGGCGCCTGCGTCGTCTCGGTGGGCACCGCCCTGTTCCACGACCCGTACGCCTGCCTGCGCATCCTGAGGGAGCTGGAGGACCTTCTGAAGGAGCGCGGCTTCGAGCGGCTGGCCGACGCCGTCGGCCTGGCCCAGCGACCACCCGGGGCGGGGCCCCGGCACCGTATCGACCTGGAGGAGAGCTCCCTGTGACGTCCGCACCCATCGCCGTCGCCTTGGACGCACCGGATCTGGAGACGGCGGCCCGCTGGGCTGCCCTGGTCACGCCGCACGTGAGCACCGTGAAGGTCGGCCTCGAACTCTATCTGCGCTACGGCCCCGACGTGCTGGCCTCCGTGCGGGGGGCCAGCGGGGTCCAGGTCTTCCTCGACCTGAAGCTCCACGACATCCCGAACACGGTCGCCGGCGCCGCCCGCGCGGTGGCACGCCTCAAGCCCGCCATCCTGACCGTCCACGCCTCCGGCGGCCACACCATGATCAAAGCCGCCGTCGAGGCGGCCCCGCACACGCGCATCGCCGCCGTGACGGCCCTGACGTCGCTGTCCGAGGCCGATCTGGAGCGCCTGGGAGTCCGGGGCCCCGCCGGCGACGCCGTGCGCCGCCTGGCCGTGGAGGCCGTCGGCGCGGGCGCCCAGGCCCTGGTCTGCTCGCCCCGCGAGGTCGCCGGCGTCCGCGCGGAGGTCGGCCCCGACATCATGCTCATCACGCCCGGCGTCCGCCCCGCCGGTTCGGCCACCCAGGACCAGGCAAGAGTAGCGACCCCCGAACAGGCCATCGCCGACGGGGCCGATCTCCTCGTGATAGGCCGCCCCATCACCGCCGCCACCGACCCGGGCGCCGCCGCCGCCGCCATAGCCGCCGCCCTCAGACGCGTCGTCGCGGGCTGACCCCTCGCCCCTGTCGTCGGCCGGCCCGGCCGATGACGCGCCGTGTCCACGGTGTCGCTCCACGTGCCGGACCGGACGGCCGGTGGCCGCCCGGTGTGCCGGTCGTGCCGGTGGCCGTCCGGCGTCCGCGGCCGCGTCCCGGCGGTCACCGTCCGTCTCCGTTGGTCACCTGGCGTGTCCGGCGTGGCGGCGATTCCTGGCGTCCGGCTGCGTCACGAGATCGGGCAAATAGTGCACTGTCTGGCAAAGAGTGCGGGTGGGATAAAACGCCTGTTGAGCGGTTAATCGGGCGATTTTTTGGGTCGTCCGCCACGGGCGCGGTGAGACTTCGATGCGTCCTCACGGGGCGTGTCCGCCGTCGCGGGCCGGCTCGGCGTGCTGGTCGGTGAGGCGCCAGTACAGGCGGGTTTTGTCGACACAACGCGACGTGACGGCCACGAAGGGTGATGAAATGAAGTTTATGTGGGGAGAAACTGGTCTTGACGTTGCCTGAAGGGCCCAAGACCAGCTAGTTTCCCCTCCCGTCCGAGTACATCGACAGAAATTCGAGGTGACCCGGCGTGGCTCTTCCTCCCCTGACCCCCGAGCAGCGCGCCGCAGCCCTGGAGAAGGCTGCCAAGGCCCGCAAGGAGCGTGCCGAGGTCAAGAACCGGCTGAAGCACGGCGCGGTTTCTCTGGCTGAGGTGCTGAAGGATGGTCAGACCGACGACGTCATCGGCAAGATGAAGGTGTCGGCACTGTTGGAGTCGCTCCCCGGCGTGGGCAAGGTCCGCGCCAAGCAGCTCATGGAGAGACTCGGTATCGCCGAGTCCCGTCGCGTACGGGGTCTCGGTGCGAACCAGCGCTCCGCCCTGGAGCGCGAGTTCGGCGGCGCCGAGAGTTGATCTCGGCGGACGCCGGCGCGAACTATCGGGGGTGTGGAGTGACCGGTACGTCCTGGCCCGAAGAGGGGGGCGCGCGAAGGGCGCCCGTTTTCGGGGGGTTCGGGACACGTGGCGGTGACCCCATGCCTCCATCCGGGAGTCCGGAGGGGACCGATCTCTCCTCCGGACCGAAGGGAAACCGCCTGACGGTCCTGTCCGGGCCGTCGGGCGTGGGGAAGTCCACGGTCGTCGCCGAGCTTCGGCGGTCCCACCCCGAGGTGTGGCTGTCGGTCTCGGTGACCACCAGGGCGCCCCGCCCCGGGGAGAAGCACGGAGTCGAGTACTTCTTCGTGTCCGGCCCCGAGTTCGACCGCCTGGTCGCCGACGACGCGCTGCTCGAATGGGCGGAGTTCGCCGGCAACCGGTACGGCACGCCGCGCGGCCCGGTCGAGCGCAAGCTCGCCGAGGGGGTGCCCGCCCTGCTGGAGATCGACCTGCAGGGCGCCCGCCAGGTCCGCGACACCATGCCGGATGCGCTCCTGGTCTTCCTGGCTCCGCCGAGCTGGGAGGAACTGGAGAGCCGCCTGCGTGGCCGCGGCACCGAGCCTGAGGACGTCATCGCCCGCCGCCTCGCCGCGGGCCGCGTCGAGATGGCCGCCGAGAAGGAGTTCGACCTCACGCTGGTCAACACCGCCGTGGAGGACGTCTGCGGCCGCCTCATCGAACTCCTGGTCCGCGACGGCTCACCCCCCCGCCGGCCCTGAGGTCTGCGCGCGCCCGGTTCGCCGGCGCACGTCACGAGGGGGGCCCGGGAGTTGGTATCCTTCGCCGAGACACGAATGACGAAACTATGGAGAGGCGACCACGTGGCAGGCACCGCCCCTGTTGCCGAAGGCATCACCAACCCGCCGATCGACCAGCTCCTTGAGGTCGTCGACAGCAAGTACAGCCTGGTCATCATGGGCGCCAAGCGGGCGCGCCAGATCAACGCCTACTACTCCCAGCTCGGCGAGGGCCTGCTGGAGTACGTCGGCCCCCTGGTCGAGACCCACGCCCAGGAGAAGCCGCTGTCCATCGCGCTGCGCGAGATCTCCGAGGGCCTGCTGACCTCCGAGCCGATCGAGGGCTGAGCCCTCGGCGCCAGACCGGCACAGACCCACCAGATCCAGCAGATCGAACCAGAGGGACCAGCGCCATGACCGCCGGCCGGGGCGACCGCCCGCGTGTCGTTCTCGGCGTGGGCGCCGGCATCGCCGCGTACAAGGCGTGCGAGCTGCTGCGGCTGTTCACCGAGTCCGGCCACGACGTGCGGGTGATCCCCACCCGCGACGCGCTGCGCTTCGTCGGCGAGCCCACCTGGGCCGCCCTCTCCGGCAATCCCGTGACCAGCGAGGTCTGGGAGTCCGTGCACGAGGTGCCACACGTCCGCATCGGGCAGCGGGCCGACCTGGTCGTGGTGGCGCCGGCCACCGCCGACCTGCTCGCCAAGGCCGCGCACGGCCTCGCGGGCGACCTGCTCACCGGCACCCTGCTGACCGCCCGATGCCCGGTGGTCTTCGCGCCCGCCATGCACACCGAGATGTGGGAGCACCCCGCCACCCGCGCCAACGTCGCCACGCTGCGCGAGCGCGGCTCGGTGGTCGTCGACCCCGCCGTGGGACGGCTCACCGGCGCCGACACCGGCCCCGGGCGGCTGCCCGACCCGGCGGAGATCTTCGAGGTGTGCCGGCGCGTCCTGTCCGGCCACCCGCGCGACCTCGCCGGCCGTCACGTCGTCGTGTCCGCCGGCGGCACCCGTGAGGCCATCGACCCGGTGCGCTTCATCGGCAACCGCTCCTCGGGCCTGCAGGGGTACGCCCTGGCCCGCACGGCCGTCGCGCGCGGCGCCCGGGTCACCGTCGTGGCCGCCAACGTCGCGCTGCCCGACCCGGCCGGGGCGGCCGTGGTCCGCGTCGAGTCGGCGGCCCAGATGCGCACGGCGGTGCTGGAGGCCGCGGAAGGGGCCGACGCGGTGGTCATGGCCGCCGCCGTGGCCGACTTCCGGCCGGTCGCGGCGAGCGACGCCAAGATCAAGAAGACCGACGGGGAACCCGAGCCGATCCGGCTGGCCAAGAACCCCGACATCCTCGCCGAGCTGTGCGACCGGCGCCGCGAGGGCCGCGAGCCGTCCCCCGAGGTGATCGCCGGCTTCGCCGCGGAAACCCACGACGCCCTCGCCAACGGCCAGGCCAAACTGGAACGCAAGGGCTGCGACCTGCTCGTCGTCAACCAGGTCGGCGAAGGCCTGGCCTTCGGCACCCCCGACAACGCCGCCGTCATCCTGGTCGCCGGCGGCGACCCTGTGGAGGTCCCCCGCGGCCCCAAGGAGTCCCTCGCCGACACCCTGTGGACCCTGGTGTCCGCCCGCCTGTCCTGAACACCCCCGTCGGACAGGGCCCTCACCGCCCGGCGCGGCGATGCCGGTTCGGACGCGCCCGTTCGATCGGCCGGCCCCCTGCCCCGTCTCCCGCGAGCGCGCCGCTGCCCCCGTGCCGTCCCGGGCGAGTCCGGCGCTGCCCTGGTGCCCGGACGTGGGCCGGACGGCCACTGCCCGCCGGCGGGCGTGCCGCCACCCGTACGCTGGATCGCCGCGACTCCGGCGACGTCCGGACGCTGATTCCGCGCGGAATCGCCGCTTTGCGCGTGCCGATTCCCCGCGAACCGGTCACGCTCTTAATCCCGCATCTTGCTGTCCGTGTCGCCTCGTCGGATACTCCATGGAAAGGCCGAGCGAGAGGGCCTGGACGATGCCGGTGACCGCAGCCATCAGGCAACGATGCCGTGAACTCCTGCCCGCGGGTGAGAACATCCACTACGTCTTCCCGGTGAGCCTCGTCGGGTCCGGTGGGGTGGCCAACTTCATGGTCCTGGTGAGTGACCGGTTCATCACGGTGCTCGCCACCAAGGTGTTCAGCCGTTACGAGCCCGCCGCCGTGTGGGCGACACACCCGCGCAACACGAGACTCGGGCCGATCGAGTTCGGCGCCGGGCCCAGGATCAAATTGGGTGGTACGGTTTTCGAGGTCGACGAGGAGTACGTCGCGGTCGTGGGGGCGGCGGACACCGAAGTGTTCTCTCCTGGGGATCTGCCCCGGGATCCGCTTCCCGACCTGTGAGGTCGGCCGGCGACCACCGGTCGAGACGGTAGAGCGGCGCCGCGCGGGGTGAGGCTACACTCAGCGGAGCGCTCGGGCCGTCCGTTCCCCGAGCCATGTCGCCAGCAGCCGCTGCATGAGGAGCCACTGAGTTGTCCCGCCGCCTGTTCACCTCCGAGTCGGTCACCGAAGGCCACCCGGACAAGATCGCCGACCAGATCAGTGACGCGATCCTCGACGCGATGCTCAAAGACGACGTCCGGAGCCGGGTCGCGGTCGAGACGATGATCACGACCGGCCAGGTCCACGTCGCCGGTGAGGTCACCACGGAGACCTACGTCGACATCCCCGGCGTCATCCGGGAGAAGATCCTGGAGATCGGCTACGACGCCTCCCACAAGGGCTTCGACGGCGCCTCCTGCGGCGTGTCGGTGTCCATCGGCGCCCAGTCGCCCGACATCGCCCAGGGTGTGGACGACGCCTACGAGCACCGCGAGGGCGAGGGCATCGACGACCTCGACCGCCAGGGCGCCGGCGACCAGGGCCTGATGTTCGGCTACGCCTGCCGCGAGACCCCCGAGCTGATGCCGCTGCCCATCCAGCTCGCCCACCGCATGTCCCGCCGCCTCTCCGAGGTCCGCAAGAACGGCACCGTGCCCTACCTGCGCCCCGACGGCAAGACCCAGGTCACCATCGAGTACGACGGCGACCGCCCCGTGCGCCTCGACACCGTGGTCGTCTCCACCCAGCACGCCCCTGAGATCGACCTCAAGGAGATGCTGGCCCCCGACATCAAGGAGCACGTCGTCGACCCCGTCGTCGCCGAGCTCGACATCGACACCGACGGCTACCGCCTCCTGGTCAACCCCACCGGCCGCTTCGAGATCGGCGGCCCCATGGGCGACGCCGGCCTCACCGGCCGCAAGATCATCGTCGACACCTACGGCGGCATGGCCCGCCACGGCGGCGGCGCCTTCTCCGGCAAGGACCCCTCCAAGGTCGACCGCTCCGCCGCCTACGCCATGCGCTGGGTCGCCAAGAACGTCG
>NZ_JBDPMD010000054.1:0-57322 GCF_039871875.1 Sphaerisporangium sp. B11E5 | reverse complement strand
CCCGGCCCACCCGGCCCACCCGGCCCACCGGGCCCACCGGGCCCACCTGGCCCATCCGGCCCATCCGGCCCACCTGGCCCATCCGGCCCATCCGGCCCATCCGGCCCACCGGGCGTTCCCAGCCCATCCGGCGTATCCGGCGCGTTCGGCGTATCCGGCATGGCGTTCTCCTCGTGCTCGGTCATGGCGCCGTGGCCCCCGTGGCGAGGTCGACGGTCTCGATGCGGCCGGTGGCGACGGCGACGTAGGCGAAGGCCGTGCCGATCGCCGGCGGGCCGGTGATGGCGGCTCCGGCGTGTGCCGTCCAGCGTGGGGTGCCGGTGGTCAGGTCCAGCGCGGTGAGGGTGTCGCCGGTGACGACGTACGCGGTGGTGTCCCACACCACGGGGGTCGCGCTCACGGCGCCGCCCAGCGGGAACGACGCGCGCACCTCCCCCGTCTCGGGGGCGAGGGCGAGCAGGCGGCCGTCCGCCGTGCCGAGGTAGAGCCGCCCGCGGTCGAAGACCGGGCCGGTGCCGGGGGGCACGCCGATGTCGAGGAACCAGGCGACGCGGTTGTCCCCCGCGCGTTCCACCGCGTGCAGCACGCCGTCCGCGTCGGCGGCGAACACGTGCCGGGCCGTCACGGCCAGCGGGCCGGAGATCGGCGCGGGCAGGCGGCGTTTCATCCGCCGCTGCCCCGTGTCCGCGGTGACGGCGGTCAGCCGTCCCGACTGGCTGCCCGCGAACACCAGGCCCTGTGCCACGACCGGCGCGCACCCGTCCACCCCGGCGATGCCGTAGGCCCACTCCCGATCGCCGTCGAGGGTGTAGCCGTACAGCCCGCGTTCCCGGCACCCCACGTACACCCGGCCGCCCGCCACGACCGGGGCGGCCGTGATCGGCCTGCGGTGCGCGGACGGCCCGAGGTAGCGGTACCAGGGCCGCGCGCCGGTCGCGGTGGCCAGCGCGGTCAGCCGGCCGTCGGCGTCGCCGACGTACAGCCGCTCACCGTGCACGGCGGGCGTGGTCACCGCGGCGCAGACGGCCCGCTGCCACACCTGCGCCCCGGTCCCGGCGTCGAAGGCGTAGATGAACCCCTCGTCCGTCCCGGTGTAGAGCACGTCCCCGGCGAGCACGGGCGCGGCGGGGGTGCCGGTCACTTCGGCCCGCCAGAGTCTCGGCCGGGCCGGGGCGCCCTCGGGCACGGGCGGCTCGGTCAGTGCCCCGAGCGCCACCGCGGCCTTCGGTTCCGGGGCGACCACCGCGTTGACCCGGTCGGCGGATCGTTCGCCGATCATCGCGCGGATCAGCGGGATGGCGCTCGACCCGCCGGTCAGATAGACGGTGTCCACCCCCGCGCCGTCGGCGGTGACCTGGCGGATGGCCGCGCCGAGCTCGACGAGCGTCCTGCTCACCTTGTCGGCGATGGCCTCCTCGAACTGCTTCCGCGTGACGCTGATGCCGGGGTCGTAGAAGCCCTGCTCCCTGATCAGGTACCGGTCCCGCTCCGACAGGGCCTCCTTCGCCTCGGTGATCTTCCTGGCCCACTTGTCCCGCCACATCAGGGCCTCCCAGCCCGTGCCCTCCCAGACGGTGTGCGCCGTCACCGGGTCCTGCTTGCGTGCCAGGTCCTGGACCACCTCCAGCAGCGCCTGGTCGAAGTCCTCGCCCCCGATGTCGTGCCGGCCGCGCGGCTCGCCGCACACCACGAACCCTTCCGGCCCGCGGCGCAGCACCGCGGTGTCGAAGGTGCCGCCGCCGAGGTCGTAGACGACCACGTACTCGCCCACGGCCAGTTCCCACTCCCGCAGGTACCAGCGCGCCGCCGCGACCGGCTCCGGCATGAACTCCACCGCGCCGAGCCCGGCGCGTTCCGCCGCGAGGGCCAGGCGCTCCAGCGGTTCGCCCGCCCAGCGGGCCGGATGGGTGAGCACCACCCGCTCCAGGTCCCTGCCGGTGCGCGCGAACTTCCGCCGCGCCACGTCCAGCACCCTGCGGAAGATCGCGGCGACCAGGTCGGCCGTCTCGACCAGCCCCTCGCCGACCACCGTGTGCGGGCCGGCCCACAGCTCCCGTTTCGGCAGCCGGACGACCCGGTCAGGCGCCAGCCCGGCGGAGTTCAGCGCCTCGGTGCCGACCACGATGCCGCCGTCGTCGCCGGTGACCACCACCACGGAGGGGAGGAAGTGCCGCCCGGTCCCCGGCTCCAGCTCCAACGGCTCGACGGCACCCGCGTACAGGGTGGCGGCGGCGGTGTAGCAGGTGCCGAAGTCGACGGCGAGCTGCCAGCCGGACCCACCGGTCGTCATCGTCTTGTCCACGCTCGATCCTTCGTTCATCGCCGCATGTCCGGGTGGTAGTCCTGGCACAGCTCCCTGGCGGCCCTGGCGAGGCGCCGCAGGCTCGGCGGGCGGGCCAGGTCCTGCTCCACGCGCCGCCAGCGGGCCACCTCGCGTGCCGCCGCACGCGCGACGTCGTCCCGGCCCGACACCGGCGGCAGCCCGAGGGCCTCGGCGGGGACCGCGCGGGACGCGAGCAGGCGCAGCGCCTCGACGTCGCCGGCGTCGAGCCGCAACCGCCCGCTCTCCGCCTGCCACACCATCTCGCCCAGCCCGGCGCGGGCGAACGCGGGCCGCCGCCCGAGCTCCTCCACCGCGTCCATGAGCCATCCGCCGTGCGGGTCGGCCCGCGCGGCCTCGGTGAGCCGGGCCAGCGCGGCGGCGGCGCGCAGCCAGCCGGCCCGGGGCACCAGGGTGTGCTCGATCGCCTCGATCAGCCGGCCGGCCCCGGAGCGCTCACGCAGGAGTGCCAGGAACTCCTCGGCGCCCCGGGCTCCGCGTCCCGCGGCCTCGGCGCCGAGGAGCAGGCCGTGGATGCCAAGCATGCGGAGCAGCCTGGCCCGGTCGTGCCCGTCCAGCGGCCCCTCGTCCCAGTCGAGGAAGCTGTCGGCGTCGTAGAGGGCGTCGTACAGCTCGCCGGGGTCGTGCCCGGCGAGCAGGCGCAGCAGGCCGGCGTCCCGTTCGGTGAAGTCGGCGCCGAGCGCGGTCTCGGCCAGCAGGCCGGCGACCGGGATCACCTCGCTCACCTGCTCGCGCAGCTCGGCGGCGTAGGTCTCGGCCAGCCTCCGCGCCGGGGGCCAGGGGTCGTCCCTCGGGTCGGTGGGCAGCCGGTCGATCTGGCTGATCACGCCGATCCGCCCGGAGCGGCCGGCCAGGGAGGTGCCCACGCCGCGGCGGATCTCCGCGAACGCCTCGGTGTCCCCCGTGCCGGGGTGCGGCATGACGAACAGCATCGCGTCCGCCTCGCCGAGCGCGTCGATCGAAGCCTCGTCGCCGCGGTTCAGCGAGTCCAGCCCCGGCGTGTCGACCAGGACGCACTCCACGGACATGTCCTTCTTGGAGAACTCGACGTCCACCCACAAGATGTCCTCGGGGCCGCGCCCGAGCGCGCCCGGCTCCACCGGCAGCCCGCCCCGCGGCCCCGGGCGCACCTCGTACGGCGCGTCCCGCCGGGGCGTCACCGTGACACGGTCGAGGTACGAGGGCGTGTACCGGGCGACGACCAGCGTGCACTCGGTGTTGCCCGTGGGGGCGACGCGCCGTCCGATCAGGGCGTTCACCAGGGTGGACTTGCCCGCGTTCATCCGGCCGCCGATCGCGACGCGCAGCCGCCCTGCGGTCAGGCGCTCCCGTACCAGGCGCGCGGCGTCCCGCAGCGGCCCGTCCGTGTGCCGTGCCGTCACCCGGGCGCAGAGCCGCAGCACCTCGCGGCTGAAGTCATCGTCCATGGGTGTCCTCGTCCGGCTTCTCGTGGTGGGTGAAGCGGACGCCGCCGATCAGGCTGGTGCCCCCGTACGGCACGGACGTGGGCTCGGCCTGCGTGCCGTCGCGGGTGAAGGCGATGAGGAGTCTCCTGGTGCCCGGCAGCAGGCCCCGGCCGCTGACGACGGCGGCCGGGCGGCCGTTCGCCTCGGCGGGGCCGCCGTCCGGGGCCGGGGCCCCGGCGCCGTCCGCCGCCCGGTCGCCGTCCAGGGGGTGCACGGTCTGCGGGCCGCGCCTGCCGTCCAGCGGCACCGTCCTTCCCCGGCGGGCGACCGGGTTCCCGTCGTGGTCGAACTCCCAGTACGTGAAGCTGAGGTAGCCGTACATCTTGGGTCGCCACTGGTTGCGCAGCCGCATCCAGAGAAACAGGGCGGCGGCGAGCGTCGTCCCGGCGAGGCCCCCTATGGTCAGCGGGCGCCAGGTGCCCGTCACCTGGATCTCGCCCGGCGGGAACAGGCGCAGCGGGGGCGTGACGGCGACGGGCGGCGGCGGGCGGACCGACAGCTTGGCCAGGCCGGGCGACCACGGGGTCGTCAACCGCGCCCCGGCGACGGCCTGGTGCCCGGCGCGCAGGGGGCGGTCGAGCAGTTCTCTGGACGGCGGGCCCCACACCAAGGTGACGTCGAGCTCCGCCGACGCGCCGGGCCGCAGCAGCAGGCCCGGGACGTCGGGCCGCGCCGCCACCTGGAAGCCGCCGGGGCCGGTGACCGGCACCGTGAGGCCGGAGACCTGGACGGGGACGTACCGCAGGGTGGAGCGCAGGCGCAGACGGGCCGTCCCCCTGCCGGACATCACGTCCAGCGCGCCGGGGGCGGTCAGCCATTCGGCGGTGACGCCGCGTCCGCTCTCGGCCTCCAGCAGGGTGTCGCGTGCGACGTCCCGGCGGGCGAGTTCCTTGACGGCGGCGAGGTCCTGCCGCTCGGCGGCGTCGCGCGGGTCGTGCATGAGGTAGCGGGGGAACACCCGGCCGAGCACGGTCTCCTGGGCGTCCCGCAGCTCGCCGCGGTCCCGCTCGCCGCGCGCCGGGCCGGCGGGGAAGGGGAAGGAGTAGACCCGCAGCCAGCGGATCTTGTCGTCCAGGGCGGCGGCCCGGGCCGCGAGGGCCCGCCAGGCGGGGGTGCCGCGTGGACGGTACCGGCTGTAGGGGGCCGGGTCGTGCTCGTTGTCGGAGGCCAGCATGATCGCGGCCAGCGGGGACGGGTGCTCGTCCAGCCACGCGACGGCCGAGTCGAGGGCCGCGCCGATGTCGGTCCAGCGGCCCTCGGGCACCTCCAACCGGTCCACGTCCTCCGGCCTGGTGAGAAGGACCTGCCTGCGCACCTTCTCGTCGAACGGGAACACCAGCACCTCGTCGCCCGGCCCCTTCGCCTTCACCAGCGCCTTGAGCTGCTCGCGCACCTCGGGGAACCGGTCGCGCACGCTGCCGGAGGCGTCGAGCAGCACCAGGTAGGTGGCCCGGGTGCTCGCCAGGTCGAGGCCGGCGTACACCGTGTCGAGGTCCTGGTCGGCCGCCGCCGGCGCCCCCAGCGCCCCGGCCACGGCGCAGCAGACGACCCCGCCGAGCAGGGCCGCCGCCAGCCGCCACAGCGTGCCCGTCACGACGTCCTCCCCGTCATCCGCGCCAGCGCGATGAACGGCTCGACGACGTTGACGGGACGGATCTCGCCGAGGATCCGGTTGCCCTGCGCGTTGACGTAGTCGTCCAGGTCGAACCGGCCGCGCTCGGCCTTGAAGCCGACGGAGGTGGTCACGAAATAGGCGGTGCGCCCGGGGTCGAAGTTCTGGACCTCCACGCGGAACCGTTCCCCGCTGCCGTCGCCGAAGTGCCCGCACGCCCACGTGAAGAACCCCTTGGCGTCGCTCACCCGGGGGAAGCGGGGTTCGGCGTCCTGGTCGGTGCCCCACCCCCCGGCGAGGGCCGGGAGGAAGACCTGCGGGTCGTCGTACTTGACGCAGCAGACGCTGAGCGGTTTCGGGAACGCGCCAGGGTCGAGCGCGACGACGCGGTTGACCATCGCGGACAGGAACCTGTGGTTGTCTTTTCTCCACCGTTCCGCGATCGGGTCGAACAGCAGGATGTATCCGTCGCACGACGACAGGTTCCTGGCGACCGCCTCACGGTCCTCCCGGTCGTCGGCGAAATGCGCGCCGGGCAGGTTCACCACTTCCACGTGGAAGTCCAGGGTGGAGTCCTTCCAGAAGGTGAATCCGAGGAGATCGCGGATTCCGGGCACCGAGCCGCGACGGGGAAATCGTTTCTCCTCGGTCAGGATTTCCCTCGCGGAGTTCATGAAATCGGTGGTGGAGACGTCCGGCCTCACCACCCACCTGCCGTACCCCGGCAGGGTCCGGCCCGTGATGGACAGCGCCGACAGGAACGTCAGCTTCCCGCTGCCCGGCGCGCCGAGCAGGCCGAGCCGCAAGGGGGCGCTCACCGGCCGCCTCCCGGGGTCCGCACGGCCGGGATGTGGAGGGCGAACGGGAAGTCCGCCTCGGCCCCGCCGAGGCCGACGGCGGCCAGCAGTTCTCGCACCGCCCCCATGGTGTGGGGGTGGAAGCCGTCCCGCCCGATGTCCTCGGTCCAGATGCGCTCCACGTACTTCTCCTGGTGACTGCCCTGAAGGCCGGGAAGCGCGGCCTCCTTGAGGTCGCCCACGGCCAGGAGCCGCACGCCCTGGCCCCGCAGCACGGCCAGTTGCTCGCGCCAGGCGAGCCCGTTGACGCAGCGGGTCTCGTAACCGCCGCCGTCGACGACCTGGCTCCGCACGTGCGGCACCCGGCCGCCGACCGTGATCAGGAACCGGTCGCCGCCCTCCCGCCACGCCGTGCGGGACGCCGCCGCGAAGGCTTCCTCCGCCGCGGCCGACACCGGGTCGGCGGGCGGGCCGGTCCACGTCCAGCCCGTGAGCGCCCGCAGCGCGTCCTCCGCCGGCCCGAGCGCATGGGGCTCGGCCAGGCACGGCTCCGGTGTGCCGTGCTGGCGGTAGCCGATCAGGCCGACGTGGAACCGGTCGTCGCCGAGCAGCACCCGCCGCGCCTGCACGATGACGCCCTCGACGATCTCCTTGCGCCGCCGCAGGACCTCCTCGGTGGCGGCGTTCAGCTCCACCGCGAAGAGCAGGTCGATCGGGGCGTCGCGCTTCACCCACGCCAGGTACTGCTCGTAGAGCTTGGGCCAGGTGCGGGTCTCCTTGCCGTGCGCCCGGTCCGGCGTCACGTCGCCCGGCCCGCACAGGGTGAACGTGATCTTCGTGGGCTTGCCGGGGCTGAGCTGGACGGTCATCGCGCGGACCACCGTGCGGCTCGCCCATCCGTCCTCGCCCGCGCCGTTCTCCTCGGCGGCCGGGCAGCCCAGCACCACGGGCAGGCAGACCCGCCTGCCCGCCGCCCGCGGCGCCTCGACGGTGACCTCGGCGGTGGCGGGCGCGACCGCGCCGGCCTCGAACAGCGGGACGTCGCGCAGCTCGACCCTGCTCTCCCCCGCTTCGCCCGGCCCGGGTCCGATGTCGGCGAGGACGAGGGTGTACCGGGCGGCGAGCGGCACCCGGGCCCGCAGGGCGTCCAGCACCCTGCCGGACACCTCTCCCGGCTCACGAACGGTGAAGACCGACTCCGCCTCGAAGGTCTCCCGCAGGCAGCGCAGCACCCGCCCCGGCAGCGGCCACCCCGGCATGTGGTCGACCGCCACGACATTGGGGAACACGGGCATGCGGACCGGCACGTCGGGCATCGCCTCGCGCAGCACGGCGTCCAGCCCGGCCGTGCCGAGGCCCGCCGGGGGGTGCTCCGGGCCCACGCCGCCGGCCAGCGTGAACCTCCGCAGGTCCTGGTCGTCCGGCAGGCCACGCAGGACGGACGGCCAGGGGCGGTCGAGACCGGCGTCCTTGATCGGCACACCCGTCTTCTCGTCCACCCGGATGGGGTGGCGGAGCATGCTCCTCTCGGTGATCTGGACGACCCAGGCGGTGCCGGAGCCCTTCAGCAGCAGGCCGAGATCCGCCGTGAGCACGGTGCTGCCGTCGATGTGGCGCTTCCAGTCGTCGTCCCTGGCGCGCTCCGCTTCCGCCACCAGCGCGCGTCGTTCCCGCGCCTCGTTGTCCGGCCTCCCGGCGCCGGGCTCGCGCACCAGCGGCATCAGCCGCGCCACGGTGTCCTCGTCGAACCAGCAGTCCGAGACCTCCTCGTGGAACGCCGCACGCAGCACGGCACGCAGGTCCCGCACATGGCGCGCCCGGGCCAGCGTGACACCGCCGTGCGCGACGACGGCACCGGCCGGCCAGCCGCAGTCCGGGCACACGCGAACGGCGGGCGCCACCCATGAGTCATAACAGACCTGGCAAATCTGGCTCTTCATCGGAATGCCAGACGTCGCCGAAAGCCGGGCAAAAGATCGTCACCATCCCAGACGACTATTGATCGCCTATCCTACGTAGAAGGAGACGTCCAACCCCCGGGAAAGGTTTCCCGATTCGGGCGCATCGGCGAACGCGTTTAGGGATTTCCTTGAAGTACGCACACACCCCACTAAATCCCGTTTTTTAGATATAAAACCGCCCATAACCCCCTCACCGGTCCCCCTACCGAGTAGTGCGAATCCCCCTCCGCAGCGCAGGGACGTCCGCCCGCCCGGGGAGGCGCAGGGACACGCCACTCCGGCGGTCCAGTGGCGCGACACCGGCGCGACCGATGAGAGGGGCGCCCCTGCGGCGACCCGTCGCGACCTCCCACAGGCGGGCGCCGCCGCCCCCCTCCGGCGGCGGACCTCCCTGCCGCACCCGGGGAGGGTCCGGTACGGCGTCACGCCGGCAGGGTTTTCGGTTCCACGGCCCACGACCGTTCGGCGCGCCGAATCGACCGTCCGGCGCGGTGTGCGACCGCTCGGCGCGTTGTTCACGCCGCCGGTCACAGCCGCTCCGATGGCGGATGACCCGCCTTTCTACAGTGACATGACCTTAATCACCTGGTGATCCGAGGGCAGCCGTCCCGGCGGCGCGCGGGGGAACGCACAACACGTACGGTCAAGGGAAGTCCCACCTGTGAGTCATGAAACCCTCGCCATCGTCCTCTTCCTCGTGTTCATCGCGGTCACCCTCTGGATCACGGTGTCGGCCAGCAGGCAGACCAAGGGCATCGTCGACTTCTACGCCGGGGGGCGGTCCTTCTCCAGCGCGCAGAACGGCCTCGCGATCGGCGGCGATTACATGTCGGCCGCGTCGTTCCTCGGCATCGCCGGCACCATCGCGTTGTACGGCTACGACGGGTTCCTGTACTCGATCGGTTTTCTCGTGGCCTGGCTGGTGGCGCTGCTGCTGGTGGCCGAGCCGGTCAGGAACACCGGGCGGTTCACGCTGGCGGACGTGCTGACGTTCCGCACCAACCCGCACCCGGTGCGGGTGGCCGCCGGCGTCTCCACCATCGTCATCTCGATCTTCTACCTGCTCGCGCAGATGGTGGGCGCTGGGGCCCTGGTGTCGCTGCTGTTCGGGTTCACCGGGGACGTCGCCAAGGCGGTCACCATCTTGCTGACCGGCGCCCTGATGATCGTGTACGTGGCGGGCGGCGGCATGAAGGGCACCACCTGGATCCAGATCGTCAAGACGTTCCTGCTCGTCGCGGGCGCCCTGGTGGTCACGACGCTGGTGCTGGTGAGGTTCGGCCTGAACCCGAGCGCGCTGCTGCGTGAGGCCGCCGAACGCAGCGGCGAGGGCGAGGCGTTCCTCGAACCCGGGCAGCGGTTCGCCACCGAGGCGCAGGGCCTCGCCGGCAAGATCGACCTGATCAGCCTCGGCCTGGCGCTGGTGCTCGGCACGGCCGGCCTGCCGCACATCCTGATCCGCTTCTACACCGTGCCCACGGCGCGCGACACCCGCCGTTCGGTGTTGTGGGGCATCGCCGTCATCGGAACGTTCTATCTGCTGACGCTGGTGCTCGGCTTCGGCGCCGCCGCCCTGGTCGGCCCCGAGGAGATCGCCCGGGCCAACCCCGCCGGCAACACCGCCGCCCCCCAGCTCGCCGAGACCATCGGCCGCCTCCTGTTCGGCGAGATCGGCGGCACCGTCCTGCTCGCCGTCATCGCCGCCGTGGCCTTCGCCACCATGCTCGCCGTGGTCGCCGGCCTGGCCCTGGCCACGTCCTCCTCGGTGGCCCACGACCTCTACGCCCACGTCGGCAAACGCGGCAAGGTGACCGAACGCGACGAAGTACGCTTCGCCCGCATCGCCGCCTTCGTCATCGGCGGCGTCGCCATCGTGCTCAGCCTCGCCGCCCAGAAACTCAACGTCGCCTTCCTGGTAGGCCTGGCCTTCGCCATGGCCGCCTCCGGCAACCTCCCCGCCATCCTCTACAGCCTGTACTGGCGCCGCTTCAACACCGCCGGCGCCGTCACCACCATCTACGCCGGCCTCGGCTCCGCCATCCTCCTCGTCATCTTCTCCCCCACCACCTCCGGCAAGCCCACCTCCCTGTTCCCCACCGCCGACTTCCAATGGTTCCCCCTGGAGAACCCCGGCATCGTCTCCATCCCCACAGGCTTCCTGGCCGGCTGGCTCGCCACCCTCCTCAGCCACGAACACAACCCAAGAAAACACGCCGAACTAGAAGTCCGCTCCCTCACCGGCACCGGCGCCGAACCCCCACCCACTCCCCCCGAGGACACCTACCACCACGGCCGCCACGCCCGCCCCCAGAACGGCGGCTACTACTGACCACTCCAGCATGGCACCGGGAAACGCCGATGCGCGCGGGACGCCGGGCGTGCGGGTCACACGGGGACAGGGGGGTACACGGGGGCCGTGGGCGAGGGGTTCGCGGCGGCGCGGAGGGAGCGGTAGAGGAGGCGGGGGTCGCCGAGGCGGTGGCGGAGCAGCTTTTCCAGGCCGCCGATGGGGACGAGGTTCTGGGGGGCGCGGGGGTCCTTGTAGTCGACGCCGGCCAGTGGGGGGAGGGTCAGGGTCACGGCGTCGGCGAGGGCGGTGAGCTGGTCGGGGAACAGGTCGGCGGAGGTCTCGCAGCGGACCACGCCGGACCACGGGGTGGTGGAGGTCGTGGGGAGGCGGAGGTACCAGGTGTGGCGGCGCCAGCTCGTGCCCATCAGGAAGACGGGGGTGCGCTGGGCGGGGGTCAGGGCGGAGACGACGGCGGCCTGCGGCGGGGGGAGGTAGGCGGTGTGGTGGGTCTTGACGTAGCCGACCGTGCGGGGCAGGTGGGTGCGGCCGCGCAGGGGGCCGTCGACAAGGAGGAGGTCGTCCTGTTCGCGGGTCTCGGCGCGGTGGCGGATGGCGAGGTCCACCTCCAGCTCGGCGAGGTGCTGCTGGAGGGCGAGGGAGAGGTGCTCGACGGTGGGCTGGGCGGCGCGGCGGGAGATGTAGGTCGCGGCGGGGGTGACGACGTCGGGGGTGTCCTTGGCGGCGCTGAAGACCGAGCGGCTGACCTGCACGGCGGCGAGCGTGGCGGGGGCGCCGGGGGCGCAGCGGACGATGCCCGCGGCGGCGGAGGCGGCGATGCCGGGCGACGGCATGCCGCCGTCCGCACCGGAGTGGGTCCAGACGCGGGCGTCCACGCGCCGCACACCGTCCGCGATCAGCAGGACGGCGGGCAGAGGGGTGCCCGGCGCCGGCGTGACGGGACGCCACTGCTCCGGGGGGACCTCGACGGCGAGGTCGAGCTCGGCGGTGGTGGATTCGAGCCCCGCCCCGGCGTCGTGGTCCAGGGCGGCGCCGTACGAGGGGTCCCAGGGGTCGACGGTGAAACGGGCCGCGGTCATGGGGCCGTCCCCGGCGAGGAGGGCGCCGTGGGGCGGCCAGTCATGAGGCTGTCCCTTGGTGAAGAGGGAGCCATGGGGCGGGTCGATCCTGGTGAAGAGGGAGCCATGGGGCGGGTCGATCCTGGTGAAGAGGGAGCCGTGGGGCGGTGGGTCATGTGGTTGTCCTTCGGAGGTGGGAGCCCTTGGTGTCGCGGGTGACCTCGTAGCGGACGGGGATGCGGTCGGCCAGGGCGGGGACGTGGGTGACGAGGCCGACCATGCGGTTGCCTGTGGTGGCCAGGCGTTCCAGGGTGGTGGCCACGATGTCCAGGGTGGCGGGGTCCAGGGTGCCGAAGCCCTCGTCGAGGAAGATGGATTCGAGGCCGTGGGTGGAGCCCATGCCGGCGACCTGTTCGGACAGGGCGAGCGCCAGGGCCAGGGCGGCTTGGAAGGTCTCGCCGCCGGAGAGGGTGCGCACGTTGCGGCGCATGCCCGCTTCGGCGTGGTCGATGACCTCGATCTCGTTGCGGCCGCCGAGCGCCAGCTCGTACTGGCCGTCGGACAACTCCCGCAGGGTGTCGGACGCCGCGGCGACCAGCAGCTCCAGCGCTTCTGCGCACAACCACCGCTCGAACGCGTCGGCCCGCAACATCTGCGCGAGCTCGTGCGCGACCCGGGCCTCCTGTTCCCTCGCCGCCGCCTGCTCGGCCAGCTCACGGGCGTGGCGGCGGTTCTCCTTGATGCGCTCCACCCGGGCCTCGGCCCGGGCGACGGCCGTGGCGACGGCCTCGGCGATGGCGCCGGGGGCGGGCTCGCCGGACATGGCGATGTCGTGCTCGGCGAGCCGCTTGAGCAGCCGGACGCGGGCGGAGTCGCGGTCGCCGCGCATGCGGGCCAGCCCGGCGTCCTGCGCGGCGAGCGCGGCGCGTTCCTCGGCGGCGGCGCGGTCACGCCAGGTGAGCAGGGCGGCCCAGGCGGCCCGCAGGTCCGTGCGGTCCAGCGGCGGCGCGCCGAGCGTGACGACGGTGTCGCGCGCCGCGTCCAGGTGACGCCAGGCCCGCTCGGACCGGCCCCGGGCCTCGTCGGCGCGGCGCCGGGCGTCGTCATGGGCGGACCTCGCCGCCGACCTGGCACGCCGGGCGCGGGCGGCGGTGCTCTCCGCCGCCTTGATGGCCTCCAGGCGGGTCCCGATCTGCTCCCTGTCGCCCTGCGGCGGCGAGCCGGCGAGCCGTCCGGCCAGTTCCTCGGCGCCGCGGGCGGCCACGGCGGCACGGGTGACCGCCTGGCCGTGCCGCGTCCTCGCCTCCTCGGCCGCCCGCCGTGCCGCGGCGAGCACACGCTCGGCGGTGCCGAGGTCGGTGCGGGCGGGGTGGTGGGGCAGCTCGGTGACGGTGCGCAGGCACGTCGGGCAGGGCTCGCCCACCGTGAGCCTGCTCGCGAGGCCGGCGGCGGCGTGCGCGTCGCGCAGGCGGTCGCGGTCGCGTTCCGCGGCGGCCAGCGCGGTGGCGGCGTCGCCGGCCTCTGCTTCCAGGCGGGACAGCTCACCCGCGGCCCGCTCGGCGTCGGCCGCCGCGCGGGCGTGCGCGGCGGTCAGGCGCTCGTGCTCGTCGAGGGCCTTCAGCTCGGCGGTGAGCGCGACCTTGTCGCCGAGCCCGGCGAGCTCCTCGTGCGCACGCTGCTCCTCGGCCTCCAGACGGTGCAGCTCGGCGCCGCGCGCCTCCACCTCGGCGCCGATCTCGCGCAGCGTCGCGGCCAGCGCGGGCGCCTCGGGCGGCATGGCGAGGGCGTCGAGCGGGGCGAGACGCCTGGCCGCCTCGGCACGCTGCTCCCACGCCCTGCGCAGCGCCTCGTCCAGGCCGCGCAGGGCCTCCACCTCGGCCCTGATGCCGTCGGCGAAACCGCGCAGCGCGGAAAGGCGGCCCGCGGCGGCGCGCTCGGCGGCCTCGTCGGCGTCGGGCAGCCGGGCGAGCTGGTCGCGGGCGAGCGCGGCGGCCTGCCGGGCGACGGCCTCCTCGCGGGCGGCGCGTTCGCGGACCCGGTCGTAGACCCCGGCGTCGAGGAGCTGCACCAGAAGGTCCTGCCGTTCGCGCGGCTGCGCGTGCAGGAACTCGGCGAACCTGCCCTGCGGGAGCACCACGCACTGGGTGAAGAACTTGTACGCGAGGCCCGTGACCCGCTGCACCTCGGCCGCGACGGCCTCGCCCTCGGCGACCGGCCGCAGCACGGCCGAGGTGACCTCCGCGAGCCCGGCCGTGGCGGGCACCCGCGGGTCCAGCTCGTCGATGCGCGCCTCCCGGGTGTGCACCCGGCCGCGGGAGTCGCGGCGCAGCGCGCGGACGACGGCGTGCCGCCGGTTCCCGGTCTCGAACACCAGGGCCACCTTGCCGTCGATGGCCGACGGGGCGAGGGCGTGCGCGATCGAGTTCTCGTTGTTCCAGCGCGGCACCGTGCCGTACAGGGCGAAGCAGACGGCGTCGATGACCGTGCTCTTGCCGGCGCCGGTGGGGCCGACCAGGGCGAAGTAGTCGACGTCGGTGAAGTCGACGGTGGCCGGCTCGCGGAAGCTGCCGAAGTTGTCGAGGTGGAGCAGCAGGGGGCGCATCAGCCGCTCACCTCGTCGTACAGCCGGTGGAACAGCTTCTCGACCTGCTCGTCGCCCCGGCCGGTGGCGGTGAGGTAGTCGTGGAACAGCTCCATCGGGCCGCGCGCGGCGGAACCGCCGGGCGCGCGGGTGGCCCGGGCAGGGCGGAACCGCTCGTCCACCGTGACGTCCAGGGCGCCGGGCAGCACGCGCCGCACCGTCTCGGCGAGCCCGGGGCGGGGTTTCTCGGCGACCACCACCCGCAGCCAGGTGCCGGCGAGGTCGGCGGCCATGGCCTCCAGCTCGCCGAGGGTGCCCTTCACGGTGGCCATGGCGCGGGCCGAGCGGATCGCGGCCTCGCGGACGACGGCGGGGCGGCCCGGCTCGATGTTCACCAGCAAGGCGCCGGGGGTGTTGCGTTCCTCGCCGAAGTCGACGGCGATCGGCGAGCCGCTGTACCAGATGGGGCACGGGCCGGGGATGCGCTGACGGCGGTGCAGGTGGCCGAGGGCGGCGTACTGCGTGGAGGCGGGGAACGCGGTGGCCTCGAAGTAGTAGGAGAAGATCGACTGCGCCTCGCGCTCACCGCCGCCGAACGTGCCGCTCGGCAGGGTGCCGTGGGTGGTGACGATGTTGACGGTGCCCGCCGCGAAGCTCCCGGTGAGGGCGCCGATGAGCTGACCGATGCGTGCCGCGTAGTCGCGGTTGTGGTCGGTGGCGCCCCCGGCGAGCACGTCGGCGGCGCGCACGACGTACCGGTGGGACAGGAACGGCAGCACGGCGAGCCGCACGTCCTCGCCGGACCTGGCGCGGAACGCCAGCGTGCCGCCCTGGTCGGGGCGGCGGAACGCGCCCACCACGTGGATGCCGAGCGCGCCGAGCACCGGCCGGTACACCTCCAGCAGGTGGGGGTTGTCGTGGTTGCCCGCCAGCACCACGACGTCCCTGCCGTCCTCGCGCAGCCGCATGAGGGTGGGCAGCACCAGCGACTGCGCCTCGGGGGTGGGGGCCGAGGTGTCGAACAGGTCGCCGGCGACGACGACCGCGTCCACGTCCTCCTGGCGGGCCAGCTCGACCAGCTCCCTGAGCACGGCGCGGTGCTCGTCGATGCGGGAACGTCCCTTGAGGACCTTGCCGACGTGCCAGTCGGCGGTGTGCAGGATCTTCAATCCTCCGGTCCTTCCGGTCAGAACGGCGGGATGTCGTCGTCGGCGCCCGGCAGGCCGGCGAAGGGGTCCGGGGGCCGCGAGCCCTGGGTGAGGGCCCGCGCGCCGGCGGGCGGGGGCCCGGCCTCGGCGGGGCGGGTGGCCCAGGCGGGGAACGGGAACGTCACCGCGAGCGGAACCGGGATCTCGGGCTGGGCCACGAACATGGTGCCCGGCTTGGCGATGGTGGCCCGCTCACGCACGGCCGGCGGCAGCCAGCCGTACTCCGACCGGGTGGCCTCGGCGGGGTCCAGGCGGCCGGCGACGCGGACGGCGCAGTTGGCGACGATGCGGCGCTCGACCTCCGAGGCGGTCTGCTGGGCGCCGATCAGGATGACGCCGAGGGAACGGCCGCGCTCGGCGACGTCCAGCAGGATCTCCTTGATCGGGGAGTCGCCCTCGCGGGGGGCGTACTTGTTGAGCTCGTCGAGCACCACGAACAGCAGGGGGCGGGCGGTGCCGCTGCTCTCCTTGCGGGCGAACTCGCCGCGCAGCACCACGCCGACCACGAACCGCTGGGCCCGCTCGGGCAGGTTGTGCAGGTCGACGATGGACACCTGGGCGTCGGAGGTGCTGATCGAGTGGGCGCGCCCCGGGGGCAGGTCGCCGCGGATGATCGGGGACAGCGGCCGCACGGCGCTGCGCAGGCGGCGCAGGAAGGCGTTCACGGTGCCGAGCGGGGTCTGCGCGCCGGTCCAGGTGCTCCTGGTCTCGTCGTCGGTGAGCTGGTCGGCCACCACGTCGACCAGGTCGGCGAAGGTGCGGCACACCGGGGTGGCGGTGCCGTCAGGCAGCCTGACCATGACGGCGCCGCTCTCGCCCGCGGTCTCGGCCCACGACTGGAGGCGGGCGGCGACCTGGCCGATCAGCAGGGAGTACTGGGCACGCTCGTCGTCGGCGTCCGCGAACGCGAAGCGCAGCAGCTCCTGGTCGCAGAACTCCCGCAGCGTCCAGTAGAACGCGCCCACCCCGTGGGTGCGCGCCGACACGTGCGGCACGCCGTTGACGTCGCCCGGCCGCGGCGGCGCGAACACGTGCACGCTGCCGAACGGCTTCGCCGGCAGCCCGAGCATGCCGTACGCCCGGGCGCCCGCGTCGTCGAGGCGGGTGTTGGCGTGGTCGAGGAACAGCAGGTCCTCACCCTTGACGGAGAAGATCAGCGCTTTGGTGTTGGCCGCCTCCGCGTCCAGGACACCGGAATTGAAGATCGAGTACAGCAGGAACGTGGCGAACGACGTCTTGGTCGCGACGCCGGAGACACCGGAGATCGACACGTGCGCCCCCCGCGTGCCGTCCATGAAGTCGAAGTTCACATAGAGCGGCGCCCCGTCCCGCCCGAGCCCCATGGGGATGCGCCGCTCCATCACGTCGAAGTACAGCGCCTGGTCGCGGTCGCCCGCCTCGGCCTTGAACACCACCGCGCCCGGCACCGGCGGCACGAACACCTCGGGCTCCACCCGGGTGACGCGGACCTCCGCGCTCTCCATGACGGCCGCGGGCAACGCCCCGTCGGCGATCAGGAACACGTCCGAATCGAACCCCGCCCCCTCGTGCCGGGCCTCCACCCCCACCACGACCCCGGCGACCAGCACCTGCCCCACCCCCGGCACCTCGCGCCGGGTCACCACGACGTCGTCGAGCTGCAACACCCGCCCCGGCTCGACCCCCACCCAGAACGAGAGCGGCGACGCCGCCTGCGTGCCGAGCACCCTGCCGACGGCCTCCCCCGCCGCCGTGGCCCCTCCGTTCAACCCCGCCCGGCTCGCCACCCCGTTCTCGATCACGTCTGCCACCCCACCGTCCACAAATCCATCACCGGCAGCATAGCCACACCCTCTGACAGCCCATCCCGGCTTCGCCCACACCGAGTTTCTGTCGGGGGCGGCGGGCATGATGGGCCGTCGAGGAGGTGAGACGGGTGGAGATGGTGCTCGGGATGCCCGCCGGGCCGGTGCGGGGGCTGGTGGACAGCTACCACGGGTACCGGGAGTGGGGCGACGAGCCCGGGACGCACCGGGGCCTGCCTTCGCCGTACCTGACGGTGATCATCACCCTGGAGGAGCCGCTGCAGGTCGCGGCCCACCCCGACCCCCGGCAGAAAGCGGGTCGGTACGACACGCTGGTGGGCGGGCTGCACACCTCGCCCGCGTTGATCACGCACCAGGGGCGGCAGGCCGGGGTGCAACTGGGGCTGAGCCCGCTCGGGGCGCGAGCGTTGCTCGGCGTGCCCGCGGGGGAGCTGGCGAACGTCGACGTGGACGCCGGGGAGTTACTGGGGGTGGCCGCCGCCCGGGAGCTGCACGAGCGGCTGAACGCGGCGGCGGGGTGGGGCGAGCGGTTCCGGGTGCTGGACGAGCTGCTGGCCCGGCGGTTGGACCGGTCGCGCGAGGTGCCGCCCGAGGTCGTGCGGGCGTGGACGATGTTGCTGCGCGGCGGGGGCACGGTCCCCGTCGCGGAACTGGCCCGGGAGGTGGGGTGGAGCGCCCGCCACCTCGGGGCACGGTTCGGCGCGGAGATCGGCCTCGCCCCCAAGGTCGCGGGACGGGTCATCAGGTTCGACCGCGCACGACGCGCGTTGCAGGCGCGGGCGGCGGCCGCGGCAGGCCCGGCTGGGGGAAGTACCGGCGGCGGGCGGCGGCGGGATCCGGGCGGCGGCGAGCGGAACGGGTGGGACGGCGAGGAGCGGAGCCGGCGTGCCAGCGGTCAAGGGAGCCGATGGGGCGACGGAGAGCAGAGCCTGCCTGCCAGCGGTCGAGGGAGCCGATGGGGCGGCGGGGAGCCGGGGCGGCGTGACAGCGGCGAAGAGGGTCGATGGGGCGGCGGGGAGCGAGGGCGGTGGGGTGGGGAAGGGGTGGTGCTGGCGGATCTGGCGGTTGAGATGGGGTTCTACGACCAGTCGCATCTCGTGCGGGAGTTCCGGGAGTTCTCCGGGTGCTCACCGACGCGGTGGCTGGCGGAGGAGTTCCGAAACGTCCAAGCCGCCGGGGCACCCTCGCGGGCACAGTCGGGGGTATGACAGAGACACCACGGCCGCAGGTGTGGCCGACGCTCAGCGCCCGGGACGCCCGGGGGCTCATCGCCTTCCTCGTCGAGGCGTTCGGGTTCGAGGAGACCGCCGTGTACGGGGAGGGCGACGTGGTGACGCACGCCCAGCTCGACTGGCCGCTCGGCGGAGGGATCATGCTGGGGTCCGAGCATACGGCGGACGACGGCAACCCCTGGCGCCTGACGCCGGGCACATTCGGGACGTACGTCGTCACGGACGATCCCGACGCCCTGTTCGCCCGCGCCACCAAGGCCGGGGCCGAGGTGCTCCGGGGCCTCCGGGAGACCGACTACGGGTCGCGTGAGTTCGCCGTCCGGGACCCCGAGGGCAACCTGTGGTCGTTCGGCACCTACCGCGGCGAGCCCCGCAAGGGCTGAGACCGGCCGCCCGGTGGCCCACGGAGGCGGCCGCCGGGAACGCCGGGAAAGGGCTTGACCTCGTCCGTGCGTCAGGGGCGCAGCGGCAGCCATGAGCGGGACGGGAACGCGCCGCGAGCCCATCGCGCTGGCCGGCGGCACTCTCCCAGGCGGGGCGGCGCCACGACGTGGACGTGGTGCCTGTTCCTCCACCGCGCCGGCTCCGGCGGTCCGCCCGTGGTCTTCCTCGCCGGGGTGAGGGCCGTCGGGCCGGGCATCGGCATCGAGGAGCGAGCCGCCGGGTTCACCACGGTCTTCGTGTGTGGTCGCGACGGCACCGCGGGGAGCGGCCCGGTGGGGGCGCCGGGCTGGGACATGTCTCCGAGGCCGATACGGCGGAGGGGATCCCGCCGCGGCCATGCCTCCACTATGCTCGGCGCCCGTGACCGCGCCGGGCCGTGGCCGGTCGCCGTGCCCGCGCGGCACGCCGTCCGCGGGCGGCCGAGTGGATCGGCGCCCCCTGTCACCGGGTAGGTCACGCCATGGGCGAATACCAGTACTACGAGTTCCTGGCGCTGGACCACCCCCTCACTCCCGGAAAGCTCGCCGAGGTGCGTGAGCTGTCGGCGTCCGCCGAGATCGGGGTCACCGGATTCGTCGACCACTACGAGAGCGGCGACTTCGACGGCGACCCGCGCGACATGGTGGAGCGCTACTACGACGTCCACCTGTACCTGTCCGACTACGGCAGCCGCCAGTTGATGCTCCGCGTGCCGCAGAAGCTCCTTCCCCTCGACACCGTCCGGCCGTACCTGCTGGACGAGCAGGTCGAGGCGTGGGTGTCCGGCGACCACCTGGTGCTGGACCTGCGCAGCGAGGACGATGACGCCGATTGGGACGAGGACGACGAGCGCCTGCTGCTCCCCCTGAGCGCCCTCCGTGACGAACTGGCCTCCGGCGACCTGCGTCCCCTGTACCTCGCCTGGCTGGCCGCCGTCGGCACCTGGGAACGCGACGAGGACGCCTTCGACGACGACTTCGAAGCCGAGACCGAACCTCCCGTCCCCGCGGGCCTCGCGGCCCTGACTCCCGCCCAGCGGTGCCTGGCGGATTTCCTCCGGCTGGACCCCGACCTCCTCACCACCGCCGCCACCCTCTCCCCCGCCCTCGCCGCCCCGCTCGCCCCCCAGGCCGACCTGATCGCCGCCCTTCCTGACCCCGACAAGAGCAGCCTCCTCCTCCGCACCGCTTCCGGTGAGGCCCCCGAGGTCCGCCTGGAGCTCCTTCACCACGCCACCCCTGTCCCGTCCCCGGCCCCGGGCAGCCGTACGGTGGGCACCCTCCTGGACGAGGCGGCGGTGACGCGCCAGAGGGCGTGACCCGCGTCTTTCCCGTCGCGAGACGTCTTCTCCGGTCACGGCTGGACATTGGATAGCATCACTATCTAGCATGGGGTCACCGCCCGCGGGGGCGGCGGTTCGGAAAGACGTGTCCTCTGGAGGATGGATCATGGACGCTGGGTTCGCGCGCTGGATGTGGCATCAGTTGGAGCCGGTGCACGCGGGGTTCTGGTACTCGCCGGAGGTGTTCGCGGAGGCGGCGGGGCTCGGGATACCGGTCGAGGAGCGGTGGCCGAGTTACTTCGCGTGGCGGGCGGCGCCGCTCGGCGAGCCTTCGGCCGGGCGGGTGGCGTCGGCCTTCTACAGCTTCAGTCCGCGGATGGTGCAGAGGTATGTGCCCTCCGTCTGGGAGGTGGCGTCCGGGGAGCGGGTGCTGGAGGCGCGGTGGCGGGCGGTGGATCGCATGTACCGGGGGCTGCTGGAGGACGGGGCAGGGTCGGCCGAGGTGCGGGAAGCCGCCGCGCTCGCACGGGCGGCCGCGGAGGCGGCGGGGCACCACGGGCGGCCGATGTCCGCGGCCAACGCCGGGCTGGGGTGGCCCGACGAGCCGCATCTGGTGTTGTGGCACGCGATCGGGATCCTGCGGGAGCACCGGGGGGACGGGCACGTGGCGGCGCTGCTGACGGAGGGGCTGGACCCCTGCGAGTCGCTGGTGTCGTTCGCGGCGGTGGGGGCGGCGCCGGTGGAGGCGTTCGCGGGGCGCGGGTGGTCGGACGAGGAGTGGGGGGCGGCGCGGGAGCGTCTCGCGTCCCGGGGGCTGGTCGGTGCGGACGGGGTCGCGACCGGCACGGGGCGGGAACTGCGGGACCGGGTGGAGCGGCTCACCGACGACCTGGCCTGCGGTCCGTGGGAGGCGCTCGGGTCCGAGAAGGCCGAGCGGCTGGCCAAGCTGACGAACCCGCTGTTCGTCGCGGTGCTGCAGTCCGGGCTACTGCCCGCGACCAACACTCTGGGCATCGGGCGGATCGCCGCGCCCGCACGGTGACCTCGCGGGCTCTCCCGGCGGAGCGCCGTACAGCGGCGCCGGGTCCGCCGCACCACGTCCCGCCGTCTCGGCGCCGGTGCTGCCCCAGAGGGCCTGGTGACGAGGGCGGGACGTGACGTGCCGGCCTGTGCGGACAGGTCAGCGGGGCGGCGAAGGACCAGGCCGATCGTCGGTGGCGGCTGCCGTACAGGTCAGCGGGTACGGCAGCCGACGGTGCGCCGGTCAGCCGGGGGCGGCAGCCGAAGATGGGGCGGTCAGCGGGGGCGGCGGCGGAGGGTGGGGTCGGTCAGTGCCGGGGGCGTGTAGTACTTGTCGGCCGGGTTGAGGTCGGTGCCCGGGGGGACGATCTCGTCGATGCGGTCGAGGATGTCGGCGCTCAGGGTGACGCCGGCGCCTGTCAGGAGGGACTCCAGGTGGTCCATCGTGCGGGGGCCGATGATCACTGAGGTGACGGCGGGGTGGGACAGGACGAAGGCGACGGCCAGGTGCGGGAGGGGCATGCCGGCCTCGTCGGCGAGCTTGGCGAGTTCGGTGACGGCCTGGAGCTTGCGGGCGTTCTCCGGGATGGAGACGTCGAACTTGTGCCGTTCGATGGCGGTACGGCTGCCGCCGGTGAGGTCGATGTCCTCCGCGGAGCGGTAACGCCCGGACAACCAGCCCGCCGCCAGCGGACCCCAGGTGAGCACCCCCATGCCGTACTTCTGCGTGGTCGGCAGCACGGCCGCCTCCACGCCGCGCGACAGGATGGAGTACGGCGGCTGCTCGGTGCGGAACCGCACGTGCCCCCGCCGCTCCGACACCCACTGCGCCTCGACGATCAGCTCCGCGGGGAAGGTGGACGTGCCGACGGCCCGCACCTTCCCGGCCCGCACCAGATCGGTCAGCGCCCCGAGCGTCTCGTCGATGTCGGTGGCCGGGTCGGGCCGGTGCATCTGGTACAGGTCGATGTAGTCGGTGCCGAGCCGCCGCAGGCTGTTCTCCACCTCGCGGACCAGCCAGCGCCGCGACGTGCCCGCGTGGTTGGGGTCCGGGCCCATCGACCCGTGCGCCTTGGTGGCCAGCACGACGTCGTCCCTGCGGCCCTTCAGCGCCTTGCCGACGACCTCTTCCGACTCGCCGGCCGAGTAGATGTCCGCGGTGTCCACGAAGTTGATCCCCGCGTCGAGGGCACGGTGGATGATCCGCACACCGTCGCCGGGGTCGTCGTTGCCCATGTGCCCGAACATCATCGCCCCGAACGCGAACTCGCTCACCGAGATGCCGGTGCCCCCGAGGATCCTGCGCTGCATAAGGTGCGACCTCCAAAAGGATCATGGTCTGTCTGCCAACCCCTCAACCCTCCCCCGCCCCGCCGGACGGGTACCAGGCCCGGCTCAACCGGGGTCGGCCAGAACCCCCCACGCCGCCCGCACCCGCATAATGCTGATATGGGGCACGGGACGGAAGAGATCACGCCATTCCTGAAGACCCGGCGCGCCGCGCTGGACGCCGCGGCCTTGGGCCTGCCCGACGGCCCGGCCCGGCGCCGGGTACGCGGGCTGCGCCGCGAGGAGGTCGCCCAGCTCGCCGGCATCAGCGTCGACTACTACACCCGCATCGAGCAGGGCCGCGCCCCGTCCATCTCCGACTCGGTGGTGGACGCCGTGGCCCGCGCCCTGCGCATGACCCCCGACGAGCACGCGTACCTACGCAACATCACCCTCCCCCGCCGCTATACCGGCACCGGTTGCTGCGAGGACGGCGCGGCCGGGACGCCGCACCGCCCCGAGGTCCGCCCCCAGATCCGCGAACTGCTCGACGCGATGGACGACACCGTCCCCGCCGTCGTCTACGGCCCCGGCCTGGACGTCCTGGCCTGGAACCGCATCGCGTCCCGCATCGCGTTCGACTACGACACCCTCCCGGAGCACGACCTCAACACCGCCCGCCTCGTCTTCCTCCACCCCGACGCCCGCGCCCTCTACCCCGACTGGCCCGGCATGGCCGCCGAGGTCGTCGCCATCCTCCGCGCCGAGGTGGGCCACCACCCCGACCTGTTCCAGGTCCACGCCGTGATCTGCGACCTCACCGAAGCCAGCCCCCACTTCCGCGCCCTCTGGGACACCCAGTCGGTCCTGGAGAGCGACCACGGCGTCAAACGCGTCCTCAACCCCCAGGTCGGCGAACTGACCCTGACCTACGAGTCCTTCGCCATCCCCGGCGACACCGGCCAGCGCCTGTGCACCTACACCGCCCCCAAGGGCTCCCCCACCGAGGAACGCCTGCGCGCCCTCGCCGACCTGGTGAGCTCAGACGCCTGAACCGTACGTCCGCGTGCCGATGGCGTTACGATCCGTGTCATTCATCATGTAAGCCTCCCAACCCCCCGGGATCCCCCTCATGAGTGAACTGATGTCGATCGCCCTCTCCGGCGGCGGCGAAGTCCTGGTAGAGATGTCAGAGACAGACCCCGGCATCCGCCGGGCCTCCCGGGTGGGCGACATCATCACCGCGTCGGCCGACTCCCTCCAATCGGCCCTGGCCCCCATCCGCACCGCCGCGGAAGCGGCCCTCGACACCTTCCGCAAAGCGGGCCCGAACGAGGTGGAGATCGAGTTCGGCGTCCGCCTCACCGCCGAAGCCGGCGCCGTGATAGCCAAGACCGGCACCGAGGGCCACCTCACCGTGAAACTGACCTGGCGCGAAGGAGAGGCCCCCTGACGTGCACCCCTGGTCCGCCCGCATCCACGGCCCCGGCGGCATCCATGGCGCAGGTGTCCTCATCACCCCTCACCGCGTCCTGACCTGCGCCCACGTGGTGAACGCCGCCCTCGGCGCCCCGCAGGAGCCCGAAGCCACCCCGAGGAAACGATCGAGCTCGACTTCCCCGCCGCCCCGGACTCCCCTCGCGTCCGCGCCTCGGTGACCGAGGACGGCTGGTTCCCCATCGACCCCGACGAACGCGGCGACATCGCCGTCCTCCACCTGCCGTCCCCCGCCCCCACCGGAACGTTCCCAGCCGTCCTGACCGACCGTCCCACCCGCGGCACCAAGGTCCGCGTGTACGGCTACCCCAAAGGCGTCGACACCGGCGTCTGGGCCACGTCGTACGAACTGGGCGACCCGAGCGGCCCAGGAGCCGAGTGGATCCAACTGGACGCCACCCGCGTCACCGGCCGCCGCATAGAACAGGGCTTCAGCGGCGCCGGCGTCGAATGCGACACCACCGGCCACGTCCTCGGCATCGCCGTCACCGAGGACCGCACCGCGACCGCCAAGGTCGCCTGGATGCTCCCCATGGCAACCCTGACCACCCACTGCCCGACGGTCCCGCGCCTCCCGTCCCAGGACCCGCTCCCCGTGGAACTGGCCGGCGTCCTTCGCATGATGTGCCAGGTCACCGACGACCTCCCCTACCCCGTCCGCGGCAAGTACGGCCGCTTCCCTCTGTCCAGCGTCTACGTCCGCCAGAGCGTCGCCGCCGCCTCGATCCCCACCCGCCGCCCATGGGACGAGCAGCCCGAGGAGTACGGCCCCCCGGAGGAAGCCCGCCGCGCGTCCCGCCTCACCCAGGCCTTCGACCAGGTCTTCGACCTGCACGACCACCTGGTGATCGAGGGCGCCGCAGGTCTCGGCAAGAGCACCCTCGGCCGCAACCTGACCCGCGGCCTCGCCGAGTCCGCACTGGGCTCGACCGAACCCACGCTGATCCCCGTCCTGCTGCCGGCCCGCGTCCTGGCCACGCACATCTCCCGGAGCTGGCCAGAAGCCCTGCGCGCTTCGGTGACCGAGGAGTACGGCCGCCCGGACGGCGAGATCCCCGCCCACCTCTTCACCGGCCCCGTCGCCGGCCGCCGGTGGCTGATCGTGGTGGACGCCCTCGACGAGATCCCCGACCAGGACGACCGCGAGCGACTCCTCGCCGCCCTGGCCACCCGCATGTCCCCCGGGAACCCACCGGCACGCTTCCTCGTCACCACCCGCCCCCTTTCCCCCGGCGAGATCGAACGCCTACGCGGCCCGAGGGTCGGCTTCTACGAACTCCAGCCCTTCGACGAGGACGCCCTCATCGAGTTCGCCCACAACTGGTTCAACCCCGACGCCACCGCTGCGGGCACCACCGCCGCCGAGGACTTCCTCCATCAGGTCCGCCTCGCCGACCTCGAGGACCTCCTCGACGTCCCCTTGCTGGCCACCGTCGCCGCGAACCTCCACCAGTCCCGCCCCGACCAACCCTTACCCGCCAGTCGCTATGAGCTCTATGAGGAGTACATCAACCAGTTCATCCATGCACGCACCGCCACCTTGACCGCACTCCGCGACCTCCCGGCCCTCCTCGACTGGCTGCACGACAACCGCACCCTCCTGCTGGAAGAACTGGCCACGGCATACACGACCAGCGAGGCCCCCTTGCTGGAGGTCGCCCAGAACATCCTCACCACCCATGCCCCCCTACCGCCACGCCCTCCCTTCGGCTGGGAGAGCGCCCTGGCCGAGTGGCTTTCCCAGACCGGCGTCCTGACCCGCCTCGGCCACCGCCTCCGCTTCCTCCACCAGACCTTCGCCGAGCACCTCGCCGCCACCGCCCAGGCCAAGACCCTGCCGGACCGCTTCACCCATGACGCACCTCCATGGGGCGAACTGGTACAAGGACTCCTCCTCGACGACGAGAACGCACAACGAGTGCTGCTGCACTACCTGCACCTCTCGGGGCCGGGCACCGGGCTCATCGACTGGTTGCAGGCCGGGACACACGACCAACGCGACTGCGCGGGAGTGCTGATCAGGCAAGGGGTTCCCTGCACCGAGGTGCAACGCACCGCCTATCTCGCCCGCGTGGAGGACATGATCCTCACCGGTTCGGCAGATGATCTGCGAAGGTCGTTGTCCGGCCAGACACGGTATCCCGCCGTCCGCGCCAGGCTGGAGAAAGTCCTTGCCCAAGACATGTGCGGCACGCACGAGAAGATCGTGCTGGTCGACCTGCTACGCGACCGTTCCGATCACATCCGGCGCAACGGCGCCGCCATTCTGCGACAGCTCATATCCGAGACCGCGCGCCCGGGGCCTCGCTGTGAAGCGGCGGCGGTCCTCGCCAAGTTCGGTGACGAGCACCGCGCCGAGGCCGCCAAGGTCATGGAGACCATCGCCAACGACCCCACGATCGAGCCCGGGAAGTGCCTGGCGGCCGCGGAGGCACTCGGCAGACTCGGCGGGGCACACCGCCTACGTGCAGCTGAAATACTCATCCGCGGCTCCACCGTCTCCGCCGACTTCTGGCGCCGCCGGCAGGCGGCTCAGATCATGGCCAAGCTGGGCTCCGAGTCTCGCGAACGCGCCGACGATACGCTCACGCGCCTCGCCACCGATCCGGCGCACGCCTCATGGCAACGCCGCGAAGCCGCCCAGGACCTCGCGAGGCTTGGCCGGGCACAGCGAGAGCGAGCCATCGAGATCACCGTTCTGATGAGCGCCGACCCTGCGAGCGGCACCCCCGACCGGGCTCTCGCGCTGGCGGCGGCGGCCTCGCTGGACCCGCGGTACCTCCCTCGTGCGGCCGAGGCCCTGTATCAGGTGGCCAAGGACCGCGCGTTCGATGATTGGGAGCGGCGCGAGGCAGTGGAAGCACTCGCCGAGCTGGGCGGCAGATACCGCGTCCGCGCGGCGGACACCATGTTCGAGATCGCGACCGACCCCGGCGCAGTTTCTTACAACCGTCAGATGGTCGCCGTCTCGCTGGGTGAACTGGGCGACGAGTACCGTACCCGGGCGGCGGAGGCCCTGGACCGGCTGGCCACCGACATCAATCTCGGCGCAGGAGACCGGTGCGAGGCCGCCGAGGTGCTTGCCGCGTTCGGCGAACGGCATCGTCAGCGTGCCGCGGCGATCCTCAACGAATTGATCGACGATCCCGACGTCGATCCCCCGCAGCGCCTCTGGGCCACGAGGCTCCTGGCGAAACTCGGGGGTGACCATGTGGCCACGCTTGCGGAGAGGCTCACTGCTCTCCTGCACGACCCCTTCTCATCATCCGACGACCGTGTCTACGCCACCATCGCATTGGTCAGGCTCCAGCCGGACACCGCCACGCCGGCCGCCGCGTTGCTCCGCCATCTCGCGCAGGCTCCAAGAACCGGCTCGCAGGCACGTATGCAGGCCGCGCTGACGTTGGCGGGTCTCGGGCCCCGCTTCTTCGACCAGGCAGTCGCCATGCTTGGCGCGCTGAGCAGCGATCCCATGACCTCGCCCAAAGATCGTGTGTCCGCCGCTCAAGGACTGGGCGGTGCTTGCCAGCCCTTGGTAGCTTCCCTGTACCAGCTCACCATCGATCCGGCGATTCCCTCAGACTGCCGGTACAGGGCCGCCTTCAACCTGGCCCGGCTGTCCGGCGACCACGATGCCCGCGCGGCGGCACCCCTACGTATTCTGGGCTTCGATCCACTGGTGACCATCTGGCAGCGCATTAATATGGCTTCCACACTGGGTGACCTTGCGGCGAAACACCATGTTGATCAGGTCGACATCCTGCGTGATCTGGCCACGGACACGGCGGTCAACTCGAATGGACAATGCCTGTATGCCGCGGACGAACTGGCAAAACTTGGTGACGACGAACGCGCGACGGCGATAGACGTTATCCGGTGGCTGGCCGACGACACCGTGGCCGCGATACAGGACAGAGCCAGTGCCCTAGTGGCCCTCTCCGTGCTCGACCCCCGGCAAGCTCCCCGCGCAGCGCAGGTTCTGCTGGATCTCGCCACCGATCCGGCGGCCGATTCGTTCGATCGCCTTCATGTGGCAACGGGTCTCGCGAGTCTCGGAAACGAACATCGCGCCCGTGCCGCCGAAATGATGCTGGCGTGGGGTCGCGACTCGCTCGCCGAACCCGGCGATCGCCTCAGGACGAGCGAGGAACTGGTGAAGCTCGGTGGTGCCTGCCGTGAGTCCGCCGCCGAGCTGCTCGCTCTCCTGCCCGCTGACACCACCCTCCTCGCCCAAGACCGACTTGAGGTGGCACTGGCACTGGGGAGCCTGGGCGGCACCTCCGGCGCTCAGGCGGCCGTTCTTCTGCGGGAACTGGCGACCGATGCGTTGATCGATGCCGTGTCACGCCGGAAAGCTGCGGTCGCACTGGCCAGGCTCGGAGAGGAGCACCGCGGCACGGCCGCGGACCTCCTCCATGAGCTGGCCTCCGACTCGGCAGCGGAGCCGGAGGCACGCCTGGACGCGGCGAAAGCGCTCATGTCCGAGGATCCGGCGGCCTCCGCCCGGGCAATCGGCGTTCTGGATCGGCTGGCCGCAGACGAGCCGGCCCACGCCGCCGTCCGCCGCCGGGCGGCCGAGCGGTTACGGCGGCTGCCTTCCCCTAAGGCCCGTGAGCTCGCGCGGCGGCACCTTCACCGCCTTGCTATCGATCAACGAACCGACGTCTGGAGCCGGTTCCAGGCCATCGAGTCACTGAGCCAATCAGGTCCAGCGGCCCGGCGTCTCGCGGTAGAGGCACTGGGCCGGTTCACCGGCGAGGACGCCGAGGCCAGACTGGCCCGCGCCCTCGCGACGGCTTCGCTCGCCGACGCCGACGGCCGGTGGTATCACGAGGCCATCGAGTCGCTGGCCGGGATCGCCGCCGATCCGGCGTATGACGGTGCAACCCGTATGACCGCGACCATGGGCCTGGCACGGCTCAGCGTGTTCATGCGGGAACGCGGCGCCGACCTGCTCAGTGCCATCACCCAGGACAGGACCCTCTGCGCGTGGGAACGGCGTATGGCGGCCGACCTCCTCGCCCGTTTCGGCTCCGTCCGGCGCGCACAGGCGATGGACGCGCTGGCCGAACTCGTCGCCGATACCAGCACGAGTGTGTGGGAACGGACGGAGGCGGCCGTCGCGCTGGCCGAGCTCGACCATGACCGCAGGCCCCACCTGGGGGAGATCTTAGGGGCCATCGCCCGCGACCCGGCCGTCGACGCCGACGAGAAACTACGCGTCGCTACGACGCTGATCAGCTTAGGCGCCCCGACTCGCCCGATGGCCGCCGAGGTGCTCCACCGCGTCGTCTCGGACACCGGCGCCGAAGCCGGGGTGCGCCGGCAGGCGGCGCAAGCATTGGCAAAGCTGAGCGACGAGCATCGTGACCACGCTGCGGAGGTGCTCCACGAACTTCTCGCCGACCCGGCGCACGGCGCGGCGGAGAGGCATCACATCGCCCTGCTCTTGACGAGGTTCCCAGGCGAGCACCGCGCTCGTGCCGCTGTCGCACTCCATCGGTTCGCCCAGGACCCCACCGTGGACGATGCGGACCGCGCCGCGGCATGGGCGACCCGCGCCGTCCTCGCTCGAGAGAGCGGCGCACACGTCCTCGAAGCACTTATCCGCTTGGACAACGCTCCGACCGGCGATGCCGAGCGTCTCCGGCAGGCCGTGGTGACCCTGGCCGGGGCCGGTGCCGAGCACCGTGCCATGGCAGCGAGGATCCTTGTCCGTATGACCGACGACCCGACGCAGCACGTCACCGAGCGGCGAGCCTCGGCGAAAGCGCTCGGCGAACTGGGTTACGCGTTCAGGGACCAGGCCGTGCGAGTGCTCCGCCGGCTCGCCGACGAACTAGGCGATGACCCGGCGGAATGGGCCCTCATGATGCAAACACTCGCCGCGTTCGATCCCGCGTACCGGATGGCCGCGGCGGAGGCGGCCACGCGGACGCTACGGGAGACGGACGTTCCCGCTGATCAACGTCGCCACATCGCCGAGGAACTCGGCTGGTACGGCAAGCCGTACGAAGAGGCGGCTCTCCTGGCCTTGCGCGAGATAGTGGTCGACTCAACCGTCGCCGATCAGGTTCGTTTCGACGCGGTCTCGGCGCTCCACGCGATCCACCGGTGCGCTGGGCCGCATCAAGACCCCGGTGCCGCAGTGGATCCCGGATTGCTACTGACCGTCAGACGATCAGATCGAGGGCTCGTTCCCTCACCTCTGGGGATGCCGTCTTCGGAGAACCCGCTTGGAACGGGGGCTGGGGGTCGTACTCCATGGCCAGTTGGACGCTCTCGGCGGTGGGGATGTCGGTGGCTTCGGCGAGGAGGGTGAGGGCCATGTCTATGCCGGAGGAGACGCCGGCGGCGGTCACGTACTTGCCGTCGATGACCACTCGGTCGGCGACGGGGGTGGCGCCCAGGTTGGTCAGGCCGTCGAGGAGGGCCCAGTGGGTGGTGGCTTTGCGGCCGGTCAGGAGGCCGGCGGTGGCGAGGAGGTAGGAGCCGCTGCAGACGGAGGTGGTCCATCTGGTGTGGGGGTCGGCTTGCTTGAGCCAGTTCAGGAGGGGGTGGTCGGACATGGCTTCGAGGGTGCCGGGGCCGCCGGGGACGAGGATGATGTCGGGGGCGGGGAGGTCGGTGTAGGTGGCGGTGGCGGTTATGGAGAGGGATCCCTGGTCGTCCACCACGGGGCCGGGGGTTTCTGCGATGAAGGTGACGTCGAAGCCGGGGGCGAAGGCGAGGACGGTGTAGGGGCCTACGGCGTCCAACGCGGTGAAGCGGGGGTACAGGGGGATGGCTACGCGCATCGTGGGTCAGGGCTCCTTGGACTGGAAGCGGCGGCGGTAGTCGCCGGGGGAGATTCGCCAGTGGCGGCGGAAGATTCGGTACAACGTTTCGGGGGCGCCGAGGCCGGTGGTGCGGGCGATGGTCGGCAGCGGGTGGGTGGTGGTCTCCAGCAGGCGGCGGGCGGCGTCGGCTCGGCTGCGTTCCACGTAGCGGCCTGGGGAGATGCCGGTCTGCTGGGTGAAGACCCTGGAGAAGTGGCGGTCGCTCATGCCGGCGCGGCGGGCCAGGGCGGGGACGCTCAGGTCTTCGCCGGGGTTGGCGTCTATGTATGCCTGGAGGTCGCGGAGGGTTTCCGTGGGTGGGGTGGCGGCGTGCAGGGGGGTGCTGAACTGGCTCTGGCCGCCGGGGCGGTGGAGGTAGACGACGAGGCCGCTCGCCACGTCGCGGGCGAGGGCGTGGCCGTGGTCCTCGGCCACCAGGGCCAGGGCGAGGTCTATGCCCGCGGTCACGCCTGCCGAGGTCCAGGTGTCGCCGTCCTTGACGTAGATGGGGTCGGGGTCGACGTAGATGCCGGGGTAGCGGGTGGCCATCTGGTCGGCGACCAGCCAGTGGGTGGTGCAGCGTTTGCCGGTGAGCAGGCCGGATTCGGCGAGGAGGAAGGCGCCGCTGCAGACGGAGGTGACGCGGCGGGAGGCGGCGGCCAGGCGGGTGAGGTGTGAGGTGAGGTCTGGGTCGTCCAGGTGGTGCCGGGTGCCGAGGCCGCCGGCGACCATCAGGGTGTCGATGGGGGTGGGGACGTCGGCCAGGGCGGTGCGGGCGGTGACGGTGACGCCGCCGAGGGCGGTGACCTCGCCTGCTTGCGGGGCCGCCACGTCGACGGTGTAGCCGGGGTCACCCGTGAGGAGGCTCGCCGTGGTGAAGACGTCGGCGGGGCCGGCGAGGTCGAGGAGTTGGAAGCCCTCGTAGATGACGATGACGACGCGGCGCTGCATGGCATCCATGCTCGTCAGCCGGGTGGGATGGCGTCAACGACACGGTTATTGCGTTTTACGCCACGGCGGTGCGGAAGCCGGCCCGGCCTCGTGCGGGACGGGACGCGGCGCCGCCGAGGTGGCGGGGTGTCAGATGCCGAGGGCGGCGCAGGCGGCGTTCACGGCGGCCTCGCGGAGGTCGGTCTCGGGGGCGTCGGGGAACTGGACGGTGCAGTCCTGGAGGCCGCCGAGGGCGACGACGGCGCGGGCGGCCTGTTGCAGGGTGGGGCCGGGGCCGACCAGGAGGACGGCCAGGCGGGCGCGCCAGGTCAGGACGGTCTCGATGAGGCCCAGTTCCACCATGGTCGACATCTCGGTGAGGATGAGCATGATGTCGCGGCGGTGGCGGTAGTGGAACCTGAAGTAACCGTCGAGCAGTTCGCGGGGGTCCACCGTCCCCTTGGCCTCCTGCTCCAGGACGAATCGCTCGCCGTCGTCGATGAGCGGCTGCATGATGCTGCGGACCAGTTCCTCGCGTGAGGAGAAGTGGTAGTACAGGGCCGGCTTGGTGATGCCGAGGCGGTCGGCGATCTCCTGGAGGCTCGTCTTCTGCACGCCCTGGCGGGCGAAGAGCTCCCGCGCGGCCGATTGGATGCGCTGCTTGGTGTCGGATGGGCGCGGCATCCTCCCAGCATAGCTTACTTAACGATCGGTAAATTACTGTGGTACGCTCCTTACCTATCGTTAAGTAAGGGAGAGGTCATGCACGTTCTCGTCTCCGGCGCCAGCGTCGCCGGGCCCGTCCTGGCCTACTGGCTCACCCGGTACGGCTTCGACGTCACCGTGGTGGAGCGTGCCCCGGCGCTGCGCAAGACCGGCGGGCACTCGGTCGACCTGTTCCGCCCGGCCATGGACATCAGCGAGCGCATGGGCGTGTTACCGCAGGTGCAGAAGCTCGCCACCGGCACCGACCGGATGGTCATCCACCGCCGGGGGCACGCGAAGCCGGTGAGGCTCGACCTGACCAAGGTGTTCCGCGCCGCCTCGGACCGGCATGTGGAGATCATGCGGGACGACTTGAGCGAGATCTATCACGACGCCACCAAGGACGACGTCGAGTACGTGTTCGGCGACAGCATCACCGCCGTCGGGGACGACGGCGAGGTGCGGTTCGAGCGCGGCACGCCGCGCCGGTTCGACCTGGTGGTGGGCGCGGACGGCCTGCACTCCAACGTGCGGCGCCTGGTGTTCGGGCCGGAGAAGGACTTCAGTGCGTTCATCGGCGCCTACCTCGCCGTGCTGACGTTGCCGGCGGGCCTGAACCCGGCCGGGGAGTACGCCGCCCACGTGGAGGCCGGCCGGGTGGCGGGCTTCTACCGGGCCGCGCACATGCACGACGCCCGGGCGGTGTTCCTGTTCCGCAGCGAGCGCGAGCTCGACTACCACTACCGCGACGTGCCGCGGCAGAAGGAGTTGCTGCGCCAGAGGTTCGAGGGCATGCACCCGGACGTGGACCGGTGGCTGGCCGAGCTGGACGGCACCCCGGCGTTCTACTTCGACTCCATCACCCAGCTCCGCATGGACACCTGGTCGCGCGGCCGGGTCACGCTGGTGGGCGACGCGGGGTACTGCCCCGGCCCGGCCGTCGGCGGCAGCACCAGCCTCGCCGTGGTGGGAGCCTATGTGCTGGCCGGGGAGCTGGCCGAGGCGGGCGGCGAGCACACGCGGGCCTACCCGGCCTACGAGCGGGCGATGGCCAAGGCGGTGCGCGACAGCCGCGCGTTCGCGCTCGGCGCGGCCAAGACCCTCGTGCCGGGCTCCGCGTCCGGCGTCTGGGGCCTGGTGCAGGGGGCGCGGCTGATCAGCGCCCTGCCGGCCGGGGTCACCCGGGCCCTCGCCAAGCTGAACACCAAGGGGGTGCGCCTGCACGACTCGATCGAGGTGCGCGACTACGCGGCGGGGTGACCGGCGGCCACATCAGGCCAGGCGAAAGGCCTTGACACGCCGCATGACATGAGTGAAGTCACGAGTCGGTTCGCCTAGGGTGACCGGCGTGCTGTTCCCCGCGTGGCCCTGCGCGCCGCGACGTGCCGCGTTCCAGATGACGGCCCTGGTGCTGGCCGGCGTCTCGTGGTGCGGCACCCTGAGAACGGGCGCGCACGAGCCTGGTGACCCCGCGCACGCCCGCCAGAAGGCCTTCCGGGCCGCCGCCATGACGTACGGCGTGCCGGAGGACCTGCTGCTGGCCGTGTCGTACCTGGAGTCCCGGTGGGACGCGAACCGGGGCGTGCCGAGCGTGACCGGCGGGTACGGCCCCATGCACATCACCGACGCGCGGACGGCCCTGCGCGGCGAGCCGCCGCCGGTGCCGGCCGGGCCCGCCCTGCAACGGGTGGACGAGGCGGCGCGGCTCACCGGCCTGCCGGGCGAGCGTCTCATCGGGGACCCGGACGCCAACGTGCTCGGCGGCGCGGCGCTGCTCGCCGCCTACCAGCGGGAGCTCGGCCGCCCGCCCACGAGCGACCCGGCGGCGTGGTACGGCGCGGTGGCGCGGTACGCGGGGACCGACGCCGGGCCGTGCTTCGCCGACGAGGTGTTCGCGGTGCTGCGCACCGGCGCGGCCCGGGTCACCGACGACGGCCAGCGCGTAACGCTGCCCCCCGCGCGGGAGCTCCCGCGCGTGCCGGAGCAGAACGGGGAGGGACGGACGGTGGAGTGCCCGCGGGGAGTGGCGTGCGAGTGGCTGCCGGCGCCGTACCAGCGGCTGCCCGGCGGCAAGTACGGCAACCACGACCTGGCCGACCGGCCCCGCGACCAGGGCATCGACTACATCGTCATCCACGACACCGAGGCGACCTACGCGCAGACCCTCAAGCTGGTGGCCGACCCGGCGTACGTGAGCTGGCACTACACCATCAGGTCCGCCGACGGCCACATCGCCCAGCACGTGCGCACCAAGGACGTGGCCTGGCACGCCGGCAACTGGTACGTCAACGCCCGGTCCATCGGCATCGAGCACGAGGGTTTCCTCGCCAAGGCCGGCGCCTGGTACACCGAGGCGATGTACCGCAGCTCGGCCCGCCTGGTGCGCTACCTGGCCAAGCGGTTCGACATCCCGCTGGACCGGGCGCACATCCTCGGCCACGACAACGTGCCGGGCACGGTGCCGAGCGCGGTGGCGGGCATGCACGTGGACCCGGGGCCGTACTGGGACTGGGCCCACTACTTCGACCTCCTCGGCCATCCCGTGCGGGCCACCGGCGGCCGGGACGCCGGGCTGGTGACGATCCGCACCGACTACGCACGCCACCGCCCCCGCTACACCGGCTGCGGCGGCGCCGGCGAGGACTGCCCGCCGCACGGCTCGGCGTCGGTCCGGCTGCACACCGCGCCGAGCCGGGACGCCCCGCTGGTGCGCGACATCGGCCGCAAGCCGAGCGGGGAGGCGACCTACGACGTGTACGACCACGGCGCGCGGGCCACCACGGGCCAGCGGTTCGCCGTGGCCGAGCGCAGGGGCGACTGGACGGCCATCTGGTACCTCGGCCGGCTCGCCTGGTTCCACAACCCGGCCGCCCGCCCCACCGCCGTGAACACCGAGGGTTTCCTCGTCACGCCGCGCCGCGGCCTGGACGAGGTCCCGGTGTACGGCCGGGCCTACCCCGAGCCCGGCGCGTACCCCGGCGACGTGCCGGTGCAGGACGTCACGCCGCTGCAGTACGCGTTCCCGCGGGGCCAGCGGTACGCCGTGGGCCGCGCCACCCGCGGCGAGTACTACCACTCGACCACCCTCGACCCCGGGAACCACCGGGTGGTGCGCGGCCGGGCGGTGTACTTCCAGATCCAGTTCGGCCACCGCATCGCGTTCGTCAAGGCGGCCGACGTGCGGGTGCTCCGGTCGGACGCGGCAGCCGCGCGCTGACGGCCGCGCCGCCGATTCACGGCGGGATTTATCCTGGGAAACGATGGAGTATCGCATCGATGGTTTTCCGGGTTGTTACGGAGCCCCAGCGCGTCCCATGAGACCATTTCCTTCGCCCTCGGCGCCGATGACCTTCGAGGGTGAAGGGGTGAGGGGATGCGGTTTCGGCGGGGCCGGTGGGCTGCGCTCCTGTTATGGGTCGCCGCGACGCTCGGACCGGCCGGCGCCGCGCACGCCGACGACGACGCCGACCTGCGCGCCGTCTACTGCCTGTCCGCCGCGCACCGCGAGCAGGTCGTCGAGGCGGCCGTCAACCTGCGCCTCGGCGCGGCGGTTCACGGCGAACCCGGCTCACTCAAGGTGGGCCGCTGGACGTACCCCCTGCGGGCGTGGCGCGACCAGCACCCGGACGACTTCGGCCGCGCCTGCGACGCCCTGCTGGCCACCGTGCCGCAACTGGTGACGGACGAGAAGCCGGGCGCGCTGCCGCCGTTCGTCGAGCTGCTGCTCCCGGTGCTGGCCGGCGCGCTGCTCACGCTGGCCGTGCAGCGTGTGGACGCCGCCGTGACCCGCAGGCAGGCGTCCCGGGACGCTCTCTTACAGGCGGCGGGCCACTTCCGGCGGGCCGCGCACGAGTACGTCACCGCGTGGATCGACAACCCCCGCACCCCGGGTGACGCGGTGTCGGCGCGGGCGTTCGAGCTGCAGGTGGAGCTGGCCAAGCACAAGGTGTCCGGCCGCCACCGCGCCGAGGCGGCGAAGCTGGCCGACGACCTGCCGGTCCCCTACGACGTCGCCCCCGGCGGCACCGGCGGCACGGGCCTCAACCACGCGCAGCGGCGGGAGGCCGGCGAGCAGGAGCTGCGCCGCGTGGCCACCCTGGTGGCCCGCGCCGAGTCACTCGTCCGGCGGGGGGCCCGCGGACGGGAGGCGGGTGCGTGACCGTCGTCAACACCTTCGGCATCCCGGTGATGCAACCGCAGGTGAGCGGCGTGCCCCGCCTCGCGTACATCACCGGCACACCGCTGTGCCCCTGGCGCTACCGGGGCCACGAGCGGCTGTACGTGCCGGTGGACGAGACCGAGGAGGCGTTCCGCCACTTCCGCGGGCGGTTCGGCGACATCAACATGCTGGTGCGGTCGGGGCACGTGGTCGTGGTGGACGGCGTGGAGGGCAGCGGCAAGACCAGCCTGATCCACCGCTGCGTGCACGACCTGCGCACCCGTCTCGCCGCCGAGCTCGGCCACCCCGCCGAGGACCCCGGCGACGAAACCGGCCTGTGGCACCCGCGCCCGGCGGTCCCCGGTATCTGTGTCATCGACCTCAGCGGGGACGCGCGCAAGGTGGCGTTCGACAACAAGTCGCAGCTCCACCCGCTGGAGACCATCAACCACAACATCTTCAAGCGGGTGCTCATCGGTGTGCGCGAGCGTTTCCCCGGCGACGCCACCGAGCTGGCGGAGCTGGCGGGAGACACCCGGTCGTCGCTGGTGGAGCTCTACCAGCGGCTGCGGGACTTCCTGGACGACCGGCAGCTCTTCGCGCTGGTGATCCTGCCGTACATCAGGCTCGGCTCCAAGGAGATGCACGGCAACTTCCTGCTCTCGTACGTGACGTTCAGCGAGCGCCGCATGGTGTTCTTCGCCGAGACCACCGAGCCCGATCTCATGGACACCGTGCGTCTCTCCCTCACCTGGGAGGAGGAGAACCTCGTGACCGCCTTGTCCATCGGGCCGCTGAAGGACAAGGACTCCGAGAGCTTCGTCAACGTGTGGCAGGGACGCCCCGGGCTGACCCAGCCCCATGTGATCATTTCCCCGGAGACCGTGGCCGAGGTGTCACCGGAAATCCACTTTCAGAGAGTACGCTGGCTCCAGAACTCGTTGTTTCAACTCGGCGAAATCGTGTGCCGGGCCGGACGGCTGGAGATCTCCGACCATGACGTGCGTGCGCTCAGCGAACAGCGGCGCAGCAGCCCGGAGCTGATCCGCCGTCCCCGGTCCCGGCGAGGGAGGGGTCGCGATGAGCGCTGAGGAGAACCCGTTCCCCTCGGTACCCGCGGCCCGCCTGACCGGCTCCGACGACCTCGCGCCCCTGGTGGGTGCCGCCGCACCGTACGTCACCGTCGAGACCGACGCGATCCGCGCGGTGAACCGCCAGCTCGCGGCGTACCTCGATCAGGCGCAGGACCTGCCGTCCCGGGGCCGGGCGCTCGCGGTGGTGGGCGACTACGGCTCGGGCAAGAGCCACATCGCGCGGGGCCTGGTGCGCGGGGTCACCGCCCACCCGTCCGAGCCGCTGCTGTGGCTGATCGACGAGCCGGTGTGGGACTTCGGCGCCATCTACCGCGACCGCCTGGTCAACGACCTCAAGGACCAGAAGGCGGCGTTCTACGACGTCCTGCTCGACTACTACTCCGACGTCACCGCCGAGAGCCTGGACCAGACGCGGTCGCTGCGCGACATCGCCGACGGGCTGCGGCGGCGGCGCCTGGACCCGCACGCGGTGATCGAGGCGTACACGTTGTCGGAAAGCGCCATCCGGCGGGACCTGGAGCACCGGCTGCAGGTGCTCACCGAGCACGGCAAGTTCGCCTCGGCGCTCGCGCTGCTGCAGTTCCCCGAGTACCAGGACGCGGTGTGGGAGTGGCTCATGGGCCACCCGCCCGCGCCGGTGCTCGTCGAGCGCGGCATCACCTCGCCCATCGACGACGTGAGCTCGGTGTTCGACGCGCTGGCGGTGTTCGCGTTCCTGTACGGCAGGTCGGGGCGCCGGTTCGTGCTGATCATCGACATGCTGGAGAAGGCGCTGGAGTGGCCGCGCGACCGGCGCATCGACTTCATGCAGGCCTTCGAGAAGCTCGTCAACGTCTACGTGAGCGTGGGCGGGCTGATGGTGTTCTGCGTGCTGCCGGAGGCGCTGAGCGAGTTCAGCGAGAGCCTGCACGAGCGCATCCTGCCGATCCGGCCGACGCCGCTGACCGTCCCGCAGACGCTCGAGCTGGTCGCCCGCCACCTGCGCCCCGGGCGGGAACCCGGCGCGCCTGTCGGGGCGCGGGACGTCGCGCCGTTCCTGCCGGACGCGGTCGCGTACATCCGGGAGCTCGGCGGCGGCGTGCCGCGCCGGGTGCTGAAGTTGTGCCACCACGCGTGGACGCTGGCGGCCGCCAGGGGCGGCGGCGCGCCGGGCGAGATCGACGAGGTCGTGGTGCGCGAGGCGGTGCGCGAGGCGTTCGAGGTGGCCACCCGGGACGACATCAGGGCGGCGCTGGAGAGCGTGCTGCTGACCGGGCCGTGGCGGTTCGAGCCGAGCTCCACCCGCTTCGAGCACCGCGCGGGGCACGCGGCCGAGGACGTCGACTTCTGGGTCCCCGTGGGGCGCTCCGGCGCGGCGGTCGCGTTGGTGACCAGCGACTCGATGGTGCTGGACTCCCAGGTCGACCGGCTGAAACGGGTCATCGAGGCGGCCCGCGCCGACACCGGCTCCGCGCCGTGCGAGGTGCTCGTCGTGGTGAACGGCTACCTCGCGGCGCCGCTGCGGCAGCGCCTGGCCGACCTCACCGGCACCCAGCCGATCGTGTACAGCGACAAGCACTTCCGGCGGGCCGTGCAGGAGGCCATCAGGGACGCGGTGCTGCGGCTGCAGAACAGCGGACGCGACGGCGCGCTGCAACTGCTCCGGGAGCGCATGGAGGGGCTGGCGTACCAGCAGACCAACGTGCTCGACTACCTGCAGCGCATCGACGGGCGGGTGGAGCAGATCAACGCCTCCTCCGGCGCCCGCCTCGGCGAGTTGTTCCAGGTGCTCTCCGACGCCGGCGAGGTCCCGCTGCCCGGCACGGCGCGGTCGCGGGGCCCGGCCTCGCGGGCCCGGCTGCCGCAGGAGATCCAGCGGCACTTCGACCGGGCCTTCGACACGGTGGGGCTGATGGCCGGCGTGCCCACGACGTTCCGGCAGGTGTTCAGCCTGCACGACCCGGACGCCACGCGGCCGCGGCGGCTGAACTTCACCCGCGAGCAGTTCCAGGCGGTCGGGGTGGCCGTGCTGCTGCAGAAGCTGCTTGAGGCGTTCCGTGACAGCGTGGGCGAGTGGGTGCGCCAGGTCAGGTCCGGCCCGGTGACGCCGACCACGGACCAGGAACGCAGGCTGCGGGTCATCTGCCGCAGCTACGACATCACGGCCGAGATGCTGCCGGTGTTCCGGCTGGAGAGCCTGGCCGCGCTCGGGCCGTTCACCGAGGAGCTGGACCCGATGGAGCAGGCGGCCCGGTCGTTCCACCGGGCGGAGGCCGAGCAGGCGTTGTCCCGCCTCGGCGAGCGGGTCTTCGAGTCCACGATGGCCAGCCTGCGGCCGTAGCCGGTCAGTCCTTGGACAGCGGCGCCGGGCGCAGCGGCCGGGTGGGGAGGCGCGCGGGCCGCGCCGGACGGGGGGCCGCCGGGCGGGCGAGACGCGCCGGGGCGGGCCGCACCCATGGCGGCGGCGCGGGACGGCGGCCGCGCAGGACGGCGTCCCAGGCGGAGTTGCTCAGCAGGTGGAGCACGTTGACGGTGAGGATGGCGGGGGCGACCACGCCGACCGCGTACGGCAGGTACGGCTGCAGGGTGAGGGCGAGGATGACGGCGGTGATGCCGTTCTGCTGGCCGAGCGCGAGGTGCACCCGGTCGGTGACCGGGAGGCGGTGGGCGATGAGCAGGCCCGCGACGATCTGCGCGGCGAACGCCGAGACGCCGAGCAGCACGCCGAGCCCGATGTGGACGCCGCCCGCGAGCAGCAGGCCGAGCACGAACGTCGCGGCGTAGAACGCGGCCTGGGTGACCCTCTCGGTCACCGCGTCGATGCCCGGCCGGTAGAACAGGCCGATCAGCGCGATGCCCAGCATGAGGTACCAGGTGGCGGCGACGGCGACCAGCCCGAGCAGCACCACCCCGGCCGCGACGCCGAACCACAGCGGCGGTCTCGGCTCCCCTCCGGGCCCTGGCCGGTCGGGCACGTACGACCGGGCGAGCGCCCACAGGGCGAACACCACGGCGGCGAAGACCGCGTTCAGCGCGAGCCCGGTGGCGTACCCGGACAGGCCGCCGACCGGGCCGGCGCCGCCCACGGCGAACGAGATCAGGTAGACGGTGAGCAGCGCGGTGACCGGGTCGTCGAACGACGCCCACGCGCTGAGCAGGGCCTTGGCGCGGCGCGACATGCGGGAACTGCCGGTGATGGCGGCCACCGACAGCGGGTCGATCTGCGCCACGGCGACGCCGAGCAGCATCGCGGCGGGCCCGAGCCCCGCGGCGGCGTACATGACCGCGGCGATCAGCGCCGTCTTGAGCAGCACCCCGACCGTCACCGCCGCCAGCACGACGCGCCAGTCGCGCACCGCCTCGCGGGGGATGCCGGACGCGCTGCCGTACAGGCCGACGGCGAGCAGGGCGCCGACGCCCCACATGTACCAGGAGCCCGTGGCGACGGCCGGCGCGTCGCCGTACCCGGCGATCAGCAGGCCGGCGCCGGCGACGAGGAGAACGGAGGCGAGACGGCCCGCCGGGGTACGGGTGAACCGGGCGATCACCTTCACTGGTGTCCCTCCAACCCCGATGCGGGGGGCGCTTCCGCTCTACCGGCAATGATAAGCGAACACCGAGTTGTTGCCACTGCTTCGCAGTAAGGGAAATATGCCTTTCACGGGTTTTGGCGGTCGGATTTCCGGGACGTCTATCCGGCGGCGCGCACTTCTTCGGCCACCTCACGCATGCGATTCTCGGCGTAATGCACTTTGTCCTGGAAAAACGTGACCCCGAGGAGGAAGTCCCCCGGAGCGGTGCCGAGCCAGTGCACGTACAGCGCCCCGGCCTCCACGTCCAGCACCAGGCGCTCGACCGGGGCGTCCACGATGTGCCGCAGCGCGTGACGCAGCCGGGCCAGGTCGGCGCGCAGCCGCCGGGCGATGTCCCGGTACAGCGCGCGGCGGGTGCCGAGGGTGATGTCGGTGAACCACAGGCCGAGCGCCGGGTCGCCGAACGCGTCGCCCGCGCAGGCCGGGGACCAGCCCTTGTACAGCGCCAGGTAGTGCAGGTCCTCGGCGTTGACGGCGCCCGCCCACAGGTCGAACAGCCTGGCCTGGGACGGCGTGCCGAGCGCGGGCCCGGTCTCGAAGTGCGGCCCGGACGTCAGCCGCGGCCGGGACTGTGCCATGCCGTGGTCGCCGCCGGGGTGCTCGTCGCTGAGGCGCAACTCCCGCACGCGGATCTCGGTGACCAGGCCGCTCATCGCGCGGTCCATGGCCTCGACCTGCTCGGCGTGCAGTGTGGCGCCCACCAGGTGCTCCCCGGCGCGCAGCCGCCCGCAGTGCAGCGCGACGCCGCCCGCCTCGACGATCATGCGCATCAGCGAGCCCGACCGCAGCGCCGTGAGCGACTCGTCGAAGTCCGCGTGCCGGGCCACGAGCTGGCGCGCGACCCGGACGTACTGCTCGCGGGCCTGCGCGCACGGCATGCCGAGCACGTCCTCGCAGTCGCCCGCCTCCAGCACGTCCACCGAGAAGTCGAAGACCCCGCTGCCGAAATGGGAGACGCAGTGGAGGCCCGCGCCGGTCTCGACGGCGCGGCGGCAGTAGGCGATCAGCCTGCGGTGCGCCTCGCCCGCGTGCGCCGCCTCGATGACGTGCGCGACCCGCCGGTCGCCTGCCGAGGTGGTCACGGCCGCCCCCTCCCCTGTTCCCGCGGAGCCCTCACAGCCCCGGAATCTCCAGGTCGATGTCCGCCCGTGCCAGCGGGTCGGCCGGGGCCGCGCCGCGCAGCCGCGCACGGGTGTCGGCGATGTTCCTGGCCAGCAGCGCGGCGTCCGGGTGGCCGGGCAGGCCGGCGTCGCCGAACGCGACGCGGGCGGCCTCCTCCAGCGCCGCGGCCTCCTCCAGGCGCCCCTGCAGGACCAGCGTGTTGGCGAGGGCCACCCGGGCGGCGATGGTCCAGGGGTGCGCGGGGCCGAGCCGGCGGGCGAGCCGCCGCAACGCCGGCGCGCCGAGGTCGACGGCTTCGGTGAGCAGGCCGGAGTTGCGCAGGTAGGCGCTGAGCGACACCTGGCACAGCAAGGTGTAGGGGTGGTCGGGCCCGAGGGTGTCGCGCAGGCCGTTCTGGCAGGCGGTGGCCTGCCGGGCGGCCTCCTCGTGCCTGCCGAGCGCGTCGAGGTCGGCGGCGAGGCCCGCGAGGCAGGTCAGGGTGGCCAGGTGGTGGTCGCCCTGGTGGGCGCGCAGGTCGCGCAGCACCCGCTCGTCGCGTTCCTGGGCCTCGAACGGGCGGCCGAGGCGCCGTTCGGTGATCGCCAGGCCGCTCTCGGCGCGCAGCACCTCAAGCCCCGGCCCGGCGCCGGGGGCGGCGGGGACGCCGCGCCTGCTCAGCACCCGGCTCAGCATGCTGTGCGACTCCTCCAGCATGCCGAGGTCGCGGTAGTAGCGGGCCATGGTGATCGCGGTCTGCGCCACCGCCAGGTCGCCCTCGCCGCTCAGCGCGACGCGCAGCCGCATGCGTTCCCCTGCCAGCTCCAGCGCGCGGCGCGGGTCACCCATCAGCGCCTCGGAGATGGCGAGGTTGTGCATGGCGTCGCCGGTGCGGGGGTGGTGGGCGCCGAACAGCTCCCGCACCTCGCGCAACACGTTGCGCTCCTCGTCGCGGGCCTCGTCGAACTCCCCCATCATGCGCAGCGCCGCCGCGTGCGACCCGGCGGTGAGCAGCGTGCGGGGGTGGTTGACGCCGAGCACGGCGCGCTGGGCGCGCAGCGCCTGGAAGCTGTACCGCTCGTTGTCGTGGTGCTCGCCGCGCAGCCGGGACACCCGGGCGAGCGTGTTGAGCAGGCGCAGGGTCTGGTCGGAGTCCTCTTCCCAGGCGTCCAGGGCGAGCAGGCCGATGGCCTTGGCGCGGTCGCGGGCCAGCCGGTCGTCCCTGCGCAGGATGTGGTCGAGCTGGCGCAGCAACCAGCGGCGCACCGGTGGGCGGGCGTCCTCCCAGGGCCGCAGCACGTCCAGGTGGCGTTCCAGCTCGCTGTGGATGTGCGGGGACGACTCGTCGTCGGCGTCCGCGGGGGACCACGCGGCCAGGGCGAGCCGCACCGCGGCCACCGCGCCGGGCAGCCGGTCGCCCATGCGCTCGCGCAGCAGCTCGCCGACCAGGGGGTGCATGCGCACCAGCCGCCCCGGGCGCCCGAGGTCCGCCCTGACCAGGGCGTACCTGCCCATGGTGCGCAGCATGACGTCCACCATCAGCGGGTCGCCGAGCCGTTCCGCGCCCTCGGCGGGGTCGTCCGCGCTGAGCAGGGCCAGCATGGGGCCGGAGCGCAGCAGCCGCAGGCCGACGCCCTCCGGGGACAGGACGGCGAGGGTCTCGAGCAGCCGCAGGGCGGCGTCGCCGCCGATGGTGTCGCGGCGCAGGGCCTTGCCGCCGATGTCGCCGGGCAGGGCGGCGAGGGCCAGCTCGAACATGACGCGGGCGCGCGTGGTGGCGCCGTGCTCGGCAAGCAGCCGGGCGTGCTCGCGGTTGGCCGCCTCGGCGAACATCTCCACCGCCCGCCGCACCGCCTCGCGGGGGGCGACGTTGTCCTGGCGCAGCCGCGCCACCAGGGTGGCGAGCCACGCGCCGGCCAGGTCCACCAGCAGCGGGACGTGGCCCACCCGGTCCGCGGCCGTCTCGGCCTGCTCGTCGGTGAGGTCCGGCACCCGCACGCGCAGCAGCGCCGCGCTCTCGGTGGGGCTGAACGGCCGCACCTGCGCCTGCGGCCGGTCCACCGCGGGCGCGGACGGCCGGCGGGCGGGCGGCAGGGTGGGCACGGACCGTTCCTGTGCCTCGCCGGGGGCGGCCGGGCGGGCGGTGACGACGACGTGGCAACGCTCCCGGGCGGCCGGGGTCCAGCGGGACAGGTCGACCTCTGGGGAGGCGTTGTCGTAGACGAGCAGCCAGGTGCCGGAACGCTCGGACGCCAGGTGGCGCAGCACCGCGCCGGCGGCGTCGGCGGCGGTGGGGATGCCGAGCGCGGCGGCGAGGTCGCCGAGGGCCGAGCGCACACTCTGCTCGTCCCCGGCGGGCAGCCACCACACGATGTCGTAGGCCCCGCCGAAGCGGCGGCAGTACTCCAGGGCGATCTCGGACTTGCCGATGCCCGCGGGGCCGTGCAGCAGGAACCGGCCGTGCGTGGCGGGACGGGCGAGCAGGGCGTCGCGCAGGCCGTCCACGGCGTCGTCGCGGCCCACGAACACGATGTCGCGCGGCGGCAGGCTGACGTGGTCGGCCGCGCCGGGAAAACGCGGGCCGGCGGCGGCGCCGGTCGCGGGGCCGCTGATGCGCAGGGTGCGCCGCAGGGCCAGCACGGCCTCGCTCTCGGTGCGCCCGCGCAGGTCCAGCAGCACGTGGTGGCCGAGGCCCTCGGGCAGCGGCGCGTCGTCCACCACGACCAGCCGCACGCCCGGCGCGGGCATGCGGCGCAGCCGCGCCGCGGCCTCCTCGTCCAGGCCCGCCGGCGACACCACGAGCACCGCCGAGTCGTCGCTCGCGCTGACGCCCGCGAACCGCGCCATGTCCACCGCGTCGGCCCGCACGCCGAAACGTTCGAGCTGCGCGACCGCCCACTCGGCCCACACCCGGTGGCGCGGGGTGTAGGCGAGGGTGACGTGGCGCAGCGCGCCGACCCGGCCGTTGGTGAGCGTGCGGGCGAGGTCCTCGTACGCGACGCGCAGGCCGTCGGACCGGCCGGGCGGCTCGTTCAGCATGGCCAGGGTGTCGGTGACGGTGTACTCGGCGGCGTAGGGGATCTCGGCGTAGACGGCGGGACCGCCGGGGCCGAGGTCGGAGAAACGCTCGGCGGCCACGGTCCTGGCCTGCGCGAGGTACGCGGGGAAGGCGGTGTCGGCGCGGACGCACAGGGCGATGACGCTGACCGGACGGCCCGCGCCGCGCCGCAGCCGGCCGGCGAGCGCGGCGGCGCTCTCGATGGTGCGGACGTTCGGCGAGAAACACGCCACGATCACGTCGGCCAGGCTGGCCAGCCCCGTCACCCGGATGCCGGAGCCCTCGCTCGGCACGTCGACCAGCACGTAGTCGTACGCGCCGGACCTGGCCGCCTCACCGATGGCCCGCACGGCGGCCGTCCCCGCCGGGCCCGCCATGTCGAGGGGCAGCAGGCCGATCGCGCCGGAGGCGTGGGCCGCGTCGTACCGGACCGGGATGACCCCGGCCGCGTCCGCGGGCGCCGAGTGCGGGGCCGCCGTGCCCGGGAGGGAGGCGGTGACGCTCGCCGGCAGGAAAGGGCGCAGATAATGGTCGGCCCGCGTCGTCGAGGGGTGGGCGTCGGCGATGAGGATCTTACGGCCGGCGTCGGCCAGGATGAGCGCGACATTGAGAATCGTCGTCGTCCTGCCGATGTTCTCGCTGGTCGAGCAGAACAGCACGGTGAAACCGGCGAGAGGGATGTCGGCGGCGTCGGACGTCACGGCTGCCCCGGATTGCTCTCCGCGTAATCGTTGAAGAACGAGCCCGCGCCCTCGGTGGCCTCCCGGTGCACGCGGCGCAGCGCCGACGCCAGCACGGAGTCCGGCATTTCCGCCAGAGCGTCCAGGGAGATGCCGGAGAGGTCGACGAGATCGGACGCCAGAGTGTCCGGAGGATTTCCCTTGTCACCTGTGTTCAAGGCGTCACCGTGCCTTTTGGTCTCGACCGCCGCCGACGCTGGGGTGCGCGGCACCCCGTCGGGCCGGGCGGCGGGACACCGTGCCGATCTTCGCGAGCTTCCCCATCATAGCCACGTAATCCGCACGGCAGGCGTACGCCGCCCCGGCCGGGGCCCCAGCCCGGGGCCTTGACGGCTGCTCGCCCGGCTGACCTACTCTTGCATTGTCAAAACAGACATGTATGGGGCGCTCCTTGATTGCTGAGCCAGGTGTGGCGGGAGGAACCGCCGGCGTCGAGTCCGGCCTTTCACTCGGGGATCCGAACCCCACCCAGGAATGGCCCCATACCTTGGATGTCGGCGCGCTCATCGCCGAGGGCTGGTCGCCGCGGCCGCTGCGCAATTTCATACTCAAAATGCATAGCCGCTGTGATCTGGCCTGCGATTACTGCTATATGTACCGCGCCGCCGACCAGAGCTGGCGCGACCAGCCGAAGGCCATGCCCCGCGCCGTCGTGACCCTGGCCGCCGAACGCATCGCCGAACACGCGCGGACGCACGGGCTGCCGCACGTCAACGTGGTGCTGCACGGCGGCGAGCCTTTGCTGTCCGGCTCCGGCCTGCTGCGGTTCGCCGTCGCCGAGACCCGGCGGGCGGCCGGGCCCGGCACCACCGTCGGGGTGTCCGTCCAGACCAACGGCATGCTGCTGGACGACGCCTACCTGCGGATGTTCGCCGAACTCGGCGTACGCGTCGGCGTGAGCGTGGACGGCGACGCCGCGGCCCACGACCGCCACCGCCGCCACGCCGACGGCCGCGGCAGCCACGCGCGGGTCGCGGCGGCCGTACGGCGGCTGTCCGGCGGCCGGTACCGCCACCTGTTCGGCGGCCTGCTCTGCACGGTGGACCTGCGCAACGACCCGGTGCGCACCTACGAGGCGCTGCTGGCGTACCGCCCGCCCGCGGTGGATTTCCTGCTGCCCCACGGCAACTGGGCCTCTCCCCCGCCGGGCCGGCCGCCCGGCTCGGCCGCCACACCGTACGCCGACTGGCTCATCGCGATATTCGACCGGTGGTACGGCGCGGTCCCCAAGGAGACCGGCGTCCGGATGTTCGAGGAGATCGTGCACCTGCTGCTCGGCGGCACCGCACGGGTGGAGGGCCTCGGCCTGGAACCCATGCGCTGCGTCGTCATCGAGACCGACGGCGGGATCCAGCAAGGCGACGTCCTCAAGACCGCCTACTCCGGCGCCCCCCACACCGGCCTCCACCTGCGCACGGCGACCTTCGACGACGTCCTGCGCCTCCCCTCCGTGGCCGCCCGCCAACTGGGCCCGGCCGCCCTGGCCACCGGATGCCGCTCCTGCGACCTGAGCCGCGTGTGCGGCGCCGGCCACTACGCCCACCGCTACCGCCCCGGCACCGGCTTCGCCAACCCGAGCGTGTACTGCCCCGACCTCTACCGCCTGATCCGCCACATCCAGCACCGCCTGACCCAGGACCTCCTCCCCCTGCGCCGCCCCGGGACCACCACCCCGAGCGCACCGGCGCGGGACCTCGTTCCCTCACGCCGCTCCGAGGAGGACGCCGGTCCCGGCGCGCGGGCGGCCGGTGGATCGGCCGGCGGCCCCCCGTGAACACCCGGCGGCACACCATGGCGGCCGGGCTGTTCGACCGGATCGCCGCCGGTGAGGGCGGCGGCCGTGCGCTGCGGGCGCTGTCCACCGCCGAGTACAGCAAACGGCTGCTGCTCCTGCGCACCGTCGTCACCGAAGCCACCGCCCGGTCCCACCCGCAGGCCGACATCGCGCGGCGCGCGTACGCCACCCTGGCCGACCTGCAACGGCGGGCCCCCCGAGCGGTCCGCGAGGTGCTGGCCTACCCGGGGGTGGGCGCTCTGACCGTCACCGTCCTGCGCGGCCTCACGTCCGGGGGCCGCCGTCCCGGCGGGGAACCCGGCCCTCACCGGGAACCCCGTGCCGGCACCCGCCCCGATCCGTACGCGGCGCCGCCCGCCGACCCCGGAGTGGGGCCGGAGTGGCTGGCGTCGGTGGCCGCGGCGGCGGCCGTCCGGGCGCGGGTCCCCATGTCGGTGCCGGTGCGGGTGCACGGCCGGGGGGTCGTGCTGCCGTCCCTCGGGCTGGCCGAGTTCCCCGGCGCGGCGGACGGGCAGGAGGCCATCGTGCTGGCGGGCGGCGCGGGGGCGGCCGTGGCGACCGGAGACCAGGTGGTCCGGGTGCCCGAGGACCCGCACGCCGAATCGGGGCCCTGGCTCGGGCTGCGGCGGCTGGTCGTCGGCACCGGGCGGGACACACTCACCCTGCTCGTGGACGACGTGGACCCGATGCGGTTCCCCCTGCGGGACCGGTGTGCCCCGCGCCTGAGCCGGGAGGACCTCGCCGCCTGGCGGGAGATGCTCGCCCCGGCGTGGCGGCTGCTCGTGCGGGCACACCCCGGGGTGGCCGCGGAGACAGCGGCGGGCGTCACCGTGCTCGTCCCCCTGCGGGCCCCGTCCGGCGGCACCAGCAGCGCCACCTCCCCCGCCGCCTTCGGCTCGGTGGCGATATCCCTGCCCCCCGACCCGGTGACGACGGCCCAGTCGTTCGCCCACGAGGTACAGCACGCCAAACTGTCCGCCCTCGGCACCCTGTTCCCCATGATCGACGACGAGGGCGACGACCTCTTCTACGCCCCCTGGCGCGACGACCCCCGCCCCTTGGGCGCACTCCTCCAGGGCGCCTACGCGCACCTGGGCATCGCCACCTTCTGGTCCCGCCAGGCCGGCGTCACGAGAACCCCCGAGGCCCTGCTGCACGCACAGACCCAGCTGGCCCGCTGGAGACAGGCCACCTGGGAGGTCGCCGGCACCCTGCTGGACACCGGCCGCCTCACCCCACCGGGCCGCCGCTTCACCACCGGCATGCGCCGCTCCCTCGCCGCCCTGCGCGCCCAGCCCGTCCCCGCCACCGCCGCGACCCGCGCCACGCGCATGGCCACGGCCCACCACACCCGCTACCTCGCCCGCACAGGCGAGCCGTGACGCCCGCGTGCCGCACCGGCCGCGACCGGTGCGGGCGGGGACGCGGAACGGGTGTCAGTCGTTGAGGTGCTGGCGGAGGTAGGACTCGACCTGGTCCAGCGTGATGCGCTTCTGGGCCATGGAGTCGCGTTCGCGGATGGTCACGGCCTGGTCTTCCAGGGTGTCGAAGTCGACGGTGATGCAGAACGGGGTGCCGATCTCGTCCTGGCGGCGGTAGCGGCGGCCGATGGCGCCGGCGTCGTCGAACTCCACGTTCCAGCGGCGGCGGAGCTGGGCGGCCAGGTCGCGGGCCTTGGGGGAGAGGTCGGCGTTGCGGGACAAGGGCAGGACGGCGGCCTTCACGGGGGCCAGGCGGTGGTCCAGGCGCATGACGGTGCGTTGCTCCATCACGCCCTTGGCGTTGGGGGCCTCGTCCACGGTGTAGGCGTCGATCATGAAGGTCAGGGTGCAGCGGTCCACGCCCGCGGCGGGCTCGATGACGTACGGGACGTAGCGTTCGCCGGACTCCTGCTCGAAGAACGAGAGGTCGGTGCCGGAGGCGGCGGCGTGGGTGCTGAGGTCGAAGTCGGTGCGGTTGGCGATGCCCTCAAGCTCACCCCACTCGGTGCCGGTGAAGTTGAAGCGGTACTCGATGTCGACGGTGCGCTTGGAGTAGTGGGACAGCTTGTCCTTCGGGTGCTCGTACAGCCGCAGGTTGTCGCGGTCGATGCCGAGGTCGACGTACCAGGCCATGCGCTCGTCGATCCAGTACTGGTGCCACTCCTCGTCGCTGCCGGGCTTGACGAAGAACTCCATCTCCATCTGCTCGAACTCGCGGGTGCGGAAGATGAAGTTGCCGGGGGTGATCTCGTTGCGGAACGACTTGCCGATCTGGCCGATGCCGAACGGGATCTTCTTGCGGGAGGACTGCTGGACGTTGAGGTAGTTGATGAAGATGCCCTGCGCGGTCTCCGGCCGCAGGTACGCGAGGCCCGAGTCGTCCTCGACGGCGCCGAGGTAGGTCTTGAGCAGGCCGTTGAACATGCGGGGCGTGGTGAACGCGCCCTTGGTGCCGCAGTTGGGGCAGGTGAGGTCGGCCAGGCCGTTCTCGGGGGCCCGGCCGCCGTGCTTCTCGGCGTAGGCCTCCTCCAGGTGGTCGGCGCGGTAACGCTTGTGGCAGGACTGGCACTCGGTCAGCGGGTCCACGAACTCCTTGACGTGGCCGCTGGCCTCCCAGACCTCGCGGGCGAGGATCACCGAGGAGTCGAGGCCCACGACGTCGTCGCGGCCCTGCACCATGGCCCGCCACCAGGCGCGCTTGACGTTGTTCTTGAGCTCGACGCCGAGCGGCCCGTAGTCCCAGGACGCGCGCAGACCCCCGTAGATCTCGCTCGACGGGTAGACGATCCCGCGGCGTTTGGCGAGGCTGACGATCGTGTCCATGATGTCGGTACGGCGGGCCATCAAGAATCTCCATCCGGCTGGCGGTCGGGGTGGGGCTGGGAGTGGATAGAAGGGCGCGTCACCTGCCCGATCTCTCCCACAAGCTTAGGGGAACCGGCGACACGACCCGCCCACGAATCCACGGCAAGCTACGGCGTCACCCGGAGCGGGGTCAGGGATTGCTCACCACGACCTCGAAGGCACTGGGCTCGTTCAGCATGAGCGTCATCAGAGGGTACATCTCCATGCGCGCCGCCGACAGGGCTCTGCGGTAGAACCCGGCCCCTTCCCACGTGCTCACGAGCGCCCACAGCTCCGGCTCGTCGGCGGACCGCCCGAGGTGGCCGCCGCGGTAGCCGTCCTGCAGGGCGAACAGCTCCAGGATCGACGTCGCCGACGCGACGAACTCGCCGGTCCTGGCCTCGGGCACCGAGTATCTGATGAAAGCGAGCATGCCGCACAGCATGCCAGCCCCCGGCACCCCGTCCCGCCAGGCCACGCGCCTGCTGGGCCCAGGCGGGCGGACGGCACGGCGGTGGCCTCAGCCCGCCGAGGCCACCGCACGGCAGGTGGGGCAGGTGCCGAAGACCTCGACGGTGTGGGTGATCGAGGTGAAGCCGTGCTCGGAGCCCACCGACTCGGCCCACCGCTCGACGGCGGGCCCTGCGACCTCCACCGTGCGCCCGCAGCCCCGGCAGACCAGGTGATGGTGGTGGCCGCCGGTGGCGCAGGCCCGGTAGACCGACTCGCCGTCGTCGGTGCGCAGCGTGTCGACCTGCCCCGCGTCCGCCAGGGACTGCAACGCCCGGTACACGGTGGTAAGCCCGATCTTGGCGCCTTCAGCGCGCATCTGGGCGTAGATGTCCTGTGCGCTGCGGAAGCTCGTGCTGCCGGCCAGCACCTGCCGCACCGCCTCCCGCCTGCTGGTCATGGCCCCGCCTCCATCGTGGCCGGCACCCGGCCTCGCTCCAGGCCCGCCACCCGTCCGCGCCGCACGAACCGCCCCGCCACCAGGGCGACGGCGAACCCGGCGAGCGCGAGCAGCACGATCGCCGCGCCCGGCGCGACCCCCGCGTAGAACGCCGTGGTCAGGCCGCCGACGGTGGAGACCACGCCGAGCAGCATCGCGAGCAGCATGGTGGCGGTGAAGCTCCGGGTGACCTGCTGCCCGGTGGCCACCGGCACCACCATCAGCGCGCTGACCAGCAGCAGCCCGACCACCCGCATCGCGATGACGACGGTCAGCGCGGCGGTGATCGCGATCAGCAGGCTGAGGAAGCGCACCGGCAGGCCGTTGACCCGGGCCACCTCCTCGTCCTGGCACAACACGAACAGTTCACGCCCGAAGACGGCGACCACGCCGAGCACGAACGCCGTGAGGATCGCGATGACCCACACGTCCTCGGTGGTGACGCTGCTGATCGAGCCGAACAGGTACGAGGTGAGCGTCGAGTTGCTGCCGCCGGGGGCGAGGCCGATGAGGAGCACGCCGCCCGCGATGCCGCCGTAGAACAGCAGCGCCAGCGCGACGTCCCCGGTGGTGCGGCCCCGCGCGCGCACCAGCTCGATGACGACCGCGCCGAGCACCGCGACGACGACCGCGGTGAGCACGGGCGCGGTGCCGGTGAGGAAGCCGAGCGCCACGCCGGTCAGCGCGACGTGCCCGATGCCGTCCCCGAGCAGCGCGAGGCGCCGCTGCACGACGAACACCCCGACGGCCGGGGCGGCGAGGCCCACCAGCAGCGCCGCCGTGAGGGCCCGCACCATGAAGTCGAACTGCAGCATCTCGATCATCGGGAGGCTCCCGGGCTCATCGGGCCGCCGGAGACGTCGTAAGCGTGCGGGTGCACCTGCTCGTGACCCGGGCGGGGGTGGCATCCGGCGTCCTCGGCGGGCCGGTGGTCGTGCGTGACCAGGCCGTCGCGCAGCACGATCGAACGGGTGATCAGCGGGGCGAGCGGGCCGAGCTCGTGGGCGACGAGCAGCACCGTCCTGCCCTCCTGGACGAGCCCGGTGAGCGTGGCGGCGAGCTGGCGCTGGCTCGCGGCGTCCACCCCGGCCGTCGGCTCGTCCATGACGAACGTGTCCGGCTCCCCGGCCAGGGCCCGCGCGATCAGCACCCGCTGCTGCTGCCCGCCGGACAGGAAGCCGACCGGGTCGCCGGCCCGCTCGGTGAGGTCCACGGCGGCGAGGGCACGGGCGACGGCGGCGCGGTCCTCGGGGCGGGCGCGGCGCAGGCGGCCGCGGCGGGCGATGCGGCCGGACGCCACCACCTCGCGCACGGTGGCGGGCACGCCTCCGCCGGCCGACAGGCGCTGCGGCACGTAACCGATGCGCCACCAGTCACGGAACCGCGCGGGCGGCACGCCGTACAGCTCGGTGGTGCCGCCGGACAGCGGGATCAGGCCGAGCAGCGCCCTGATCAGCGTGGACTTGCCCGAGCCGTTGGCCCCGAGCACGGCCACGACCTCGCCTGCCGTGATCCGAAGGTCGACACCGCGCAGCACACGGCGGCCGTCGAGGCTCACCTGGCCGCCTGACATGGCGAACGCCACCGGCGCGGCCGGAGCGGCACTCCGCTCGGACACGCCGGTGGCCTGGGCTGATGGGGTCATGAGCATCCAAGTGCGCTGCGAAGGACGGTGAGGTTCGCGCGGGCCGCCGACAGGTAGTCACCTGACTTGGGGCGGCTCTCGATCGGGTTGAGCACCGCGGTCGTGGCGCCGACCTCCTTGGCGAGGACCTCGGCGACCTTGGGGCTGACGAGCTCCTCGGTGAAAATGGTAGTCACCCCTTCCTGCTTGGCGACCCGCGCCACCTCGGCCAGCCGCGCCGGGGACGGCTCGGCCTCCGGGTCCAGGCCGCTGATGCCGACCTGCTTGAGGCCGTAGCGGTCCGCCAGGTAGCCGAAGGCGGAGTGGCTGGTGACCAAGGTCCGGCTCTTGCAGGTGGCGAGCCCCGCGCGCAGCTCCCCGTCCAGTGCGGTCAGCTCGGCGACGGTGGACTTGGCGCGGGCGGCGTACCCGGCGGCGTGCGCGGGGTCGGCCGCCGCGAGACGGTCGCCGAGCTTGGTGACCGCGGTGGCGAGGCGCGTGGGGTCCAGCCAGACGTGCGGGTCGTAGGACGGCTCCTCGTGGCCCTCCTCCTCGGCGTGGCCCTCCTCGTCGCCCGTGGAGGGCAGGGTGGAGATCGCCGTGGCGACGTCGAACGCCTTGTCCGGGGCCTGCTCTCCGACGGCCTCGTCCACGGCGGGCTGCACGCCCTTGATGTAGACGACGAGGCCGGCCTGCTCGACGGACGCGATCTGCCGCGGGTCGAGCTCCAGGTCGTGCGGCTCGACGCCGGGCTGGGTGAGCGTGGTGACCTGGGCGTCCGGCCCCGCGACCTTCGCGGTCATCCACTCCAGCGGGTAGAAGGCGGCGAGGATGCCCGGTTTGCCGGACGTGCCGGCGGCGCCGGTACCGGCGGTACCGGCGGGGCCGCCGCCGCATCCCGCGGCGGCGAGCAGCAGGCCCGCGCCGAGCAGCGCGGCGGCCCGCAGCCGGGCGCGGCGGGTGGTCTCACCGGCCTGACCAGCTCGGGCGGGACGGATGGAACGGTCGTGCGCGCTGGTCGAGTCGAGCGAGCCACACCTGGACGAAAAGGGCATCACCCTACCGAGTATGCGGCAGAATGAAAACGGTTGTCAAAACCACCTAGAAGAGACCGAAGCGATCGGCGGCCAGGAGCAGCAGGAACACCCCGAGCGCGACCCGCATCAGCCTCCCCCCTCTGCCCAGCGAGGGCCAGGACATGTACGCCAGCCACACCACGAACCCGAGCACCGGGAGCACGGCGACGCCGCCCCGCCAGTCGGGCACCGCGAACCCGGCGAGCAGCAGCACGACGAGCACCACCGGGACCACCCAGCGCGGCAGGCCGTACAGGTAGACCAGCGGCGTCGCGCTCCTGCGCTCCACCGCGCGCCGCGCCTCGGAGGCGTCCGGCGTGGAGAAGTGCTCGCCCTTCGGCAGCGGGCGCCGACCACGCGGGCGCCCCGCCGCGGCCCCGCGCGCGAGCGGATGGGCGGGCACCCCGCGCCCCGGCCCTGACGGCCGTCCACCGGGCTCGGGGGAATCGGAATAACGCTTGTCAGCCACGCTTCAGCGTAGCGTCACCGCGCCAGGCGGCCGTCAGGCACGGATCCCTCCCAGCAGGTTGACGATGATCGACCGGGCGAACTGGTCGGTCAGCGGTCGGTCGAAGACGAGTAACTGGAAGTAGCAGGCGCCCCACAACTGGGCCACGACGTCCTCGGAGTCGACGTCGGACCTGATCTGGCCGCGCTCCTTGGCCCGGTCGAGCACCTCGACGGCCATCGAGGTCCTCGGCCACGTGTAACGCTCGCGCAGCGCGACGGCGAGATCGGGGTCGCTCTGGGCATGGCAGATGAGTTCGGCCATGACGCGGCCCGCCGGGGTGTCCCGCACCAGTCGGACGAAGTCCAGCAGCTGGCCGGTGAGATCGGTGCCGATCTCACCGGTGTCGGGGAAGGCGAGGGGCGCGGCGACCATGGTGGAGAAGCCGTCCAGTGCCAGTGCCCCCTTGGACGGCCACCACTTGTACAGGGTCACCCGGCTCGCGCCGGCACGCGTGGCGACCTTCTCGATGGTGAAGCCCGCCACTCCCTGCTCCAGCAGCAGCTCGCCCGCCGCACGCAGCACCTCGCGCCGCACCTCCCCCGCGGGACGGCGGCCACGACCTCTGCGCACGGGCTCCACGGCGTCCATCGACTCACCTCTTCTCCACTATATATGGACACTCTGTTCATAATAGGATATAAACATAGTGTACATATCTATCGGACCGGGGGGCCGATTCCATGAGCAGTTACGTCGCCGTCACTGGCGTCATCCGCAACCTCTTCGCCGCGTGCCGGCCGGCCCGCACGACGCCGCACGCCCGCCGGCGACACCTTGTCGCGTCCGCCACCTGCCACGATCCGAGGACGACCGTCACCGGGATGCGCACGCACCGGGAGGAGACCTCGCCCCACCGCGGTGACGCCGGCCCGCGCGAGGCCCTGGAGACCGTCCTGTCGGCGACCGCCCGCATGGACGCGATCATCCAGGACGTACTGTTCATGACCCGCCTCCAGGACGGCTCCGCGACCGTCCGCGAGCCGGTCGACCTCGGCGCCCTGGTCGCCGAGGAGGTGGCCGGCCGCGCCGGCGGCGTCCCCGTCAAGGTGGACGCGGCCCCCGGCGTCCAGGTCCTTGCCGCCCCGGCGGAGCTGGCGCGCCTGCTCACCAACCTGCTGGACAACGCGCAGCGCCACGCCGCGTCCGCCGTCACCGTCCAGGTGTCCCGCGCGGGCGGCCTGGCCGTCATGACGGTCACCGACGACGGCCCCGGCGTCCCGCACGCCGACCGCGAACGCGTCTTCCAGCGCTTCACCCGGCTGCGCGACGCCCGCGACCTCGACCCCGCCGGGAGCGGCCTCGGCCTGCCCGCCTCCCGCGAGATCGCCCAGGCCCACGGCGGGACCCTCGGCATCGAGGACTCCCGCCGAGGCGCCCGTCTCGTCCTGCGCCTTCCAGCGTGGGGGGCGGCGAGGAACACGCCGAGACGCCTGATAAGTTCTTTTAAGTAGCTTAGTTTTTCTTAGTACGAGGAGCACGACATGGCGAAGCTGCAGATCATCCTGGCGAGCACCCGGCCCGGCCGCGTGGGCCTGCCCGTGGCGCGGTGGATCGAGGAGGCCGCGCGGGCACAGGGCTCGTTCGAGGAGGTCGAGCTTGTGGACCTCGCCGAGGTGGGCCTGCCGTTCCTCGACGAGCCGCACCACCCGCGGCTGCGGACGTACGTCCACCAGCACACCAAGGACTGGAGCGCCAAGGTCGCCGAGGCGGACGCGTTCGTGTTCGTCATGCCGGAGTACAACTACGGGTACAGCGCGCCCCTGAAGAACGCGCTCGACTACCTGCACCACGAGTGGGCCTACAAGCCCGTCGGCCTGGTCAGCTACGGCGGCGTCGCGGCCGGCACGAGGGCCGCACAGATGATCAAGCAGGTGGTCACCACCCTCAAGATGACCCCCCTGCCCGAGGCCGTCGCCATCCCCTTCGTCCACCAGTTCATCGACGAGGACGGTAACGTCTCCCCCAACGACGTCATGCTGTCCTCCGCCAAGGCCATGTTCGACGAGCTCAAGCGTGTCTCCGAGGCCCTGTGCCCGCTACGCGAAACCCCCCAGCCAGCCTGAGGAACCATGTCCGAGATCCACGAGGTCTGCACCCGCTTCCACACCGCCGTGGAGTTGATCGGCGCACGCTGGACCGGCGCCATCCTCCGCGCCGTCTTCACCGGCTCCCACCGATTCGCCCAGATCAAGGAAGCCGTCCCCGGCCTCAGCGACACAATGCTGTCCTCCCGCCTCCGCACCCTGGAGGCGGAGGGCCTGCTCACCAGATCAGTCCAGCCCACCACCCCCGTCCAGGTCGAATACCACCTCACCGAGAAGGCCCACGACCTGGCCCCCGTCCTGGACGCCCTGATCACCTGGTCGCACAAGTGGATCCCCCTCCCCCCCGGCTCCCCCAAGTAACCCCACCCGAACCCCAGCCCCATCCACCACAGACACCCCACCCCCTCACCCACCACCGCACATCGGCCCCACCCCCGCCCCACCCCCGCCCCCCCCCCCCCCC
>NZ_JBDPMD010000053.1:0-58087 GCF_039871875.1 Sphaerisporangium sp. B11E5 | reverse complement strand
GTGGGGGGGTGGGGTGGGCGTTAACAATGGGTGGGTGAGTGAGTTTCCTCGGAATGCTGTGGCGCGTTCTGCGAAGCTGGCGACGTTGCCGATCGGGTTTGCCGGGCGGGCTGCGCTTGGGGTGGGGAAGAGGATCGGGGGGAAGTCGGCCGAGGTCGTCACGCAGGAGATACAGCAGCGGACCTCTGAGCAGGTGTTCAAGGTGCTCGGGGAGCTCAAGGGCGGGGCGATGAAGATCGGGCAGGCTTTGTCGATCTTTGAGGCGGCGTTGCCGCCGGAGATCGTGGGGCCTTACCGGGCGGCGTTGACGAAGCTTCAGGACGCGGCGCCGCCGTTGCCGGCCGGTACGGTGCACGCGGTGCTGAGTGAGCAGCTCGGGGACGACTGGCGGGAGAACTTCCTGGCGTTCGAGGACGCGCCGACGGCGGCGGCGTCGATCGGGCAGGTGCACAAGGCGGTCTGGCACGACGGGCGGCAGGTCGCCGTGAAGATCCAGTATCCGGGGGCGGGGAAGGCGCTGCTCAGCGACTTCAACCAGCTCGCGCGGCTCGGCAAGCTCTTCGGGGTGCTGCTGCCGGGGCTGGACATCAACGCGCTGATCGGTGAGCTGCGGGAGCGGGTCGCCGAGGAGCTCGACTACCTCAAGGAGGCGCAGGCGCAGCACGGGTTCGCCGTGGCGTACCGGGACGACCCGGACTTCAAGGTGCCGGAGGTCATCGCGGCGAACGAGCAGATCCTGGTGACCGAGTGGATCGACGGCACACCGCTGTCGCGGATCATCGCCTCGGGCACCAAGGAGGAACGGGACCGGGCGGGCCTGCTGTTCGTCCGTTTTCTGTTCAGTTCACCGTCCCGCGCGGGCCTGCTGCACGCCGACCCGCACCCGGGGAACTTCCGCGTCCTGCCGGACGGACGGCTCGGGGTGCTGGACTTCGGCGCGGTCAACCGCATGCCGGGCGGCTACCCGGAGGTGTTCGGCACGCTGACGCGGATCTTCAACCAGGGCGACATGGACGCGGTGGTGCGGGGCCTGCGTGACGAGGGTTTCATCCGCCCGCATATCGAGATCGACCCCGAGGCGCTGCGCGCGTTCCTCACCCCGTACGTCGAGCCGACCCGGGTCGAGGAGTTCACCTTCAGCCGCGAGTGGCTGCAGCGGCAGGCCGCCTCGGTGACCGACCTGCGCCCGACCAACGTCGTGCGCCAGCTCAACCTGCCGCCGTCCTACGCCCTGATCAACCGGGTGCACATCGCCGGTATCGGCGTGTTGTGCCAGCTCGGCACCACGGCCCGTTTTCGCGACGAGGTGATCCGCTGGGTGCCGGGGTTCGCCGACGACAATCCCGGGGAACCGGCTCTGGCCACCACCTGAGCGCAAAAGAAAAGGGGCGGCCCCTCGGAGGGGCCGCCCTTTCTTGTCGTGCCGGGACGGGTGGTCCGGTCCGTCAGCCGAGTCGCGCGATGGCGTGCCGGAGCCGGGCGGAGGCGCGTTCGGCCTGCCTGCGGGCCCGCTGTACTCGCTGAAGACCGGAGACCAGGCGTTGGTGCTCGGCCTCCCGGTGGAGCGTCCGTATTCGGTCGCGCACCAGTTCTTCATGAATAAAGGGTGTGTCGACGTTCCAGGTCGGCAGGAAGCTCATCGGAATCGGGTCCTTTCCAAGGCGCCGGTGTGGCGAACGAGAAGGTGGGTGGTCAGGCCGCGACGGGGGTCTTACGCGGACGCCCCCGGGGCCGCTTCTTGGGGACGACGACTCCCCTCAGGACGAGCTCGCCGCCCCAGACGCCCCATGGCTCCTCGCGCTCCAGCGCGCGGGCCAGGCAGGCCTTCTGGATGGGGCACCCTCCGCAGAGGGCCTTCGCGAACTCGACGTCGTCGGGGGACTCGGCGAACCACAGGTCGGGATCGGTACGACACGGGATATCGGCTTCGTCGACCAGGTCCATGGTCGTCCAAACCGCCATCTGCGTCACCTTTCTATGTCTGGCGTGATCTGGGTGGTTACCTCGTGGCGGTGATCGGCGGCGGTACATCAAAAAGGCCGCGGATCCCGGTGCGGATCCGCGGCCTGAAGGCTGTTTTTTACCCGGTCAGGTTATGACCGGGTGCCTCCAGGGTGGCGGACCCTGCACCACGCCATAGGCGGTGCTCGTGGTCTGCGGGTCGACGACCGGCCCGCGGCCGAAGGCGGCCGGGTGGTCGAGGACCAGGTCGGTGGTGTTGCGGCGGGCGACGCCCTGTCCCAGGCAGGCCTGGATCGGGGCAGTCTTCTCCTGGCGGAGTTTGGCGGCGCCATCGGCGGTGATGCCGGGGGTGCCTTGCCAAGCGGTCGGCGCGATGACGGCCCGCATGCCGGTGACGACGGCGGAGTCAGCGCAGGAGGAGGCGAACCACGGCGTGGCGGTCCTCATGATGTTGATCTCCACTGTGGTCACCTCCCTCTCAGGTTCGTCGCGATGGCCGGACACGGTTCTCCGAACCGGCTTGTGCAAGACTCTAAACGCGGACCGGGGACCCCGGCAACATATTTTCTACCTGCGATTTCACGTTTTCGATACACGAATCATGACCTCTTGTACGACCGATACCGCGAGCTCTCCGGATGGGGTGAACATCTGGCCACGGGCGAGCCCGCGGGCCCCGCCCGACCATGGCGACTCCTGGGCGTACAGCACCCAGTCGTCCACCCGAAGCGGCCGGTGGAACCACATGGCGTGGTCCAGGGAGGCCCCGGTCATGTTGGTGGCCCCCCACGCGAGCCCGTTGGCGAGCAGCACGGTGTCCACGAGCGTGTAGTCGGAGGCGTACGCGGCGAGCACCACGTGCAGGATGGGGTCGTCGGGCAGGTCGGCGTCGTAGCGGAACCACACCTGCGTCTGCGAGCTGCGCAGCGAGGGGTCGGCGACGGCCTCCCAGGTGAGGGGTGTGACGTACCGCGAGTCGACCGGGCGGGGACGTGACAGCCACTCACGCCACGGCTCCTCGTCGCCCACGGCGGCGCGCATGCGGTCCTGCCACAGCGGCAGCGTCTCGGGCGCCGGCACGTCGGGCATGACGGCCGCCTGGTGGGAGACGCCTTCCTCGGGGATGTGGAAGGACGCCGACATCGTGAAGATCGCCTTGCCGTGCTGGATGGCGGTGACCCTGCGGGTGGTGAACGACCGCCCGTCCCTGACGCGCTCGACGTTGTAGACGATCGGGATGGCCGGGTCGCCGGGCCGGATGAAGTAGGCGTGCAAGGAGTGGACCGACCGGGCCACCGGGTCGGACGGCACCGTGCGCCCGGCCGCGACCAGCGCCTGCGCCGCCACCTGCCCGCCGAAGACCCTCTGGATGCGCTCCTCCGGGCTGCGTCCCCGGAAGATGTCGTTCTCGATCTGTTCCAGGTCGAGCAGGTCGAGAACCTCCTTGAGCGCCTCGTTCACGTAATTTCTCCTCCGCGGCAGATATTGAGCACGGCTTCGCCGTATCGCTCTAGTTTGACCCGCCCGATGCCCGCGATGGCGAGCAGGTCGTCCTCGGAGGTGGGCACACGCTCGGCGAGGGCCTGGAGGGTGACGTCGGTGAAGACCACGTAGGCCGGCACCTTGGCCTCCTTGGCGGCCGAGGCGCGCCAGTCCTTGAGCCGCCCGAGCAGCTCCACGTCGAAGTCGGCCGGGCAGGTGGCGCAGCGGCCGAGCTTCTGCTCGGTGGCGGCGGTGAGCGTCTTGGCGCAGACCCGGCAGTGGATGGTCGTGGCGTGCCGGGACGGCACGGCGGCGCGCTCGCGGGGGACGGCCGGCCGCGCGGGGGCGACGCCGGTGAGGCCGTCAAGGAAGCGGGACGGGCGCCGGGCCTTGCGTCCGCCGGGCGACCGGGCGAGGGCCCACGACAGGTGGAGGTGGGCGCGGGCCCGGGTGATGCCGACGTACAGCAGGCGCCGCTCCTCCTCGATCTGCTCGGGGCTCTCGGCGTAGATGATCGGCAGCATGCCCTCGGTGAGCCCGACGAGGAACACGGCGTCCCATTCGAGGCCCTTGGCGGCGTGCAGCGACGCCAGGGTGACGCCGTCGATGGGCGGGGCGTGCTGCTCGGTGGCGCGGCGTTCCAGCTCGGCGACGAAGCGCGGCAGATCGCCGCCCTCGGCCGCGATGTCCTCGGCGAGGTCGGCGAGCGCCCGCAGCGACTCCCACTTCTCGCGGGCGGTGCCGCCGCCCGGCGGCTCCGGGGTGAGCCCGATGCCGCCGAGGATGTCGTGCACGACCTGGGCGAGCGGCTGCTCCTGGTTGGCGGAGCGGGCCGCGCCGCGCAGCAGCACCACGGCGTGACGCACCTCGGGCCGCTCGAAGAACCGCTCGGCGCCGCGCAGCAGGTACGGCACGCCGGCCTTCGCGAACGCCTGCTCGTACGCCTCGGACTGGGCGTTCACCCGGTACAGCACGGCGATCTCGCGGCTCGGCACGCCGCGCGAGATCAGCTCCTTGGCCCTCCGGGCCACCAGGACGGCCTCGGCGGCCTCGTCCTCGCACTCGGCGAACACCGGCTTCGGGCCCTCGGGGCGCTGGGCGACCAGCTCCATGCGGTGCGGGGCGCGCGAGCGGGCGAGCACGCGGTTGGCGAGGTCCACCACCTGCGGGGTGGAACGGTAGTCGCGCACCAGCTTGATCACGGTGGCGGACGGGTGCTCGACGGCGAAGTTGGTGAGGTAGCGCGGGGTGGCGCCGCTGAACGAGTAGATCGTCTGGTTGGGGTCGCCGACCACGCACAGGTCGTCCCGCCCGCCGAGCCAGGTGTCGAGCAGCAGCTTCTGCAGCGGGTTGACGTCCTGGTACTCGTCCACGACGAAGTAGCGGTACTGCTGGCGGACCTGCGCGCCCACCTCGCGGTGCTCGCTGATGACGGCGGCGGTGAGCTCCAGGATGGTCTCGAAGTCGACCAGGTGGCGCTCGCGCCGCAGCGTCTCGTAGGCGTCGAACAGGTGAGCCACCTCGTCCGGCGCGATCGGCGGCGTGCGGCCGGCCTTCGCGGCGGCGGCCGGGTAGTCCTCGGGGGCGATCTGGGTGACCTTGGCCCACTCGATCTCGGCGGCGACGTCGCGGAGCTCGGCGCGCTCGGTGCCGCGGCGCAGCACGCGGGCGGCCTCGATGAGCACCGGCAGCTTGGACTCGATCACCCGGGGCGGGTCGCCGCCGATGACGCGCGGCCAGAAGTAGGTGAGCTGGCGCAGCGCCGCGGCGTGGAAGGTGCGGGCCTGCACGCCGTGCGCGCCGAGCACCCGCAGCCGCTGCTTGAGCTCACCGGCGGCACGTGTGGTGAAGGTCACAGCGAGCACGCTCTGCGGGTCCGCGGCCCCGGTGCGTACGGCGTGGGCGATGCGATGGGTGATCGCCCTGGTCTTGCCGGTGCCGGCCCCGGCCAGGACGCACACGGGACCCCGGACGGCCTCGGCCACCTGACGCTGTTCCGGGTCGAGATCCGCGAGGGCGTCGTCGTGCTCCAAGTCGCCTCCTGGCATCCGATCGGGGCAGGTGTGCCATCATCCTTCCAGTAGCACGCGTCACACGTCGCATCAGGCGTGCGCAACGAAGGCGTTTTGCCCCACAATGGGGGACCATGATGGCGGGGAAGGAAAAAGCGCAGTGAGAAGACCGGTGACCCTGGGAGCCCTCGCTCTGGCCGCCGCCCTCCTCATCCCGGCGTACGCGACGCCCGCGATGGCGCAGCTGGCGCCGACGCCCACCCCGAGCCCGAGCGTGAACGCGGCGCCCCCGCCGGACGCTCTCGCCTCGACGATCGTGCAGACCTTCTCGTACGGCAAGCACCGCCGCCAGCGCATGGACGTGTGGTGGCAGCCGGACGGCGCCCGCCGTCCCGCCGTGTTCCTGCTGCACGGCGGCTGGTGGAGCGGCGGGGACAAGAGGTACATGACCGCGGTCAGCGAGTCGTACGCCGCGCTGGGCTACACCGTCTTCAACCTCAACTACCGGCTGTCCACGGACGCCGCGTGGCCCGCGCAGCGCACCGACGCGCTGGACGCCATCGCCACCGCGCGCCGGCACGCCGAGCGGTTCTCCTTCGACCCGAACCGGTACGTCGTCATGGGGTTCTCCGCGGGCGGCCACATCGCGACGGCCGTCGGCACCTACCGCGACGGCCTGCCGGGCCTGCGCGGCGTGGTCGGCATCTCGCCGGTGGTCTCCCCGCTCACGGCGTACTCCGACGGCGACGAGGGCGCCACCCACGAGCAGCGCAAGCTGCGCCAGGCCGCCATCGCGCTCGCCGGCGGCTGCCGGCCCACCGGGGCCTGCGCCAAGGTGTGGTCGAGCATGGAGGTGCCGTGGCACGCCAGCGCGCACGACGCCCCGGTGATGAGCGTGCACTCCGCCGACGAGTTCGTCCCCGCGTACCACAGCGAGCTGCTGAAGGAGCAGCTCAACCAGGTGGGCGTGGCGATGAACGTCCGCGTCGTCCCCGGCGTCTTCCACAGCTCCCCGCTGTACCGCGAGCCGGGTGTGGCCGAGGCCGTGCAGGACTGGGTGGCGGCCAAGGTGGCCGCGCCGATGCGGGCGACGCCGCAGAAGCAGACCACGGCGGCGCGACCGGCGCCTGCCCTGCACAAGGTCCAGCCCCGCTGACCCGGGGAACACCGGCGCGGGCGGCGATGTTTCCTGTTGGTGCCAACGGTGCTCAGCGTGAAGGGAACGGTCACCCCATGGCCCTCAAGGTGTACACCACGAGCTGGTGCGGTCCCTGCAAGCGGCTGAAGAGCCAGCTCACCAGGGAAGGCATCGCCTACGACGAGATCGACATCGAGGCCGACGACGAGGCCGCCCGGTTCGTGATGAGCGTCAACGGCGGCAACCAGGTGGTACCGACCGTCGTGCTCCCCGACGGCAGCGCGCTGACCAATCCGTCGGTCATCCAGCTCAAGGCCAGGCTCGCGCGCGTGTGACGCCCCCTTCGGCCGACGCCCTGGGAGCCGGTCTCACCGGCCCCGGGGCTCGTCGCGCACGGCCGGCGTCACCAGTCGCCGGAGAGGTAGGAGCCGTACCACGTCTCGATGAGGCGGCGGGCGATGGAGACACCCGGGGGGAGCCTGATGTCGCCGTTCTCGACGGCGGCGCCGAGCTCGGTGCGGGTGAGCCAGCGGGCTTCCGCGATCTCCTGGGAGTCGAGGACCAGCTCGGTGGAGGTGGCCTCGGCGAAGAAGCCGAGCATCAGGCTGCGGGGGAACGGCCACGGCTGGCTGCCGAGGTAACGGGGGGCCGTGACGGTGACGCCGACCTCCTCCAGCACCTCGCGGGCGACGGCCTGCTCCAGGGACTCGCCCGGCTCCACGAAACCCGCGAGCACCGAGAACCGTCCTTCCGGCCACTGAGGGCCGCGGGCCAGCAGGCAGCGGTCGGCGCCGTCGTGCACCAGCATGATCACGGCCGGGTCCACCCGGGGGAAGTGCTGGCTGCCGTCGTCGGGGCAGACCCGCATGTGGCCGCCCGCGACGACGGTGGTGCGGGCGCCGCAGCGGGGGCAGTGCTCGTGGCCGGAGTGCCACGCCTCCAGCGCGACCGCGTTGACGAGCAGCCCGGCGTCCCGGTCGCCGAGCGCGGCGCCGGCCTTGCGCAGTCCTTCGGCGGCGATGTCCGCCCAGTCGGGGACGTCCTGGACGGCCCCGGCGACCTCGGTGCCCTGGGGCAGCGGGAGACCGGTGGGCAGCGGGGTGGTGACCGCGACCGCGAAGTAGGTGACGCCGTCGGCGTCCACGCCGAGCAGGTAACGCTCGCCGGGCGGGGCCTGGAGCGGGGACAGGAAGACCAGCTCGGCGGTGCCGTTCTGCCGCCGCACCAAGGTGTGGCCGTCGCCGATGAGCAGCACGCGGGTGGCGGGGTCGGCCCAGGCGGACTTCAGCCACGCCTCGTCGCTCCGGTGGTTCGAGGACCGGTCGACACCGCCTCTCGCCAGGAGCAGCGGCCCCAGCAACACCTCACCCCGCCGGTCATCCACGCGTGCCTCCTCCCACCCGAGTGACCATCTTATGCCGCCGCCCGGCGCCGCCCTCCGGGTGCCCGGGGGCGGGAGTGCGCCCGGCGGTGCGGGGGTACTCGGGCCGCTGTCGCCGTGCAACACGGACATTTGCTGTGATTAGCATGTCCGGCAGCGGTGCGATCTAGAGGCGGCTACCATTCATCGGGTTGTTAGGTTAGCCTTACCTGCCTTAATCATCTCCGGGGGTGCCTCGCGTGCGGCTCTACCTCACGGCGCTCAACCCGACCGACTCGGTGACCGGTGGATTCCTGCCCGCGGCGCGGGCGCTCGGGTGTGAGGTCACTCTCCTCACCGACCAGCCGGAGCGGTACACCGATGTGGAGACGCTGCGGACGGACGTCCGCGACGCGCGTGCGGTGATCGACACCGTGGCGCGGCACCACCCGCCGGACGCGATCTTCTCGAACTCCGACCACATCCAGCCGGAGACCGCGCTCGCCGCCGCCTACTTCGGGCTGCCCGCCAAGGACTGGCGGGCCTGCCTGACCGCGAAGAACAAGTACCTCACCCGCCGCGCGCTCGCGGCGGCCGGGGTGGAGCGGGTGCGCACGGCACGCCTCACACCGGGCGAGCCGCCGCCCGGCGACCTGCCGTACCCCGTGGTGGTGAAGCCGCGCGAGGGGGTGGCCAGCGAGGACGTCGTGCTGGTGAGCGGGCCCGGGGAGCTGCGGCGGGTGACGGGCGGCATCTGGGAACGGCGGCCTGGCGCCACACTGGTCGCCGAGGAGTACCTGCGCGGGCCGCTGCACACCCTGGAGACACTCGGGGACGGCCGCGCCATCCGGGTGCTCGGGGGGTTCCGCACGACGCTCGGGCCGCTGCCGTACTTCGTGGAGGAGCGACTCGACTGGGACCCCGGGCCCGACGGGGACCACGGGCACCGCCGGGATCACGGGCAGGGCGGCGACACCGGGCGGGCCGACGACACCAGACGGGCCGACGAAACCAGACGGGCCGACGACACCAGACGGGCCGACGAAACCAGACGGGCCGACGAAACCCGGCGGGGCGGGGACGCCGGGCATGTGCTGCGGGCCCTCGCGGCGGTGGGGGCCGGGTTCGGGGCCTGTCATGTCGAGTATGTGCGTACCGAGCAGGGGCCGCGGATCGTCGAGATCAACTACCGGCTGATCGGTGACACCTGTGACTTCCTGCTCGCCGAGATCCTCGGGGTGCCGCTGTTCGAGTACGTGCTGCGGGTGCATCTCGGGGAGCCCGTGCCCGCCGTGCCGCAGGCCGTGGGGCACGGTGCCGCGGTGAGTCTGGTCGCCGCGCGGGGCGGGGTGATCACCCGTTCGCCGGGGGACGTGGCGGAGACGATCGGCGCGGCCCGGCTGCGGCACCGTCCGCTGCGGGCCGCCGGGGACAAGGTGGAGCTGACCAACACCAACCGCGACTACCTCGGCGTGGTCCGGGCCGTCGGGCCGGACCGGGCCGCGGTGGACCACGCCATCGACGCCTTCCGTGCCCGCGCCCCGTGGGTGGTGGAGTGACCCCCGTCGCGCCGCCCGTCGCCAACGAGCTCGCGGGCCGCGTGCTGGACGCCCTGCTGCGTGAGGACTACGGCGGGCTGGCCGCCCGGGTGACGCGGTCCAAGGACGGCGTGCTGCTCGTGCTGCCCTCCGGGCGCCCGGTGCGGCTCGGGCCCGGCGGGTTGTTCCAGGACTTCGCGGTGCCGCCCGGCGCGGCCCCGCCGCTCTCCGAGGTGCTCGACGCGGTGGCCGGGATCGCCGGGCCGGACGGCGCGGACCGGGCCGCCGCGTTCGCCGAGGAGTGCAGGGCCGCCGGACGGGCCCGGGATCTGCACGAGGAACGCCGCGACGGGGTGCTGGCCCGCCTGCGGGCCGAGGGGCCGGACACGCTCATCGCCCGCGAGACGCTGGCGGCGTTCCTCGACCACCCGGTGCACCCCACCTCGCGGGCCCGGCCGGGTCTGACGGACGAGCAGCTCACCGCGTACGCCCCGGAGTTCGCGCCGAGCTTCCCGCTGCGCTGGGCGGCCGTGCCGCGTGACCGGGTCACCGCACGCGGCGCGGAGCCGCCCTGGTGGCCGGAGCCGGGCCTGTTCCCGGTGCACCCGCTGGCGCTGCCCGAGGTGCGGCGCGTCCCGGGGGTGGAGATCAGGGAGGTGGCGCCGCCGGTCACCGTGCGGCCCACGCTGTCGATGCGGACGGTCGAGGTCGGCCCGCGCACCCATCTCAAGCTGCCGCTGCCCACCAGCACGCTCGGGGCGCGCAACCGCAGGTCCATCAAGCCGGGCACGCTGGCGGACGGCGCGCGGGCCGAGGTGCTGCTGCGCGAGGTGCTGGCCCGCGAGCCCGGCCTGCCGGTGCTGGTGGCAGGCGAGCAGACGTACGCGGAGGGCGGGCACGAGTACCTCGCGTGGATGCTGCGGCGGCTGCCCGAGGGCGAGATCGTGCCGGTCGCGTCGCTGCTCGCGCCGTCCCCCGGCGACGGGCCCCGGGTGCTTGACGAGGTGGCGGCCCGGTACCGGGGCGGGGACGTGCGGGGGCTGCTCGCCGACTACCTGCGGGTGCTGCTCAGGTGGAACGTCCTGCTGTTCGTGCGGTACGGCGTCGCGCTGGAGGCCCACCAGCAGAACCTCGCCCTGGTGTTCGGGCCGGACGGCGGGCCGCGGCTGCTGGTCAAGGACAACGACGGGTTGTTGTGCTCGCCGGACCGGCTGGCCGGGGCGGGCCTCGCGGTGCCGGAGTTCGCCGACCGGCGACTGACGGCCGGCGACCCGCACCGGCTCGCCGACGTGTTCGTCACCATCACGCTCCACCTGGCCGCCGCCGCGGTGGCGTTCGGCGCCGGCCACGGCGACCTGGTCGCCGAGACACTCGCCGAGGCGCTGGCCGAGCACGGCGACCACCCGATGGCCCGGCTGCTGCGGGCCCGCACCCTGGACGCGGCCCGGCTGGTCGGCAAGTCGATGGTCGGCGCGGGGACGCTGCTGGACCGCGCCCGGGTCGCCCCCGACGTCAACAAGCACTACGGCACGAGCGGCCCCAACTACCTGCGTCACCACCTGAACGGAGAGGCGGCCCGATGAGCGGCGTCGCGATCGACCCACCGGCGGGAGCGGCCGTCCACACGGCGCGGGGCACGGAGACCGGCCCCGCGCGGGACACCGGCTTCGCACGGGACGACGGGCCGGCGCGGAGCACCGGCTCACCGGATGCCGAGGCGGTCGCCGAGGAGACGGCGCTCGGGGCGTTGTTGCGGTGCTGCGTGCGGGAGGTGGCCGGACCGCGGGGCCAGGTGTGGGCGCAGGGGGTGCGCCTGACGCTCCGGCTGGGGGGACGGCTGATCCGGGTGCCCGCGTCGGGAGGGCTCGCGCTGCGCTTCGACGGCCCGCCGCTGCTGTGTGAGGACGGCGCGTGGCGGCGCCTCACGCTGGAACGGCTCGTCCGGCTGGTGCAGGAGGAGCTGAGCGCCCCGGCGGACGGGCCCGCCAACGACGAGTTCGCCGGGCAGGTGCTCGGCAGCCGGGCGGCGGTGGCGGCGGTCGTGCGGGGGCGGGCGGGGGCCGCGGCGCCGGAGGACGAGTGGCTGGCGTCGGAGCAGGCGCTGGTGTCCGGGCATCCGTTCCATCCCTCGCCGAAGGCGCGCGGCGGGCAGGGGTGGCTGCGGTACGCGCCGGAGACGCACGCGCGGTTCCCGTTGCGGCTGCTCGGGGTGCGGGACGACCTGGTGGCGTCCGGCGGGGACGCGTCCGCGCTGGACGGGCTCGGCGCCGCGCCGGCCGGGTACACCGCGCTGCCCGCCCACCCCTGGCAGCTCGGCCTGCTGCGGGAGGACCTGGCCGCCCCACTGGCGGACGGCCGCCTGGTGGATCTCGGCGAGACCGGCGCGCCCGCCGTGCCGACGTCCTCGGTGCGCACGGTGTACGAGCCGGGTGTCGACCGGTGCCTGAAGTTCAGCCTGGACGTGCGCATCACCAACTGCGTGCGCAAGAACGCGTGGTACGAACTGGTCGCGTCCGCCGAGCTGAGCGCCCGCCTCGAGCCGGTGTTCGCCGCCCTGGCGCTGGGTTTCCCCGGCACCCGCTGGCTGCCCGAGCCGGGGTGGCGCTCGGCGTCGCTCGGCACCCGCCTGCTGGAGGGCCTCGGCGTGATCGTCCGCGCGTCCCCCTGGCGGGTCGCCGGGCCGGGCGTCACGCCGGTGCTCGCCGGGGCGCTCGCGGCGCCGGGGCCGCTCGCCGGGCACGGGGCACGGACGAGGGCGGCGCTGCGGGCCATGCGCGCCGAGCCGCTGGCCTGGTGGGCGGCGTACGTGGACCGGGTGGCGCCGCCGGTGCTCGAGGCGTACCTGCGGCACGGCGTGGTGCTCGAACCGCACCTGCAGAACGTGCTGGCCGGCCTGGACGGCGACGGCATGCCGGCGCGGGCGGTGTTCCGCGACCTGGAGGGCACCAAGCTGGTGGCCGGGCGGCACGACCTGTCCGGGTTGCCCGGCCGGGTCGCCGCCGCGTGCACCTACGACGCCGCGCGCGGCTGGGACCGCGTGGTGTACTGCCTCATGGTGAACCATCTGCCCGAGATCGCCGCCACGGTGGCCGGCACCGCCGCAGGGGACGGCCCCGCCGCGGCCGGGCTGCTGCGGGAGTTGTGGGCGGTGGCCCACGCCCGGCTCGCGCGGTACGCCGGGGAGCGCCCGCCGCCGCGGCTGGCCCGTCTGCTGGCCGGGGCGCCGCTGCCGGCCAAGGCCAACCTGTCGGTGCGGTGGGCCCGCTCCGCCGACCGCGACGCCGTGTACGTCCCGGTGGCGAGCCCGTTCGCGGGGGTGGGGGCGTGATCCTGCCCGGGCGGGTGCGCGAGCGCGCCGAGGAACTGGCCGGTGACCTGCCTGCCTACGTGTACGACCTGGCGGCGCTGGACGCGCACGCGGCGGACGTCCGGCGGGCGCTGGCGGACGTCGAGGTGTACTACGCGGTCAAGGCCAACCCCGACCCGGCCCTGCTGCGCACCCTCGCCCCGCACGTGGACGGGTTCGAGGTGAGCTCCGGCGGAGAGGCCGCCCACGTGCGCGAGGTGCTGCCCGGGGCGCGGCTGGCGTTCGGCGGGCCGGGCAAGACCGACGCCGAGCTGGCCGTCCCCGTGCACCGCCTGCATGTGGAGAGCCCCGGGGAGTTGCGCCGCCTGATCGCCGCCGGGCGGCCGGCGGACGTGCTGCTGCGGGTCAACCTGGACGTCCCGGTGGACGGCGCGTCGCTGGCCATGGGGGGCGGCGCGACGCCGTTCGGCATGGACCCCGGCGGCATAGCCGAGTGCCTCGCGTCCCTGCGCGGGCAGGGGCACGTGCGGCCGCGCGGCTTCCACGCCCACCTGGCCAGCGGTCTGCACGCCCCGGAGCTGCTGCGCCTGGCGGGCGCCGTGGTGGAGTTCGCGCGGGAGCACGGGACGCACGGGGAGCACAGGGGGCACGGCGCCCGCGAGGTCAACGTCGGCGGCGGCATGGCGGTGCCGTACCGCCGGCCGGACGAGCGGTTCGACTGGGACGCCTACGGCAAGGGCCTCGCGGCGCTGCGCGCTCCCGGCGAGACGCTGCGCGTGGAGCCCGGCCGGGCGCTCACCGCGTACTGCGGCTGGTACCTCACCCGGGTGCTGGACGTGAAGCGTGTGCACGGCGAGGTGTTCGCCGTGGTCACCGGCGGCACCCACCACCTGCGCACCCCCGCCGCCAAGGGCCACGACCAGCCGTTCGCCGTGCTGCCCACCGGGAACGGCCGGGGCGCCGACGACGAGCCGGTGACCGTGGTGGGTCAGCTCTGCACGCCGAAGGACGTCTTCGCCCGCCGGGTCGTCACCACGGTGCGGCCGGGGGACGTCGTCGCGTTCGGCATGGCCGGCGCGTACGCCTGGACCATCTCCCACCACGACTTCCTGATGCACCCGAGGCCCGGCTTCCACTACCTGACGTGAGGAAGCCGGGCCACGGCCGTCGTCAGGCCGGTACGCCGAGGGTGCCGGCGATCTTGTCGATCATCAGGTCGCGGCCCTTGACCTCGGCGACGGTCTCGCTGTCCACGACGCCCTCCACGCCGGGGAACTGGCCCGCGCCGCGGCGCGAGCCGAGGGGCACCGCGATGGCCGGCGGGATCGGCACGTAGGGCTGCTCCTCGCCCTCGCCGGTGATGGCGACGCGGATGTTGGCCGCGACCACCTCGGCCTGCAGGTTGGCGTGCGCGGCCATGGGGCGGCTGCGGGCGACGATGTCGCCGACGGCGTACACGTCGCGCTGGCCCACGACGCGCAGCTCCGGGGTCACCTCGACACGGCCGTCGGGGGTGAGGGCCGCCGTCAGGTCGCCGGTCAGGTAGCCGGTGACGGGCCGGACGCCGTAGCAGCGGAACCAGATGTCGGCGGTGACCTCGCCGCCGTCGGCGGTGGCGAGGGTGAAGGTCTTGGCGATGCCGGGGTGCACCGGGGGCTCCTCGCTCAGCTTGCCGCCGAGCAGCAGCTCGATGCCCATCTCGTCGAGGTGGCGGCGCAGCGCGACGCGCAGCTCCGGCATGAAGGGGCCCGGGAGGATGTCGTCGCCGAGCTCGGCGATGGTGATGTGCTTGTCGGGCCAGACCTCCTTGATCTCCCCGGCAAGCTCGATGCCGACCGGTCCCGAGCCGAGCAGCAGCACCCGCTCGGCGGCGGCGAGGGCCTCGTGGGAGGTGCGGTACAGCTCGTGCGCGGCGTCGGTCTCCAGGAGGCCGGCCTTGCCGGGGAAGGGGTAGCGCGAGCCGGTGGCCAGCACGATGTGGTCGGCCGCGATCTCCTGTCCGGAGCCGAGCACCACCCGCCCGCTCTCCACGGCGACGGCGTGGTCGCGGATCACCTGGCCGTGGGTCAGCAGGTTGTCGTAGGGGAGGTAGACCTTGGTGAGCCACGACGGGTCCACCAGGGCGCGCAGGGCGGCGATGCTGTGCTCGAAGGACTCCTTGGGCTCGACCAGCACGACGTCGGCCACGTCGTCGAGCTTGCCGGCGACGGAGATGCCGCCGTACCCGCCGCCGATCACTGCCACCTTGGGCCTGCGCGGGGTCGCTGCGTTGCTCATATCGGATTCCCGTTCTGGGTGTTCATGCGGATTGGTGACGACGGACGGCCTGTCAGAACGGCCACCGGTGCCATCGCCGCAGCGTCGGGGCGATGGCCTCCTCCTCGAAGTCGAGGTGCGCGAGGAGGTGGTCGCTCAGGTCGGTGAGCGCCTCCACGAGGTCCCGCCGGGTCGCGGCGGACTCCCCCGCCTCGGTGAGGTGGACGGCCAGCGCCTCGATCCGGTCGAGGATGTCCGCCACCTTCTGGTGGTCGGACTCCAGCCGGTCCACGGTCGCGGACAGGCCCGGGTCGGCGCGGCGCAGCGCGGGGAACAGGGTGCTGCTCTCCAGGCTGTGGTGATGGTGGACGAAGTGGCAGTACCGCAGGCAGTTGACCTTGAGCTGCCACAGCGGGCCGTTGGTCTGCAGAGAGCGGACCGCGGCGCCGATTTCCCCCACCGGCGCGCCGGCGGCCGTCTGCTCGGCGAGCTGCCGTACGAACCGCAGGTCTCTGCGGATCATGTCGTGGATCCATCTCAGCTCGGCCAGCAGGTGTTCGCCGGGGGCCTCGTCCCCATGCCCGGTTTCCGTCATGTCGTGGAGGCTAGCATATAGTTGAAGCTCGTCAACTATTGAGGCTGACCGTTCATTGACCTAGGTCGGCGATTGGGCGGCTGGTATGGTATGGGACATGGCGCCAGGACCCACGCAGCAGCCGAGGACCACCGATCGGCTCGGGCTGCTGCTGGCACAGCACGGCGCGACGACCGGCACCCGCATCCGCGATGCCCTGATGGTCACCGGGCTCCCGCTGCGGCACGCGATCACGCTCATGCACCTCTCCGCGGGGCCCATGGGGCAGCAGTCGCTCATCGAGACCCTGGCCGTGGACCCCAGCGTGCTGGTGGCGATCCTGAACGACCTGGAGCGGGACGGGCTGGCCGAACGCCGCCGCGACCCGGCCGACCGGCGCCGTCACATCGTGGAGATCACCCCCAAGGGCGCCGAGACGATGACCGAGGTGGACGTGGCGTTCGCCAACGTCGAGAGCGAACTGTTCGGCGGCCTCGACGCCGAGGACCTCGCCCATCTGCGCCGCATCCTGGACCGCATCAAGGACACCACCGGCGACAACGCCTGCACCGGCGACGACTGACTACTCCGGGGTCCTCCGGGCCGGCCGGGCCGCGCGCATGATGAGGTACTCGTGTTCACGCACGCTCGTGGTACGGCTCGCCGCCTCGCGGTAGCCGGCGACGGCCGCCTGACGGTCGCCGGCCATCTCCAGCAGGTGCGCGCGGGCGGCGTGGAAGCGGTGGTTGCCCACGAGGCGGCCCTCCGCCTCCAGGGCCTTGAGCATGTCGAGGCCCGTCGCGGGGCCGTGCACCATCGCGGCGGCCACGGCGCGGTTGAGGGAGACCACCGGGTTGCCTGACATGCGTTCCAGCAGACCGTACAGCGCGAGGATCTGCGGCCAGTCGGTCGCCTCGGCCACCGGGGCCTCGTCGTGCAGCGCGGCGATCGCCGCCTGGAGCTGGTAAGGCCCGACGGCGCCGCGGGCGAGGGCGCCGGTGACCAGGGCGACACCCTCGGCGATGGCGGCGGAGTCCCACAGGCCACGGTCCTGCTCGTCGAGCGGGACCGGGGTGCCGTCGCGGGCGGTGCGCGCGGGGCGGCGGGCGTCGGTGAGCAGCATCAGCGCGAGCAGCCCGGCCACCTCGGGGTCGCCGGGGAGCTCGGCGCGCAGCACGCGGGCCAGCCGGATCGCCTCACGGGCCAGCTCCACACGGTGCAGCGCGGGGCCGGCGCTGACGACGTACCCCTCGTTGAAGATCAGGTAGAGCACGTGCAGCACGGACGCCAGCCGCTCCGCGCGCTCGCCGGGGCCTGGCATGCCGAACGGCACGCCGGAGGTCTTGATGCGCTGTTTGGCCCGGCTGATGCGCTGCGCCATGGTGGGCTCGGGCACGAGGAAGGCCCGCGCGATCTCGGCGGTGGTGAGACCGCCCACTGAACGCAGGGTGAGGGCGATGGCGGACGCCGGGGTCAGCGCGGGGTGACAGCTCAGGAACAACATGATCAGCGTGTCGTCGCGGTCCGCGGGGTCCGGCTCGTCGGCGGCGGGCGCTGCCGGGCGGTCCTCGGCGCTCACCCGTTCCTCGCGCAGGCGCCGCGCCTCGTCCCGGCGGATCTGCTCGATCATCCGCCGGTAGGCCACCTGGATCAGCCAGCCGCGTGGGTTGCCCGGCACGCCGTCGCGCGGCCACTGGCCCAGGGCGTCGAGCAGGGCCTCCTGCACGGCGTCCTCGGCGGCGGCGAAGTCGCCGGACCGGCGGGTGAGCACGCCGACGACCTGCGGCACCAGAGGGCGCAGCAGGTCGTCGAAGCGGGCGTCGTCCAGGGATCACCTCTCCATGAAGCGCGTCACGCCTGGTGCGGCGGCGCGGGGTCCATGATCTGCCGGAGCTCGATCGGTATGTTCAGGGGCTTGCCCTCCGGGCCCGGGGCCGCCGAGACGTACGCGGCGATCTCGACCGCGCGTTCCGGCGTCTCGACGTCGATGATCCAGTACCCGACGAGGAACTCCTTGGTCTCGGGGAACGGCCCGTCGGTGACGACCGGCCCCCCGCCGTCCCCACTACGGACGATCTTGGCCTGGCTCGGGTCGGCGAGCCCCTGATTGTCCACGAACTCCCCGTCCTCGACCAGCTTCCGGTTGGCGGCACTCATGAAGGCGATGTGCGCCCGCACCTCGTCCTCGGTCCAGGTGGTGATCGGCGGGAGCTGACTGGCGGCGCCGAACTGCATCAACATCATGTACTTCATCGTTCGCATCCTGACTTTCCGCGGGCGCCTGGGAGGCGCTTCTCACCAACAGGTAGAAGCAGGCCCCGGTCCTCTCGACATCCCAGCAGAATTCTTCTCAGGAAATCTCCGCGCCCCTCTGCGGCGCGGAGGCGCCGCGTCGGCCCGGTCCGGCACCCCTGAACCGGCCGCGTCCGCCGTCCGTACACCAGAGGGGTCGCCGTGGTCCCGCGCGTGACGGCCCCCGTCCGACCTCACACGGAAGGCTTCTGGTTTGACGTTCTTCACGAGCTTTCGCCGGCCGTCGTCCCCGGACCTCGCGGTGGACGGCGCGGCGAGCGGACCTCCGGCCCGGTCCCGCGGCCGGCGAGCCGTGAGAACGCTGACCACCGTCCTCGCCTTCGTCCTGGTGATGTTCGCCCTCGCCGCGCCGAACGCGCTCGCCGAGCTCACGCCGGGGGCGTTCCTGCGCGTGCCGGTGGAGGGGGTGCTCGGCGTCGCCGTCCTGCTGGTGCTCCCGTCGCGGGCGCGGCGGGTCGCGGCGGTGCTCGCCGGGGTGGTCCTCGGGCTGCTGGCCGTGCTGAAGGCCTTCGACATCGGCTTCTTCTCCGTGCTGGACCGGCCGTTCGACCCGCTGTACGACTGGGGGTTCGTGGCGGCCGGCGTGGAGTTCCTGGACAGCTCGGCGGGCCGCGCGGGCGCGATCGGGGCCGCGGTGGGCGCCGCCGTGCTCGCCGGCGCGGTCGTGGCCGCCATGGTCCTCTCCACCGTGCGCCTGACCCGCGTGGCCGTACGGCACGGCGCCGCGGCCACGGGCGGCGTCACGGTCCTCGGCGTCACGTGGCTGGTCTGCACGCTGGTCGGCGCGCAGATCGTGCCCGGCGTGCCGGTCGCCACCCTCGCGAGCGGCCGTCTGGCCGAGATCCGCGCGAGCCTGCTGGACCAGAAGACGTTCGCCGGCCAGATCGCCGACGACCCCTTCCACGGCGCCCCCGCCGACCGGTTGCTCACGGCCCTGCGCGGCAAGGACGTCGTGATCGCCTTCGTGGAGAGCTACGGCCGCTCCGCCGTCACCGACCCCCGCTACGCCGCCGGCGTCGGCGCCGTGCTCGCCGCCGGGACCCGCCGGCTGGACGCCGCCGGCTTCTCCTCCCGCAGCGCCTTCCTCACCTCGCCGACGACCGGCGGCGGAAGCTGGCTCGCCCACAGCACCCTGCTGTCCGGCCTGTGGGTGAACAGCCAGCAGCGCTACGACGCGCTCGTCAAGACCGGCCGCCTCACCCTGAACCGGGCCTTCCAGCAGGCCGGCTGGCGCACCGTCGGCGTCATGCCCGGCATCACCCGCGCCTGGCCGGAAGGCGAGTTCTTCGGCTACGACCACATCTACACGTCACAGAACCTCGGTTACCGCGGCCCCCGCTTCAACTGGGGCACCATGCCCGACCAGTACACCCTGAACACCTTCCAGCACACCGAACGCGCCAAGCCCGACCGCAAGCCGGTGATGGCCGAGATCCCCCTGGTCTCCAGCCACGCCCCCTGGGCCCCCGTCCCCCACCTCACCGACTGGCACCGGGTGGGCGACGGCTCCACCTTCAAGGCCACCGGCGACTCCCCGGAAACCGTCTGGCAGGACTCGAACCGCGTCCGCACCGAGTACCGCCGCGCCCCGAATATCCCTGAACACCCTGATCTCGTACGTGGAGACCTACGGCGACGACAACCTGGTCGTCATCTTCCTGGGCGACCACCAGCCGGCCCGCATCATCACCGGCGCGAACGCCGACCGCGACGTCCCCATCACCCTCATCGCCCGCGACCCCGCCGTGACGAACCAGATGGCCGGCTGGCACTGGCACCCCGGCCTCAACCCCGCCCCGGCCGCCCCGACGTGGCCCATGAACACCTTCCGCGACCACTTCCTCACCACCTTCAGCCCCGGCCTCCACCCCACCCCCCTGAGGGCCCACGCGGCCGGATGAACCACGCCACAAGGAAACGCTGCGTCACCAGATAAATACGATGTACGATGGCAAGTGCCGCCCCCTGCGAGGGGGAGAGGAAGTGAGCCCGGGTTTACTGCCGGAATTGACAGGACCCCGGGCTTCGCGCTGTTCGCCCTCTCAGCGGACACCGCGATCATGCACAACTCAGCCGCTCGACGACCAGCCCGTCCCCCATGATCTCCAGCAGGTCGTCCCGTCCGGCGACGATGTCGGCCAGCCACAGAAGTGGTTCCTGTCTCGGATCACCCCACGTCACATGCAACTCAGCCGGCAGCAATCGCTGCGCACGCATGGCGTTCACCATGTCCAGGTCCTCCCGGTTGCCCGCCGCGCCACGACTTTCCATGATCACCCTATGGACTCTCCGCCGCGCGAGCCGCCAGTAGAGCCGTTCCATGCACTTACGGCGGGCCCGCTTCTGTTTGGACATCGGCATCTCCGCCCCCACGACCGCGATCATGTCCAGCGACAACTCGGCGAGCGCGTACGCGATCTCCAGACGCCGCTTCGGCCCCTCGTCCCGCCAGCGCAAGCGCGGCTGCCTACCGATCAGCAAGCCGCGGAGCGCCGCCCGGTGCGCGCCGGCGGAGGAGGAAGGCACCAGGACGGCGGCCAACACGTAGATCCCGGCTTCTGGGCGCATGGATTCGTCAAGGTACGCACATGACCCACTGTTCACGACCAGTCACGCTAAGCCATCAAGCGTGGATCAGGCGTGGGAAATCCCAGACCAGGGTGGCATCGCCCTCACTCGGGTGACGGTCAGCGGTCGTCGGGGAGGAGGGGGACGGATTCGATGAGGCGGGTCAGGGCTTCGGCGTCGAGGAGGTCCACGGGGCGGATGGTTTCGTTGGTGCGGACGTAGTGGAAGGCCGCGCTCACCTTGGAGAGGGGGATGGAGGCCAGGTGGGACCAGGCCAGGCGGTAGGCGGCCAGTTGGATTGAGGCGGTTTGGGCGGCTTTACCGCGGGGGCGGTGGCCGGTTTTCCAGTCGACTATCACGTAGCCGTCGGCTTCGGCGAAGACGGCGTCCATGCGGCCGCGGACCAGGCGGTCGGCGATCATGGTTTCGAAGGGGATCTCCAGGTCCACGGGCCGCTGCGTGGACCACGCGCTTTCCTCGAAGCGGGACTGAAGTTCGGCCAGCTCGGCGTCGGCGTCGGTGAGGTCGTCGGAGGCGCCGGGCAGGGAGAGGTCGTCGATCAGGCGTTGTTGCTGCCAGCGGCTTTCCAGCCAGCGGTGGAAGGCGGTGCCGCGGCGGGCCAGCGGGGCGGGGCGGTGCGGCAGGGGGCGGCGGATCTGGCGGGCCAGGGCGGAGGGGTCGGCGGCCAGGGTGACCAGGGAGGAGACGGTCAGGCGTGACGGCAGTTCCACCACGGCGCGGCCGTGACGGTTCGACTGGTCGCGTTCGCGCAGGAGGAGCTCGGTGTCGCGGGCCCAGGCGCGGACACGCTCGCGTTCCCAGTCCTTCAGGGGGGGCTGGTCGAGAGGGAGGGGGTCCTCGGTGCCGTTGACGGCGTCCAGCACGAGGTCGGCGCCGGCGCGGACGGCCTCGTAGCGGTCCCCCTCGGGTTCGGCGGGCCATTCGGCTGAGGCGGGTTCCACCAGGAGGGGGTTCACGGTGCCCTCCTCCAGGTCGGGGGCCCAGTGGGCGACCTGACCGCAGGTCTCGCTGATCTCCAGGAGGAAGTCGGACGGCTCCAGCGGGCGGGCGGCGGTGCCCCAGCGGTAGCCGGTGGCGATCAGCAGGTAGTGGGCGCGGGTGACGGCGACGTACGCCAGGCGGCGTTCCTCCAGCAGGTCGCGGTCCCGGCAGAGCTCCTCGAACTCGGCGAGGTCGTCCTTCTCCAGGCCGGCGAGCTGCGGCAGGTCGGAGTGGTCGCCGCGCAGGGGGTAGGGCAGCTTGCGGGGGTTCTCGGTCCAGCGGGAGTTGGTCACGGGGGTGGCGGGGAAGACGCTGCCTTTGGCGAGGCCGCCCCGCTGCGTGGTCACCTGGGACAACCCGGGGATGACGACGACCGGCCACTCCAGGCCCTTGGAGGCGTGCACGGTCATCAGCTTCACGCTGTTGGTCTCGCCGACCCGACCGGCCTCCAGGCCGAACTCCTCGGTCTCGGCGGCCTCCAGGTAGGCGAGGAACGCGCCGAGCGTCGGGTCCTCGGCGTCACCGGCGAAGCGCGACGCCGCGTCCAGGAACGCGTCCAGGTCGGCGCGGGCGGTCAGCGGGCCGCCGCCGCGGGCGGCCACCTCGACGTCCAGGCCGGTGCGGCGCTCGATCTCGGTGATCAGGTCGGGCAGCGGCTGCCCGGCGTGCGACCGCAGCAGCCGCAGTTCCTGCGCGTACCGGGGCAGCCGGGCGCGGGCCAGCGGCGAGAAGCGCTCCAGCAGCTCGGGACGGTCGGGCAGCTCGTCCAGGGCGTCCACCAGGCTGCCCCGCTCCTGGGCCATGTCGGCGACGACCTGCTCCAGCGGGTCCTCCGGCGCCGGGCCCTCGCGGTCGGCCACGGTCAGCTCGCGGGCGAGGTCGCCGAGCGCCTTGAGGTCGGCGGGGCCGATACGCCACCGCGGCCCGGCGAGCAGCCGCACCAGCGCGTCCCCGGCGCCGGCGTCGTACAGCACACGCAACGTGGCCACCACGTCGGCCACCTCGGGCACGGTGAGCAGCCCGCCGAGCCCCACCACCTCGACCGGGACCCCCCGCGACGCCAGCGCCCGCCGCAACACGGGGAACTGGGCGCGTCTGCGGGCCAGGATCGCGACGTCCTGCGGCTGGATCGCGGTCACCCCGCCGAAGGCGCCGGTCCTCACCTTGTCGCGCAGCCGGTCGCGTTCGCCCTCGCCCCACGGCAGGCCGTCGGGGGCGGTCTCGCGGCCCAGCATGCGGGCGACGCCCTCGGCGATCCACTCGGCCTCGTCCTCGGCGGTCTCGTGGAACGCCGCCACCACCCGCCCCCGGCCGGCGCGGTTCTCCCCCGGCACCAGCACCGGCACCTCGCGGGCCTGCTCACGCAGCGGCCCCTGCACCCGGGCGGCGACGTCCAGCACGCCCTCGCCGTTGCGGAAGCTGACCGACAGCCGGCGCACGGCGGCGGGCTCGCCGGTGGCGCGGGCGAAGTCGGAGGTGAAGCGGCTGAGGTTGCCCGACGACGCGCCGCGCCAGCCGTAGATGGACTGGCAGGGGTCGCCGACCGCGGTCACCGGGTGCCCGCCGCCGAACAGGGCCCGCAGCAGCACGAGCTGGGCGTGGCTGGTGTCCTGGTACTCGTCGAGCAGCACGACGGAGAACCGGCCCCGCTCGATCGCCCCGACCTCCGGGTGCCGGTCGGCGATGCGCGCGGCGAGCGCCATCTGGTCGCCGTAGTCGATGACCTCGCGCCGGCGCTTGTACCGCTCGTACGCCTCGACCAGGGGCAGGAACTGCTCGCGGATCTCCTGCACGCGCACGGGCTTGCGCTGCGCGAGCGTGACGCGGCCGGTCAGCGCGCCGAACCGCTGCGCGAGCCACTGCCCGATCTCGCGCACGTCCCCTGGGGTGCGCAGGTGCTCGGACAGCTCCCCCGCCAGCTCCAGCACGGCCGCCGTGACCGACGGCGGCGCGAGGTCCACCCGGTCCATCGGCCCGTCGTAGCCGCCGACGACGCGGGAAGCCATCTGCCAGGCCACGGCCGGGCTGACCAGGCGCATGGTCGGCTCCATGGCCTCGCGCACCGCGTGGTCGGTGACCAGCCGCGCGGCGTACGCGTGGTAGGTGGACACGCTGGGCTCGGCCTCCAGCAGCTCCGCCGGCGCCCGGTCGGTCTCGGCGAGCTGGGTGAGGCGCTTGCGCACCCGGGCGGCCAGCTCGGCGGCGGCCTTGCGGGTGAACGTGAGCCCGAGCACCCGTTCCGGCCGCACGAAGCCGTTGGCGACGAGCCACACCACACGTCCCGCCATGGTCTCGCTCTTGCCCGACCCGGCACCCGCGACCACGACCATCGGCTCCAGCGGCGCCTCGATCACCTCGGCCTGCTCCGGCGTGGGCGGCGGGATCTTGAGCAGCTCCGCCAGCTCGTCCGCCCCGATCAGCGCGGGCCGCTCCCCCGGGAGGACCGCCTCCTCACCGGCTCCCCGCGGGCCTAGCCCCATTTTCCGCACATCGCCCTCGACGACCTCCACCGATCACTCACCGCGCCGGATGACATATAGCCCCTGACCAGGGACTTTCGGGCTCGCGCGGAAAACAGGCCTAGCACACTTGGTTCCCAGCGTCGTTGACCGGGCAGCTCGCTCTCGCGGCGCAGGTGCGGCAGCCGTCGTTGACCTGGGCGGTGAACACGCCCGCGGCCATGCCGGTGGCCACGGTCTGCACCATCTCCTCGGCCCAGCCGGGCTCGGGGTCGTCGGACAGCGCCGGCTGGGTCTGCTCGCGGGGCTCCTTGCCCGCGGCCTTGCCGACCTGGACGAGCGCGGCGCCGCCGGGCTCGGTGAGGCCGTGCCGCTCGAAGGCGCCGAGGAGGGTGGCGAGCTGGTAGACGCCGAGCTGGGGGTGGCGGGCGAGGTCGGCGTCGGACGGCTTGGTGGTGCCGGTCTTGATGTCGATGATGACGGCGCGGCCCTCACCGTCGCGCTCCACGCGGTCCACCCGGCCGCGGATCTGCACGCCCTCCGACAACACGGCGGTGAAGGACTCCTCGACGCCGACCAGCTCGCGGGGATTGCCCTCCTGCCAGTCGAGGAACCGGCCCACCATCTGCTCGGCCACCACCCGCTGCTTGCGGTTGAACCAGACGCCGCCGAAGTCCAGCTCGTCCCACACCTCGTCGAGACGCTTGCCGAGGTCGTCGGCCGCCCGGCCCGTGGTGGAGAGCGCGGCGAGAGCGTGGATGACGCTGCCGAGGCTGCGGGAGACGTCGGTGCCGGACGCCCCGACCGCGTTCTCCAGCAGCCAGCGCAGGCCGCACTTGCTGAAGTTCTCCACCGCCGACGGCGAGATGCGCACGATGTGCTCAGGCCAGCTCAGCGGCCGGTCGTCGGACAGGGGCGTGAGGGCGTACCACTCGTCGGGGTGCGCCCCCGGCACACCCGACCGGGCCAGGCGCGCCAGGTGACCGGCCGCTGCGCGGCGCACCCGGTCAGGGCGGGTGCCGTCGCACACCGCCGCCCGCAGCTCGGCCACCAGGGCGGACATGCTGAGCCACCGGGCCCGCTCGTCCACGGTGGCCTCCTCCGTCGCGCCGGGCAGCAGCTCGGACAGGAAGCGGGAGGGCCGCTCGTCGGTGTCCTCGCCGCCGACCGCGGTGACGACCAGGCGGCGGCGGGCCCGGGTCGCGGCGACGTAGAACAGGCGCCGCTCCTCGGCGAGGAGCTTGGAGGCGAGGGCGGCGGACGCGGCGTCGGTGGCGTCGAGCACGGTGCCCCTCGCCACCTCGACGAGCTCGTCGATGCCGAGCAGCGAGCCGCGCAGCCGCAGGTCGGGCCAGATGCCCTCCTGCACGCCCGCGACCACCACGACGTCCCACTCCAGGCCCTTGGAGCGGTGGGCGGTCAGGATGCGCACGGCCTCGGCGTCCGGGGCGTGCGCGGCCAGGGTGTTCGCGGGGATCTCCTGGGACGCCAGGTCGTCCAGGAAGACGCCGGGGCCGGCGTGCGGGAGGCGGTCCACGAAGCGGGCGGCGTGGTCGAACAGCGTCACCACCGCGTCGAGGTCGCGGTCGGCCTGCGCGCCCCGGTAGCCGCCCGCGACGCTGGCGTCGGTCCACCTGTCGGCCAGCCCGGACGCCTGCCAGATGTCCCACAGCGCCTCCTCGGGGGAGTCGCCCCGGCGCACGGCCTCGCGGGCCACGGCGACCAGCTCGGCGACCCGCTCGGCCGGCTTGGCGATGTGCGGCTCGACCGGCACCAGCACGCGGGTGTCGCGCACGGCGGCCACGAGCAGCTCGTCGGCGGTGCGGGGCGGCAGCGGCAGCGTGCCGTCGTCGGCGGACGCGGCCTCCAGCTCGGCGGCGCGCAGCGCGCGGCGCAGGCGGCGCACCCCGATGGTGTCGGTGGCGCCGATCGGGCCGGTGAGCAGCTCCTCGGCGGTCGCGACGTCCAGGGCGGACGGGTCGATGGCCACACGCAGCACGGTGATCAGCGGCCGGACGCCGGGCTCCTGCGCCAGCGGCACCTCGTCGCCGTTGACGATGACCGGCACGCCCGCGGCGATGAGGGCGCGGCGCAACATCGGCACCTGGAGCTCCGCCGAGCGCACGAGCACGGCCATGCGCGACCAGGGCACCCCCTCGAGCAGGTGGGCCCGCCGCAGCGTGTCCGCGACGACGGCGGCCTCCTGGGTCTCGCTGTCGGCCAGCAGCACCCGCACCTCACCGGGGTCGGCGTCCGGCACGGACACCAGCCCCCGGTGGTCCTCGCCGCTGAAACGCCTGGCGGCCTTCCCGCTGGCGGCGGCGCCTTCCGGCTGCCCGGGACCGTCCGCGTCGGGCGTGTCCAGCCAGTCCAGGCCGCCCCAGTCGAGCAGGCCGCCGGTGTCAGGGACGTTCGGCTCGGGGGTGAGGGACGGCATGGGCGGCACCGGGAGGCGGGCGGCGACGCGGCGGGAGGCGGTGAGGAGGTCGGGGCCGCTGCGGCGGCAGACGCGCAGGGCCACCACGGGGGCCTCGCGGCCGTCGGCGGTGCGGAAGCGGCGGGGGAAGTCGAGGATGCCGCGCACGTCGGCGCCGCGGAAGCCGTAGATGGACTGGTCGGGGTCGCCCACGGCGATCAGGTCGCGCCCGTCCCCGGCGAGGTGGCGCAGCAGGGCCTCCTGGGCGGGGTCGGTGTCCTGGTACTCGTCCACGTAGACCACGTCGTACGCCGCGCGCTCGCGCCGCTGCACCTCGCTGCCCGCCAGCAGGGCCGCGGCGGCGCGGATCAGCTCGGCGTAGTCGAGGGTCGGGGTGGGGTCGAGGTCGAAGCGGTCGGCGTAGCGGTTCGCGAAGCGGCCCGCCGCCTCCCAGTCGGCGCGGCCGTGCCGCCGGCCGAGCAGCGTGAGGTCGTCGCCGTCCAGGCCGCGCTCGGCGGCCCGGGCCAGCAGGTCACGCAGCTCCTCGGCGAACGCGCGGGTCTTCAGCGGCTCCCGCATGGGGGACGGCCACTCGGGCGCGCCGTCCTCCAGCTCGCCGTGCAGCAGGCGGCGGATCTCCAGCAGTTGCTCGGGCCCGGTGAGCAGGCGCGGCGGCTGCTCGCCCGCGAGCACGGCCTCGCGGCGCAGCAACGCGTAAGCGTAGGCGTGGAAGGTGAGCGCGAGCGGCGTTTTCGTGGTGCGCCGCATGCGGCCGGTGATACGCTCGCGCAACTCCTGCGCCGCCTTGCGGCTGAAGGTGAGCACGAGCACACGCTCGGGGTCGCCGCCGCGGCGCTCCACCCGGTCGACGACGCTCTCGACGATCGTGGTGGTCTTGCCGGTGCCGGGCCCGGCCAGCACGAGCAGCGGGCCGCCCTCGTGGGCCACGACCGCCCGCTGGTGCTCGTCCAGCACGGGAGGTGACGTACGCCCCGTCGCTCCCCGGCGCACCAGCCGGTAGGTCTGACCACTCACAGCACGCTATTCCACCAGACCACACCCGAAGATCGTGCCGACTCGGCCCGTCCGGCGCGTCACGAGTCTCCCGCCGAGGCCGTTCGATGAGGCTTTGGACCTGACGGCCGCCCCCGCTTTGGACCTGTCTCCCTCCGGGACGGCGCTGCCAGCATGCCTGGTGACGAGCGGAAACAAGGGAGGACGACGGTGGGCGCACGGACGGCGGGTCACGGACGGGGCCGGCGGTGAACACTTCGGGGACGGCGAGCGCGCCCCGGCGTGTCCAGGGGGCGGGCGAGACCCGGCAGGGGGTGACAGGGGGCGCCCGGCGGGTGGGACCCGGCGCGCTCCGGGGGCCGCTCGGCGCGGCGTCGGCGATGTTGCTCATGGGCACGCTGCCGGCGGTGTCGCTGGTGCTGCACGAGTACCCCGTGTACGGGGGCCAGGCGGTGCGGTACGCGGGGGCGGCCGTACTGCTGATGGCGTTCATGCGGGCCCGGGGCCTGGCCCACCTGCGGCTCGGCGCGCGGGAGCTGGGGCTCCTCGCGGCGCTGGCCGCCACGGGGCTGGCGGCGTTCAACGTGTTCATCATCGAGTCGACCCGGTACGCCGGCCCGACCACCACGGGCACCGTCGTCGCGACCGTGCCCATCCTGCTCGCCCTGATCGGCCCGCTGCTCGCCCGGCGGCGGCCGTCCCCGCGCATCGTGGCGGCCGCCGTCCTGGTGGCGGGCGGCGCCGCCGTGGTCAGCGGCCTCGGCGGCGGCTCGGCCCTCGGGGTGCTGCTCGCGGCGGGCGCGCTGGCGTGCGAGGTCGGGTTCTCCCTGCTTGCCGTGCCGCTGCTCCCCCGGCTCGGCGCGATCCGCGTGTCGGCGTACACGACGGCGCTGTCGGTGCCGATCCTGCTGGCCGCCGGCCTGGTGGCCGACGGCCCGGGGGTGCTGCGGACACCGACCACGTCAGAGGCGGTCGCGCTGGCCTACCAGGCGGTGGTGGTGACGGCGTTCGCGTTCTTCTGCTGGTACGACGCGCTGCCCCGCCTCGGCCCGGAACGCGCCGGCCTGTTCTCCGGCTTCCTGCCGGTCGGCACGATCCTGTGCGGCATCGTCCTCGGCTTCGGCGGCCCCACGGCGGCCGACCTCACCGGCACGGCCCTGGTCGCCTGCGGCCTGCTGCTGGGGCTGGCCGGCGGAGCCGTCCGGGGCCTCGCGGTCAGCCGAGGGCGACCATCACCGGGGCGAACAGGTGGTGGCGGTCACCGGGGAGCGCCCCGCCGTGCACCATGAGCGCGGTGGAGAACGCCGGGGACAGGCCGCGCCGCGACGCCCAGGCGGCCAGGTCGGTGTGACGGCTGTCCAGGTCCAGCCGCACGGGCCCGTGCAGCCCGCGGGACAGCTCGGCGATCAGCGCGATGGCCGCGGGCGTGCCGTCGGCGAGGATCGGGCCGAGCACGTGGTTCTCGACGTTGCGCCACACGGCGCCGAAGCCGGTGACCTGCCCGCCGCGCTCCACCACGCGCGTGCGCGAGGCGAAGCGGGGCAGCCGCTCCATCAGGCGCTCGCGCGGCGCGCCGCTGGTCCGTGTGTCCAGCCGCACGACGCCCGGCAGGTCGGCCGCCCGCGCCGGGCGCAGCCCTTCGAGCACGCCGTCAGCCGGCGCCGCGGTGAGGTGCCCGGTGTAGGAGACGACCTCCCCGACCGTCGTGAAACCCACCCGCTCGTACACGGGCCGCCCGTACGGCGTGGCGGTGAGGAAGAGCGTCGCCCCGGCGGCCCTGTCGATGACGTGCAGCATCAGCCGCCGCCCGAGCCCCCGGCGGCCGTGGCGGGTGGCGACGAGCACCATGCTGACGGCCGCGAGATCGGGCCCGTACCGGGTCAGCACCACCGTCCCCGCCAGACCCCCCGCCGGGTCGTCCACGCCGTAGACCTCGCCCACGTCGAACAGCAGCCGCCACTTGGCCTCCTCGGGCAACCACCGCCGGTCGATCGCGAGCATCAGGCACGCGCGCAGATCCCCTGGTCCGAGCCGGCGGACCGGCAGGTCCGTGACGCTGACTTCGTCGACAGCCGTCGAAACCACGTACACCCCCGATGACGTCCCCTGGGCCGATCAGCCCTCCCCACGTCCGGCATCATCGACCACATTTACCGACATATCCACTGGATTTAGGGTTCGAATTGACGGTGGACGACCTGCGGCAAAGGCTTCGTCAGCGGCCGGCGGAGTCGGTGAAGACGTGGTCCACGAGGCGCGCGGTGGCCTTGCCGTCGTCGCGCGGGGTGAAGGTCCTGACGAACGATTCGTAGCGGTCGGCGTAGTCGCCGGACAGGGCGTCGATCAGGCGCACCGCCTCCAGCACGTCCCCGGCCTCGGACAACACCGGCCCGGGGGCCTGCGCACGCAGGTCGAGGTACATGCCGCGGCTGTTGCGGTAGCGCTCGTGGTCGTAGGCGAAGAACACCATGGGGCGCCGGGTCACCGCGAAGTCGTACATCACCGAGGAGTAGTCGGTGACGAGCACGTCGGCGATCAGCAGCAGGTCGGCCAGGTCGGGATAGGTGGTCACGTCGATGGCGAACGCGGACTCCCGCGCCATCGGCCCCGGCCGCACCACCGTCGCGGGACCCGGCACGGTGAGCCCGGCCGCCATCGGCGCGGCCTGCATCATGTGGCCGCGCACCAGCAGCACGTGGTCGCGCCCGAGCACCCGCCGCGCCTCCGCGAGGTCCAGCCGCACCGAGGAGTTGCGGCGGTCGTAGTCGCGCCAGGTGGGGGCGTACAGCACCACGCGCTTGCCCGCGGGCACGCCGAGGGCGCGCCGCACGGCGGTGGCGAGGTCGGCGCGGTCCCGGTGGGCGAGCACGTCGTTGCGGGGGTACCCCGACTCCAGCACCTCGCCGCCGTACCCGAAGGCCCGGCACAACACCTCGGACGCCCACGGGCTCTGCGTCACCAGCAGGTCCCAGTTGGCCACCTCGGCGGCCTGCCGGTACCACGCGGGCGGACGCGGGTCGCGGGACATGTGGCGCTGGTCGCCGCCGACCCGCTTCAGGGGCGAGCCGTGCCACATCTGCACGCAGATCTGGTCCTCGCGGGCGCGGAACCACTGGGGCAGCAGGGTGTTGGTGATGATGTGGCGGGACGTCGCCATCGCGGTGTAGTGCTCACGGCTGCCCTCGCGCACCACCGTGGGCGTGATGCCGGTGCCGAGGCCGAGCGCCGCGGCGTCCGGCGGCACGAACGCGCCGTCGCGCACCACCCAGATGTGCTCGCGGTCGTCGCCGCGCCGCAGCCGCTCCTCGTACACCGCGCGTGCGCTGTCGGAGTAGGACCGGCCGTCGAAGGAGACGTACACGGTCGCCTCCCGCAGCGGCGTGCGCCGCAGCGCGGGGTAGTGCACGCGGCGCAGCGACCACAGGCCCCCCGCGCCCTTCTCGTCGTCCGGCCGCTCCTCGGCGGCGATCAGCACCGGCACGTCGAACCGGGTGGCCACCAGGCGGTACGACCGGCCGTCCACGACGCGGGGGTCCTCGTCCAGCGTGTCGAGCAGGTCGTGGCCGGCGCGCAACGGCGCGGTGGTGCCCTTGCCCCCCGCCATCGACAGGCCCCAGGTGCCGGACGCCAGCGGCACCGTGCCGCCGAAGCGGTACATGGCGGCGGGCGACAACCGCACGGAGAACTCCGCGCCGGACCGGCGGACCGGCACGCGGTAGGTCTGCCCGGTGCGCTGGCGCAGCACCAGCTCGCGCTGGCCGGGCTCGGTGTCGGGGTAGGACCCCGCCAGGGTGAGCGAGCCGTCCTCGCCCCACTCGGCGGAGGTGATGACCGGCCACACCCGGTGGGCCGACAACACCAGGCGGTCGCGCCGGTCGCGCAGCACCGTGACCTCGCTGCGGCCGATCGGCACGTGGACCTCGTCCGCGCCCTCCATGAGCACCGGCGCCGCCGGGTCGCCCTTCGGCTCGACCCACAGGCGCCTGGCGTCGCGTTCCTTCAGCAGCGCGGGCACCGCGAGCTGCACGGTGAACCGCGTGCCGCCCTCCACCGGGGTGAAGTCCGCGGCCATGCGGTGCCCGCCGAGCCGCGCGCGGCCCTTGGTGGCCTTGGTGCCGGGCAGGAAGCCTTCCAGCTCGACCTGGTCGCCCGCGTGCCTGACGGCCGTCAGCACGGCCCTCGTCGGCTGGAGCACGACCTGGAACGCCCGGTCTGAGGTCCAGGTGGGTCGCATCCAGAGCCCCTGGCGCACCCGCAGCCCGGCCGGGCGCTCGGTGCGGCCGACCACCGGGCCGCGCACCGCGCCGGTGGCCCGCGCGCCACGGCTCCAGATCACGATGTCGGCGTGCCAGGTGGTGGTGTCGCGCACCGCGGGACGGCCGCGCACCAGGCGCTTGACGCCGTGCACGGCGGCACGCAGGCCCGCGCGCCAGCGCAGCGACCACGGCCGGATCTCGGCGACGAACCCCGCCCAGTCGTAGTTGCAGCCCGGCTCGGCCGCCTCGTGGGTGGCCTCGGGCCGGTAGACCCGGCGGGTGCGCACGGAGATCGGCGGCACCCAGCGGGGGCCGCGCAGCACCATGGTGGCGCGGTTGAACCGGCGGCTGCGCACCGACAACCCGACGAGGTAGGCGTGGCCGCTGACGCGCAGCCGCCCGTCGTGCCAGGAGACGTCGGAGACCTCGGTGACGGGCACCAGGTCGGAGCGGCGCAGCCGGAACAGCTCCGGCGGCGCGCTCACCGGGAGGTCGGCGTACCAGGCCAGGCCGCGGCGCACCCGCTTGGACGGCTCGGCCGCGGCGGCCACCAGCCCGGCGAGCTCGTCGCCCTGGGCCAGCGCGGCGGGGTCGCGGTGCTCGACCAGGTGGAACGCCAGCCTGCGCGCCACCGGCAGGCGGCGCTTGACGTGGTCGTCCACCCCGGCGAGATAGTCGCGCAGCAGGTCGATGGCGTGGCGTAAACGTGTCGCGTCCCGCCGGGCGGCGGCCTCCAGGCGCAGGCCGAGCGGGCCGTTGAGCACCTCGGCGTGCATGCGGCGCCGCTGCGCGCGGGAGAGCCCGCCCGCGTGGACGGCCGCGATCACGGCGTCGAGCGGCTCACCCCGGTCGTGAAGGTCCTGGGCGGCCCGCAGCCGGTCGGCGACGACGTCGCCGGTGGGCGCGGGCGTGGCTCCGGTGGCCATCGGGGAGGCACCGCCTTTCCAGTCCGACCGTTAGCTGGAATGGTAATGCGCTTTACTGAGAAATCACTGGTGATCACCACCCCACCGGGCGTGGCGCATGTCGGCCCGCTCCCCCCGCATCGGGGTGCCCTCCGCCCGCCACCTGGCCAGACACCGGCTCTCGTGCCCGCTCACCGGCTTGCCGTCCGCGCGCACGACCCGCCACCAAGGCACACCGCCGCCCCATGTCGCCATCACCCGGCCCACCTGCCGGGGGCCGCCCTCGGCGAGGAACTCGGCGACGTCGCCGTACGACATGACCTTGCCGGGCGGGATGCGCTCCACCAGGTCGAGCACCCGCTCGGCGAACGGCGTCGGATCGTTCACCCTGTCCTGCTCCCGCCGCGCTCAGGCGCTCCACTGGGCGGGGCCGGCGTCGAGGATCTCCTCCAGCTTGCCGAACTCGTACGTCGTGCCGCCGTTGACCTGCTCGACGATGCCGCCCCTGATGCCGTACCGCTCGCCGTCCTCGCCGACCAGGCCCGCGCCGAGCAGCCCGGCGAGCCGGGCGAGCTGGGCGACCTCCCAGTCGGAGGCCGGGCACCCGAACAGACGGCCCTGCCACGTCGCGACGGGACGTTCACCGTCACCGTGCCTGGCGAGCACCTCGCCGGCCTCGGCCGTGCCCCGCACCACGAAGCCGGCGTCACCGCCGGTCGCCGCGGTGAGCTCGGCATAGGCGAGCGGTGGCTCGCGGTGTACACGCAACTCGTATCCCACGAGACGGGTACCATAGCGAACCTTTACCGTTCATCGGGACAAGAAATACCAACTACTGTCGGACCGCGATCGAACCGTGCGCGGTCAGCGGCCGGTCGCGCCGCGTTCGGGCCCGGGCGTCCACCGACCGGGCGGATGCCCCGTCAACGGGCACCCGCGTGGCGCTCGGAACGCCGCATCAGCACGATCACCCCCACGCCGAAGGCGATCAGGCCGAGCAGCACGCCGCCGCCGAACACCCACATGCGCAGCGGGTCGGGGCCCGGTGGCGTGGGCGGTGGCGCCGTGGTGCCGTTGCCGAAGTGGAGGTCGTCGCGGACCGGCAGCGACACGCGGTAGCCGCTCAGCTCGCCGGCCTTGGCGAGGGCCGCGGCGGCGTCCACCACGCCGAAGCCGACCTTGTCGTCGTAGCCGGCGGCGGGCTTGCCCCGGGTCGTGGAGGTGATGGCCTGCGCCACCAGCTCGGGACGCAGCGTCGGGTACTCGGACTTGATCAGCGCCGCCACCCCGGCGACCAGGGCCGTCGACACGCTGGTGCCCTCGACCAGGCCGTAGCCGCCGTTGGGGAACACGGCGGGCACGTCGTCGCCGGGCGCCGCCACCATGACCGAGAGGTTGTCGCTGCTGAAGCCGGAGGGCTTGCCCTCCTTGTTCACCGAGCCGACGCCGATCACGCCGGGGTAGCCCGCGGGGAACGACCAGAAGGACGTGCCGCGCTCGCGGGCGTACACGCTGTCGCCGTCGTTGCCGGTCGCCGCCACCAGCACCACGCCCCGCGACAGGGCGTACGCGACGGCCTCGCGGTCGGAGCGCTGGCTGCCGTAGCCGCCGAGGGACATGCTGATGACCTGGGCGCCGTTGTCGGTGGCGTACCGCAGGCCCCGCGACAGCGCGCTCTCGCCCGCCGGGCCCAGGCCGTCGTCCGGCTCGACGCTGTCCGGGTCCCGGTCCTCCTCATCGTCCTCGATCACCGGCACCGACAGGATGCGGGCGTCGGGCGCCGTGCCGCGCAGGCCGCCGTCATGGCCGGAGCCCGCGATGACCGAGGCCATCGCGGTGCCGTGGGACCCGGTGCGCGGAGAGTCGTCGAACATGCTCGACTGCATGTCCGGCGCGACGGTCACCTTGCCGCGCAGCACCGGCACCGACGGATCCACCCCGCTGTCCAGCACCGCGACGGTGACGCCGGCGCCGCGGGTGACCTCCCAGGCCTTCTCGGCGTTCAGGGCGTCCAGGACCCACTGCTGCTCGCCGCGCACGTCCCTGGCGGACGCCGCGGGCATGGGTGCGGCCACGAGGCAAGCGAGCGTCAACGCCGTCCCAGCGGCGCCGAGACGCGCCACGGTGTGCCTCAACACACGTTGCCCTGGGTACAGCGGGGGATCTCGGGGGGCTGGGCCAGCACCCGGGCGATGCGCCCGGCGATGGTCTGTGCCGTGGACCACAACTCGCTGTGCAGGGTCTCCTCCAGGGGGATGGACTCGCGGGTGCGGCCGTCGGCGTACCCGGCGGTGGAGAACACGATGTAGGGACCGGCGCCCACCCAGCCGGTGCGCTGGCGCTGCGCCGCGCCGAACCGCTCGGTGACCGTGCTGGGGAAGGCCACGGGACGCACGCCCACGCGGTCGTCCACCGGCAGGTCGCCGGCGGTGCCGACGCGGGTCTCCTCGTCGGGGAACACCGCGACGCCGACGGTCACCACGAACGCCGAGGTCTGGTCGACGTAGGTGGCGCGCAGCATGGTGCGGCAGCCGTGTTGCTTGAGCACCGTCGCCACGGGGGGATCCACGACGGACGGGCAGGGCGCCTCGGCCGCGATGCCGACCCGGCGGGCCAGTTGCCGGGTGCGGTTGAGGCCGGCGTACTCGACCTCGGCGGGGAAGACCGAGCCGGCGCGCAGGGCGTGCCAGCGGCGCGCGATGTCCTGCGCGGCGTAGCGGTCGCGCTCGGCGATGGTGAGGGGGCGGGAACGGGTCTCCTGCAGCAGGCCCACGACGCCGAGGAGGACGTCGGTGGCGGCCAGCGCGAGGATGACCCCCATGATCAGGAGGAAGAAGGACCGGTAGCGGACGCCGCGCTCCAACTGGAGGCGCTCCCGTGCCGCTTGCTCCTCCCCGGCGCGTTCGCGGGTGCCGACCCAGGGCCGCCCGCCCCGGCCGCCCCGGAGAGCGCCGGAACCACCCGAGGACTGCGGGCGTGTGCCCCGCGCGGTCCGCGCACGCGCGGGCCAAGGAGTACCCCGCCGCGCCCGCGGCTCTTCAGGCGACATACCCCGATGCTACGTCGGCGCCCGGGGGCGTCGGTCCGGTTGGGGATTTTCGATCACCACGTGTTCGCGGCGGCGCCGGGCCCGGCGCATGAGGAAGATCATCACGGCGAGGAGGGCGACGGAGCACCCGGCGGCCCCGAGCGCGACCGCCCCGTACATCGTGACCAGGCCGGTGTCCCTGTCCACCACCCGCACCGGGGGGAGCTGGGGGCGCTCACCGCCGCTTCCCGAGGCGACCGGAAGGTCGGGGTCCTGCACGCCCGCCCCCGTGGCGGTGTGGCGGTGGCCGGACAGCCGGGCGGCCTCGGCCAGCGCGCCGGCGGCGTTCACCACGCCGAAGCCCGTGCCGGGGTCGTACTGGCGCGCGGTGCGGCGCCTGGCGCTGGTCGTCAGGGCCTGGGCGACCAGGGCAGGAGTCATCCTGGGGTACTTGGCCTTGATCAGCGCCGCGACGCCGGAGACCAGGGCCGTGGCCTGCGAGGTGCCCCGGCCCACCCAGTACTGGTCGCCGGGGCCGGCGCCGAAGACGTCCACGCCGGGGGCGGCGACCAGCACCAGGGAGTTGCGGTTGGAGAACGACGCCCTGTGCAGGGCGCGGTCGGCCGCGGCGACCGAGATCACGCCGGGCAGGGAGGCCGGGTAGGAGTACGGCGCGTCCCTGCGGCCCGCGCCGTCGTTGCCCGCCGCGGCGACCAGCACGACGCCCTTGGAGATGGCGTACCTGATGGCGGCGCGCTCCTGCCGGGTGGGGCGGTCCTTGGAGATCGACATGTTGATGACGTCGGCGCCCTTGTCCACGGCGTAGCGGATGCCGCGCGCCACGACGTTCTCGTACTTCGCCTCGGAGTTGAAGCGGCGGAAGCCGGGCTCGTCGTCCTCCAGGATCACCCGCACCGACAGGATCTTCGCGGCGGGGGCGACACCGATCACGCCGTCCGCGCGGCCCGGGCCGTGCCCGTGCCCGGCGATCAGCGAAGCCATGTAGGTGCCGTGCAGGCGGCTCGGCCGCGCCCCACGCGGGCCGGCCCCCTTGGTGAGGTCGGGCCCGGTCACCACCGAGCCGGCCAGGTCGTGGTGGCGCGGGTCCACACCGGAGTCCAGCACCGCCACCAGGGCCCCGGCGCCCCGCGTGACCCGCCACGCGGCGTCCACGCCGAGGGTGCGCAACACCCGGCTCTGGCTCCCCCGCACCTGGTCGGCACCCGCCGTCGGCACCACGAGCACGACCTGCGCCACCAGGACCGCCAGAAGCCCCGCCAGCAGCCGGCCCCCCGTCCGGCGAAGGCCGTGAACGGCCGGCCCACGGGTGGCCGGCCCACGGGTGGCCGGCCCACGGGTGGCCGGCCCACGGGTGGCCGGGACGCGGGTGGCCGGGACGCGGGTGGCCGGGACGCGGGTGGCCGGGACGCGGATGAGGGGGATGCGGGTGGTCCGTCGGCTGGGGCTCAGCACTGCCAGTCCTTGCCGGCGCAGTCCGGGCGTGCGGGGCTGGCGAGCGTGGTGAGGATCCGTTCGCGCAGGTCGCCGGCGAACGCGAAGATCGTGGCCCGCTGCCGGCCGACGGCGCGGGCCGGGCGGCCGTCCACCTGGCCCGCCGTGGTGAGCACGACGTACGGCCCGGCCTGCCCGAGCGTGGCGGACTGGCGGGCGGCGGCGGTGAAGCGGTCGGCCACGGTGTGCGGGAAGGCCAGGGCCCGCAGGCCCGGGGACGGCTTCCCGCCGCGCGGGAACGCCCGGCCCGCCCGGACCGCCGAGCGGGCGTCGGGGAAGGCGGCCACGCCGACGGTCACCACCACTCCCTGAAGCGCGTCGAGGTAGGTGGCACGCAGCACGGCCCGGCAGCCCGCCTCGCGGAACGCCTGGCGCAGCGCGGCGTCCACCGCGGCCGAGCAGTCGGTGCGGGTGGAGACGCCGACCCGCCGGGCGTACTCCCGGCCGCCCTGCTCGGCGACGTACGGCAGCCGCTCGGGGAAGATCCTCCCGGCCGGCCATGCCTGCCAGCGGCGCGCCAGTTCCACGGCCGAGGCCTGCCGAAGCTCGGCGGTGGTGGGCCCGCGCGTCAGCTCGGCCCCGGCGGCGCCCATGGCCAGCCCCGCGACCACCGCGCAGAGCAAGATCAGCGCCGAGGCCGCCAGCAGGGACGGCCAGACACGCGACTCACTCACGAGCCCGACCTTAACGCCCCTGACCGGGAGGAATCCGGCGTTCCCTCAGGACCGCCCGAAACACGGGGGCCGGGATCGCACGTACGGGAGCACCTCGCCCCGCCGCGCGCGCGTGAGCACCGAGTGCTCCGCCACGAGCGATTCCATCGTGCTCCCCGCACCACCGCGCGCGCATGAGCATCGAGAAACTCGGCTTCGACGTCGAGGTGGCCGTCCACGCCCCGCCGCGCGCGTGAGCACCCGATGGTGGTGACCTGGTCGTCGGGGACGCCGAAGCCCGCCCCGCCGCGCGCGTGAGCACCCGATCACCGGACGGGCCGCGGCCGGTCCGGGCGAAACCCGTCCCGCAGCGGGCCCGCCGGCGTACGTCCCCCGGGAACGCCGACGGCCGGTGCCCCCGTCGGAGGGCACCGGCCGTACGGGTCGCCCGCGGACCCCGGAGGTCAGTAGGTGGGCAGGGACGGGTCGACGGTCTTGACCCAGCTCAGCACGCCGCCGCCGACGTGGACGGCGTCGGAGAAGCCGGCGCTCTTCAGCACCGCGAGGGCCTCGGCGGAGCGGGCGCCGGACTTGCAGTGCAGCACGATCTTCTTGTCGTTCGGCAGGCGCTCCAGCGCCGTGCCGCGCAGGAAGTCGCCCTTCGGGATCAGCACCGCGCCCGGGATGCTGACGATCTCGTACTCGTTCTGCTCGCGCACGTCCACGAGGAAGATGTCGTCCCCGCGGTCCTGCATCTCCTTGAGCTCCTGGGCCGTGATGGTGGAGCCGGTGGCCGCCTGCTGGGCCTCCTCGGAGATCGTGCCGCAGAACGCCTCGTAGTCGATCAGCTCGGTGATCGAGGGGTTCTTGCCGCACAACGGGCACTCGGGGTCCTTGCGGACCTTGACGTCGCGGTACTTCATCTCCAGCGCGTCGTAGATCATCAGACGGCCGACCAGCGGCTCGCCGACACCCGTGATGACCTTGATGGCCTCGTTGACCTGGATCGAGCCGATCGACGCGCACAACACGCCGAGCACGCCGCCCTCGGCGCAGGAGGGCACCATGCCGGGCGGCGGGGGCTCGGGGTACAGGCAGCGGTAGCAGGGGCCGTGCTCGGACCAGAAGACGCTGGCCTGGCCGTCGAAGCGGTAGATCGAGCCCCAGACGTACGGCTTGCCGAGCAGCACGGCCGCGTCGTTGACCATGTAACGGGTCGCGAAGTTGTCCGTGCCGTCGACGATCAGGTCGTACCCGGCGAAGATGTCCATCACGTTGTCCGTCGTCAGCGCGACGTTGTGGATGATCACCTCGACGTAGGGGTTGATCTCGCGCACGCTCGCGGCGGCACTCTCGGCCTTCAGGCGGCCGATGTCCGACTGGCCGTGGATGATCTGGCGCTGAAGGTTCGACTCGTCGACGACGTCGAAGTCCACGATGCCGAGCGTGCCCACCCCGGCGGCGGCGAGGTACATGAGGGCAGGGGAACCGAGGCCGCCGGCACCCACACAGAGCACCTTGGCGTTCTTCAGCCGCTTCTGCCCGGCCATGCCCACGTCGGGGATGATCAGGTGGCGAGAGTAGCGGCGCACCTCGTCAACGGTCAGCTCGTCGGCCGGCTCTACCAGCGGTGGCAACGACACAGTTCTACGCTCCCGTATCAGGGCTTTCTCCCGGATTGGCGGCTCGCCGTCAGGCCTTGCGCCCCGCCGTCCTTCACAACCTAACCCGGTCTCCCCCGCATTCCCGAATCGGCGATCTTAACCGACCCATGCGGACTCGACCTGATCCTTCGCACTATGCAGGACGCTTCACGCCTCGCGCATCATCCGAAAGAGGCATCATCAGGACGGTGTCCCGCATCAGGCCGCGCACGTGGCGGGCGACCACCTCGGGGTACTCCATCTGGGCCACGTGCCCGGCGTGCGGGAGCAGCACCAGCCGCACGTCGGGGAAGGTGCGCCCGGCCCGCGTGGCCATGCGCGGGTCCACCAGGCGGTCGTGGCGGCCGTGGATCACCAGGGTGGGTGCCTCGACCCTGGCGGCCAGGCGCCAGAGGTTCTCCTCGCCGCGGCGGAAGTACTCGTTGACCAGGGCCCGCGCCGAGCGCAGCAGCGCCGGGCCCGCGTACGGCAGCGCGTCGCGGCGGCGCAGCTCGGCCACGGCGTCCTCCAGCCGCTGCGGGTGCACCCGGCCGGTGTCGGCGTAGCACATCGCCATGGTGGCCCTGATGCGCTGCTCGGGGGGCAGGACGCGCAGCCGGTCGACGGCCCACTCGCCGAGGCGGGGCGTGGCGGAGAACGCCACCCGGGCCGGGCCGTACCGGGGGAGCAGGTCGGGCAGGGCGGGCGAGACGAGGGTGAGGGAGCGCACGAGGTCGGGCCGGGTGGCGGCGACACGGACGGAGACGGCGCCGCCGAGGGAGTTGCCGAGCAGGTGGACCGGGCCGCCGATGTGCTCGATCAGCGCGGTGACCGCGGCGGCGTGGGCGCCGAGGGAGTAGTCGTCGCCGGCCGGGGCGGGCGAGTAGCCGGCGCCGGGCAGGTCAAGGGCGTAGCCGCGGGCGTCGGGCCGAAGCTCGGCCATCAGGTCGGTCCAGTTGGTGGCGGAACCCGCGAGGCCGTGGACGTAGACGGCCTTCTCGTGCGGGCCCGCGATGCCGGCCGGCGTCGTGCGGACGTGAAGCGTGTGCCCGTCCAGCTCGACGAGCTCTCCCGGCCAGTGCGGTATCGGCTCTTCCACTGTCACACCCCTTCCGTTAACCGTCCGTTCCGACGATAACCCCCGGACGTACCCCGGTCCGTACCGCACTGGGGCGGGGACGGAGATAGCCGGGGGGACAGGGGACAAGATCACTCGAAAAATCGGACAAATAGGGAAATATCGAACTGAAAGACATAAGGAGAGGTTAAGGAGCCGCCAAAAGGGAGTGATCCTCGTTTGTCACACGGGGCGCTCGGATAACTAGACAAGTGGGAACGCTCTTACCGAGCAATCCACAGCATTTGTCGAGCTAATTCGGTAAATGCTTTCCGCTGGGCAACCCGATGCGTCAAGGGGGAAATCGCAATGCCCAACGTCAAGAAATACGCCGCTATGGCAACCGTCACGGCGGCGCTCACCGTCGGCCTCGCCGGCCTGGGGACCACCACCGCCACCAGCGCCAGCGCGTCCGCTGCCGTCACCACCAACATCGGCTGGGGCGACGACTTCGGCGGCTTCGGCGGCTTCGGCGGCGGCTTCGGCGGCGGCGTCGGCGGCAGCCACTGCCACCACGGTCACCATGGCCACCACGGCCACGGCCACCACGGCTACGGCGACTACGACGACGATGACGACTGGGGCGGCAAGGGCTTCAAGAAGCACCGCAAGCACCACCGCCACCACGGCGGGCACCACCGCAACTGCTTCTTCAAGGTCGTCGAGGCGCGGTTCTTCCGCGCCATCATCGGTCACCACAACCAGGGCGGCGGCCACCACAACTACTACCGCAACGACAAGAAGTGGATCCCGCACTTCAAGCACCACGGCAAGCACCACCACGGCCATGGCCACGGCCACGGCGGCAAGCACGACCGCTGACCTCATCCGCCGGGGCGACCCTTCACAGCCGACGCCGGCCCGGTGAAACCGATCGCCCGGCGATGAGATCTCATACCGGAGGCCCCGGAGCGGAATTCCGCTCCGGGGCCTTCCCGCGCCGTTTCGCATTCCGCGGGCCCGCGTTCGAATCGCCGACGGCAATTACCGCGAAATCCGCGTCACGCCGACTTCCGGGTGCGCCGCTTCTTCGCCGGCTTCTCCTCCTTTTCCGGGCTGTCCGCCGCCGCGCCGTCCTCCGTGCCGGTCCTGGCGGCCGGCTTGCGTTCGCGCGGCGCACCCTCACGTTCCTTCTTCGCCGCCTCGACGCTCGCGCGCAGCGCCGCCATGAGGTCGACGGCGGGCTTGGCCTCCTCCGGCGCCTCCGGCCGCACGACCTCCCTGCCCGCCACCTTGGCCTCGATGACCTGCTGGAGCGCCTCACGGTAGGCGTCGTGGTAGTCGGCGGGGTCGAACCGCCCCGCCATGGTCTGGATGAGCGACTCGGCCATCTTCAGTTCCTGGGGCCGCACCTCGACGTCCTCGTCCTTGAAGTCGAACCCGGGCTCGCGCACCTCGTCCGGCCACAACATGGTCTCCAGCACGAACACGCCCTCACGGATGCGCAGGGCGGCCAGCGACTCGCGCTGCCGCATGGCGATCTTCACGATGGCCACCTGCCCCGTGCGCTCCAGCGCGTCGCGCAGCAGGATGTACGGCTTGACCCCGTTGGTCTCCGGCTCCAGGTAGTACGACTTGTTGAACAGGATGGGGTCGAGCTGCTCGGCGGGGGTGAACTGCAGCACGTCGATCCGGCGTGAGGTGGTGAGCGGCAGGTCGGCGAAGTCGTCGTCGGTGAGGACCACCATCTCGCCGCCGGGCAGCTCGTAGCCCTTGGCGATGTCGGCGTACGGCACCTCCTCGCCGTCCACGGTGCACACACGCTTGTACTTGATGCGGCCGCCGTCCTCCCGATGCACCTGATGAAAGGCGATGTCCTTCTGCTCGGTCGCCGAATAGAGCTTCACCGGGATCGTGACCAGCCCGAACGAGATGGCGCCTTTCCAGATGCTGCGCATGGCTTCTCCTCACCTCAGCACCACTATCGAACACGCGTTCGGTAGCGACAAGGGCGCAATGCGGTATCTAAATGGGCAGATACCCACTGTGGATTGCCATATCCGGTCATAGCCCTGTCGGGAACCGGGCATAGGGGTGACCGGCGGCGGGAGCGCCGCAGAAGGGGCGGGAGAGACAGGTGGCGGAGAAGGTCCGGGTGGCGGTCGGGGACCGTGAGCTGACGCTCACCAACCTCGGCAAGGTGCTGTACCCCGGGCACGGGTTCACCAAGGCCGAGGTCATCGACTACTACAGCCGTATCGCGCCGGTGATGCTGCCGCACCTGCGGGGGCGTCCGCTCACCGTCAAGCGCTACCCCGAGGGGGTCGGCGCGCCGTTCTTCTTCGAGAAGAACCGCCCCGGGCACACGCCGTCCTGGGTGCGCACCGCGCGGCTGCCGGCGCCGGGCAGCACCAAGAACCGCGACACCATCGACTTCGCCGTCGTGGACGACCTGCCCACCCTTGTGTACTTCGCCGGGCTCGCCGCACTGGAGTTCCACACCCCGATGTGGCGGGTGGACCCCGCCGGACGGCCCCTCCCCCCCGACATCATGGTCTTCGACCTGGACCCCGGCGCCCCGGCCACGATCACCGAGTGCTGCCGGGTGGCCGTCCACCTGCGCGAGGTGCTGCGCGACCACGGCATGGAGGGCTTCCCCAAGACCAGCGGCAACAAGGGCATGCAGGTGTACGTGCCGTGGACGGGCCGCGCGGAGGACCCCTCGGACGTCGCCCGCGCGGTCGCCGAGCTGCTGGCGGGCCTGCGTCCGGACCAGATCGTGAGCAAGATGGCGAAGCGACTCCGGCCCGGCAAGGTGTTCATCGACTGGAGCCAGAACAACCCGGCCAAGACCACCGTCACGCCGTACTCGCTGCGCGCGAACCCGGCACCCACGGTGTCCACGCCGATCACCTGGGCGGAGGTCGAGGCGTGCGAAGATCCCCGCGAGCTGGTGTTCACCCCCGACGACGTGCTGGGACGCGTCGCCGAGCACGGTGATCTCCTGGCGCCGTCCGCGGTGCCGCAACGGGGCGCCGCTCGAGAGGGGCCTTAGGCTTGACCCAGCGGGGTATGTGAGGCGGCGAGCCCGCGCTCGCCATCGACGGAGGGACGCACCATGTCGGAGATGGACGTGACCGGGGATGGCCGCCCAGTGGACGCGCTGGACCCTCTGGACGACATCCTGGACGAACTGGAGACCGAGGTGCCCGAGGCCGACGCCGTCGAGCAGCACCGGGTCATCCGCGCCGACCAGCGGGAATGGCCGCTGGAGATCCGTTACGACGTGGACCCCGCAGACGCCGTCGACCAGGAACGTGAGGTCGACCTCGGCGACGACGACTATCGCTGAGCAGGTTACCCGTGCGTAGGATGTGTACCCCCGGGCCTGGCCCCGGGGGAAGACGAGGGGCAGGAGGCCTGGGCGGCACCGGGCCGGCGGCAAATCGACCAGCATGAAACGCCTGAGCGCCTACCGAGGGCGTGGCGCGTGAATCGTCCCAAGGAGAATCCCGTGACCGCTACCCCGGACGCCAAGCCCCGGGGCACCCGGCTGCCCCGGATGGCCCGACGCCGACAGTTGCTCGACGCGGCGCAAGAGGTCTTCGTGGAGAACGGTTACCACGCGGCCGCCATGGACGAGATCGCCGAGCGGGCCGGCGTCAGCAAGCCGGTGCTCTACCAGCACTTCCCGGGCAAGCTCGAGCTGTACCTCGCCCTGCTGGACCTGCACGTCGAGGACATGACCACCCGCTGCCGCGAGGCGCTCGCCTCCACGACAGACAACAAGCAGCGCGTGCAGGCCGCCATCGGGGCGTTCTTCGACTTCGTGTCCAGCCAGGGTGAGGCGTTCCGGCTGGTCTTCGAGTCCGACCTGCGCAACGTGGCGCCGGTGCGCCAGCGCGTGGAGCGCTCGCTGCGCGAGAGCGCCGAGATGATCAGCCAGGTCATCCAGGAGGACACCGGCTGCTCCAGCGACGAGGCGCACCTGCTCGGCGTGGGCCTGGTCGGCATGGCCGAGGTCAGCGCCCGCTACTGGCTGTCCCAGCACGGCTCCATCCCCAAGGACATGGCGACGCAGCTCATGGCGCGCCTGGCCTGGCGGGGCATCAGCGGTTTCCCGCGCACCACCTGATCTCACACCCGGCCCGCCCTCGTTGTTCGCTTGACGCGATCAGAGGAGGCGGCATCGCCCACCGGGGGACACGATGGGATCGACCACCCCTTGCCGAGGCCGGAAAGGCACCCCGATGGAAGTCAAGATCGCAGTACGCTCCGTGCTCCGCGAGCTCGTCGTCGAAGTCGAGCTCACCGCCGAGGAGGTCGAGCAGGAGCTGCGCAACTCCCTCGCCGCCGACCGCGGGGTCTTCACCCTCACCGACGTGAAGGGCCGCCGCGTGATCGTGCCCGTCGCGTCCCTCGGCTTCGTCGAGATCGGCGAGGACGAGAGCCGCGTCGTCGGCTTCGGCGGCACCCGCTGATCTGACCGGGCCCGGCCGGGCCCGGCCGGTCCGGGCCGGTGCGGGCTCGTCCGGCATCCCGAGGCGGCACCCTTCCATGAGGGTCACCGCCCGCCGAGGCCGGGCACCGCCCGTTCTTCAGGACCCCCGGGTCACAGACCCGGGCAGACGTCCCGCCCTCCCAGGGAGCACCCACAGGGGCGCCGGGGTCTGCGCGCGCCGTCCCGCTTGCGGGCGGCGGCGGGACAGTCGGCGCACTCCCTGCGGAGCACGGGCCGCGAGGTCCAGCGATCAGGAGCACATCTCGTCATGGAACTGCCGTAGCGGCGCGAGGCCCTCATGTCTCGACGCTACAACCGCCGGGGGCGTTCGCGCCGCTCGATCAGCCAGCCGATCCCCGAATCACGGGAATCACACTTCTCTACGGCCCCGGTACGAGGCCGAGAGCCGACATGCGCTTGCCGTGTTCCTCGGTGAGGCGGGAGAACAGCCGCCCGATGCCCACCAGCCCGGCGTCCGCGGCGCCCTCCGCCGCCGGGTCGCCGGCCACCAGGAGCAGGGCGAGCTCCGGGCGGGTGGCGGCGAGCCGGTGGGCCTGGCTCAGCGCCTCGCCGACCAGGCGCCGCGCCCACAACGCCAGCCGCCCGGCGTCCTTGGGGTTCTCCGCCAGGGCCGCGCGCACCCGCTCCACGGCGAACTCCGACCGGTTCTCCTCGGCCAGCACCTCGTCGACCAGCTTGCGGGTCTCCGGCTCGACCTGCCGCGCCGCCTCCCGGTAGAAGTCGCCCGCGATCCCCGTGCCGACGTAGGCCTTCACCAGCGCCTCCAGCCAGTCCCCCGGCTTGGTCTGGGCGTGCCAGTCGTCCAGTGGCGCGACGAACGGCGCCATCGCCGCCTCGGGGTCCTCGCCGAGCCAGGCCAGCCGGTCGCGCAGCAGCCGGAAATGGGCGTATTCCGCCGCCGCCAGGTCGCTGAGCGCGGCGCGGTCCGTGAGCGAGGGGGCGAGGGCCGCGGCGTCCTCCGCGAGCTTGAGGAACGCGGTCAGCTCCGCGTAGGCGAGCACACCGAGCAGGTCGACGACACCGGGAGGGGAATCACTCATGAGGGCAGCGTAGCCCCGGTCCCCGCCGCGTGACCTCGGTCGCGACGCGCCGGACGACGACCACTTACCATCTGGAACACGAAGAAATCGGCTCGCAGTTGTGGTATCGAGTACACTGCTCTGTAAGAGTGCGACCGCAGTATGTCATCCAGGGCGTTTCGCCCCACTGATTAACCCCCGCGAGAGATCCGCGGCGGTCGCCCAGACGAGATGAGGGTTGGCTTGTCCGCGCGGACCGGCCCGGGGAGAACGCTCCGGCCCGCGGTCCCGGAGCCCGCCTTCGCAGGAGACTTAGGCAGGCAGAGCTGACCACGTTCAAGGACCTTGGAGTCATACCGGAGATCGCCGATGCCCTGGAGACAGAAGGCATCGTCTCTCCCTTCCCCATTCAAGAGATGGCTTTGCCCATCGCGCTCGGCGGCCACGACGTCATCGGCCAGGCGCGTACCGGCACCGGCAAGACCTACGCCTTCGGCGTGGCGATGCTCCAGCGGGTGGGCAAACCGCGCAAGAACCGCAAGAAGCCGCGCGGCCTGGTGGTCGTGCCGACCCGCGAGCTCGCCCTGCAGGTGACCGAGGACCTTCTGGTCGCCGGCGGCAAGCTCGGCTCGCGCATCCTCACCGTGTACGGCGGACGCGCGTACGAACCGCAGATCGAGTCCCTCAAGCAGGGCGTGGACGTGATCGTCGGCACCCCCGGCCGGCTGCTCGACCTCGTCAGCCAGAAGCACCTCGACCTCAGCCAGGTGTCCATGCTGGTGCTGGACGAGGCCGACCGCATGCTCGACCTCGGCTTCCTGCCGGACATCGAGCGCATCATCAAGCTCATCCCGGCCGAGCGGCAGACCATGCTCTTCTCTGCCACCATGCCGGGCGAGATCGTCACGCTGTCCCGGCGGTACCTCGCGCGGCCCACGCACGTGCGGGCCGAGAACGCCGACGCCGACAGCGACAGCCCGTCCACGACCACGCAGTTCGTCTGGCGGGTCCACCGCATGGACAAGATCGAGATCCTCGGCCGGGCGCTGCAGTGCGACGGCCGGGGCCTGACCATGGTCTTCTGCGAGACCAAGCGGGCCTGTGACATGGTCTCCGAGCAGCTCAGGGAGCGCGGGTTCGCCGCGGCCGCCGTGCACGGCGACCTCGGGCAGGGCCAGCGCGAGCAGGCGCTGCGCGCGTTCCGCAACGGCAAGATCGACGTGCTGGTGGCCACCGACGTCGCGGCGCGGGGCATCGACATCGACGACGTCACCCACGTCGTCAACTACGACTGCCCGCAGGACGAGAAGACCTACGTCCACCGCATCGGCCGCACCGGCCGGGCGGGCCGCACCGGTGTGGCGGTGACCTTCGTCGAGTGGGAGGAGCTCACCCGCTGGAAGGTCATCAACAACACGCTCGGGCTGGACTTCGCCGAGCCGGAGGAGTCCTACTCCACCTCGCCGCACATCTACGCCGCCCTCGGCATCCCCGAGGGCACCAGGGGCGTGCTGCCGCGGGCCAACCGGTCGCGGGCCGGGCTGGACGCCGAGCGCATCGAGGATCTCGGTGAGACCGGCCGGCACCGTACCTCGCGCCGTGACGAGCGTGATCGTGATCGTGAGGAGCGCCATGAGCGGCCGTCCCGCAACCGGCAGCGCCGCCGCACCCGCGGCGGTCAAGCGCTCGGCGCCGGGGAGGAGGCCGCTGAGACCGTCCTCACGCCGGAGCCGGTCGCCGTGGAGCCGATCGCCGTGGAGCCCGTCGTCGTCGCCGACGTCCCCGCCGAGGCACCGGCCGTGACCCGCCGGGTCGCGCGCCGCCGGCTCCCGGAGGAGGGCGACGTCCTCGCCGCCACGCCGCCGGTGCGCCGGGTGCGCAGGGGCGCCAACCGCTCCGCGCTCTCCGAGGCCCTCGCCGACGCCCCCGCGCCGGTGGTGGACGACTGGGACGACGAGCAGGACGACTGGGACGACGTGGACGACACGCCGGAGGTGACCGCCGTCCCGCGCCCGGAGCCGGAGCGGATCATCCCCGAGTCGCCGTTCATGGTGGTCTTCCGCTCGCCCGACCTCGCCACCGAGGACGAGGAGGTCGCGCCGTCCGCCGCCTCCGAGCGGGGGCAGCGCCGCCGCTCGCAGCAGCGCGGCGGCCGCAGGGGGTAACGCGAGATGAGGGGGTACGGCCGGGTCCGTCCGCGTGACGGGTCCGGCCGTGGAGGAGTGCGAGGCAATGTGGAAAGGCAGCCACGCGACCGGCACGGCGACCTCGGCGGTGATGCCGGCGTGAATCCCCAGTATCGTGGTGCCGTGTGAGCACGCCGCGCTTCCTGACGCTGCCTCCGGGTGTCCGTCCTCAGCAGATCGAGACGCCGGTGGGCGCCTTCGCGGCGCTGGAGGCCCTGCCGCTGCACGGCGTGCCCGAGCGGCTGCCCGCGCTGCTGGTACCCGGCTTCACCGGCAGCAAAGAGGACTTCATCGCCATCCTGCAGACCCTCGCCCACGCCGGGCGCCGCATCGTGGCGATCGACATGCGCGGCCAGTACGAGACCAAGGGCCCCGACGACGCCGCCGCCTACACCTGCGAAGCCCTCGGTGAGGACATCGACCACGTGGCCGCCGCGATCGGCGGCGGCGAGCCCGTCCACCTGGTCGGCCACTCCTTCGGCGGCCTCGTCACCCGTGAGACCGTGATCGGCGGCGCCACCAAGCTGGCGTCCTACACCCTCATGAGCTCAGGCCCCGCCGGCATCACCGGCCAGCGCGAGAAACTCTGCCGCGCCCTGCTCAGCGCCCTCCCCGAGGTGGGCCTGGAGTACCTCTGGGCCAACCGCATCGAGCCGGACGCCATCGCGGCCGGCGTCCCCGACGACATCCTGGCCTTCCTCCGCACCCGGATGTTCGCCAACTCCCTGACCGGCCTCTCCACCATGGCCGAACAGGTCCTGGACGCCATCGACCGGGTGGACGACCTCCGCGAGGTCGACGTCCCCACCCTGGTCCTCTACGGCGAGCACGACGACGGCTGGACCCCCACCTCCCAGGCGGAAATGGCCGACCGCCTGGAAGCCGACTGCTTCGTCGTCCCCGGCGCGGCCCACTCCCCCGCCGTGGAGGCCCCCGAGACCACCGCCCACACCCTGACCCGCTTCTGGAACCAGTCAGAACGCCACCTGCTGCACAACCCCTGACCCAGTGCTCCTCACCGGGCGAGGTGGACACGGACGCCGAGTTTCCCGCCCCGGGGTGAGACCCGACCTGCCACTCCCGGGGCTACTCCTCCGCCAGCACGAGGGCGAGGAGGCCCGGGAAGCGGGCGTCGAACTCAGGGCGGCGCAGGCGGTTGAGGCGCCGGGGCCCGGCGTCGAGCTGTTCCAGGAGCCCCGCGGCGCGCAGGACCGCGAAGTGATGGCTGGCGGTGGCCTTGGAGACGGGAAGGTCGAAGGCGCCGCAGGCCCGGGTGAAGTCCGGCCCGGTGGACAGCTCACGCACGATGGAGCGCCGCACCGGGTCGGCGAGGGCGTCCAGCGCGTCCTGGAGGGTCACCTCGGACGGATCGGTGTGAACCGGGATCCGGGTGCGGCGTACCGGGGCCTGCTTGACGATGGCGGGCCTCCCATCGGACTCGGGGACGAAACCGTGATCTTATCCGGCGTCATCGGATACGGACCTGGAGTTCCACCGGTTCGCCCCGTTCGTAGCCTAGGTAATCAGACCCACTCGCGTCGGCATGTCTCAGGTCATTCACTCCTATTGGTAAGCCCCTGCAGCGGCTCCCTGAGAATCAACCGCCGATGCAGCTCCTGCAGCCCCTCAGGCAGTTCCCCCGGAGCGAACCACCCGGCCTCCAGGACCTCCATCGGGTCGACCCGCAGCGTGCCCCCCACGAACCGCGCCTCGTAGGCGATCTCCATCCGCATCCGGTACCCGCTCCTGAGATAGGCCAGCCCTCCCACCTTCACCTCGAGCCCCGTCTCCTCCCGGACCTCCCGCACGACGGTGTCCTCGAAGCTCTCCCCCCGCTTCGCGTACCCCCCGGGCAACCCCCACGGCCGGGTCCGCGGCCACATCCGATGCTTCAGCAGCAGCACGTTCCCGTCCACGTCCCTCACGACCCCCGTGACCCCCACCACGAACTTGGCGTGCCGCAGATAGACGACCCGCCACTGCAACGGGCCCGCCAGGGCATGCCAGACCCGCGCCACGAGCCGTTTCACGTGATACCTCCCGCATGGTGATGGGTCGCCGCCTCGCCCTAGCCTGCCAGGGCTTCGCGGAAGGCTCGTCCACGCGACACGGACCTGGGGATGTGCGGTGCGGGGCGCCTTGATAGAAATGCGCCGAAGGCGGCGATTCGGGGATGAGTACTCCGGAGAGGAGGGGGGCGATGGCCGGCAACGATCTCGAGGGGGTCGTGGTGCAGCCGCCGTCCTCCGTCAGCTGGGTGGTGCATGTCTCGCGGGCCCTGTGGGTGGGGGGTGTTCGGGGGCTGATGTTGCAGGCGTTGCATCCTTCGGCGATGCGAGGGGTGTGGCAGAACTCGGATTTCCGGGAGGATCCGGTCGGGCGGTTGCTGAGGACGGCCGACTTCGTGGGGAGGGTGACGTTCGGGAGTCCGCAGGAGGCGGAGGCGGTCGGTCAGCGGGTTCAGCGGGTGCATCGGGGGTTGCGGGTCCGGGAGCCCGGCGGGCGGGTCTCCCGGGTGGACGAGCCTGAGCTTTTGTTGTGGGTGCATTGCGCGGAGGTGGTGTCCTATTTGGAGACGGTGGTGCGGGCGGGGGTCGGGCTGAGCCGCGGGCAGGCTGATCGGTATCTGTTCGAGCAGCGGCGGAGTGCTTCGTATGTGGGGTTGCGGGAGGAGGACGTGCCGGGGTCGGTGGCGCAGATGCGGGAGTACTTCCGGGGGGTGCGGGGGCGGCTGGAGGTGACGCCGGAGGCGGCGGCCGCGGTGCGGTTCCTGGTCTCGCCCGCGTTGCCGGAGTCGTTGCGGCACTTGCGGCTGGGGAAGCCGCTGTACTGGCCGTTCGGGGCGTTGTGTTACTACACGCTGCCGCGGTGGGCGCGGCGGATGTACGGGTTCCTGCCGCCGGTGCCGGACGCGGCGGTGACGGTGGCGTTGCGGGGGTTCCGGCAGGCGTTGGAGATGGTGCCGGAGACCGTGTACGAGAAGGTCTTCATGCCGGGCACGCGGGAGATGCTCGACGGGGCGCGCGAGCGGCTGGCGGCGGCCGGGTACGACATGAGCGGGGGGCTCAGAGGGCTGCGGGATCCCCGCCGGTGGCCTTGACGTCCTCGTCCGGGTCGGCGAGGCCGTCCCAGGGCCGGCGCGGGGAGCCGGCGGCGCGGCCTTCGGGGCAGTGGTTGCGGTAGTCGCACCAGGAGCAGATGGGGCCGGGGCGGGCGGGGAACCGTTCGTCCAGGCGGGCGGTCCTGGCGGGGCCCGCGCCGGTGCCGGGCGGGTGCTCCTCGCGGAGGGCGCGGTAGGACTCGTCGGCTTCCGAGGCTTCCTGGGCGAGGTCCTCGGCGCGGGAGAGGTGGCGGCGCAGGGAGGCGTCGGTGTGGGTCCACGTGGCGGTCGTGGCGGTGGGCAGGTGGTGTAACTCGACCTGGTGGCAGGGGCGGTGCAGGACGCGGGAGCTCGCCATGGCGTAGATGGCCAGCGCGAGGGAGGACCGGGCGTCGTCCTCGGTGAGTGGGCGCCGGCCGGTCTTGTAGTCGACGATCACGAGCTCGTCGCCGCGGCGGTCGATGCGGTCCACGCGGCCGGAGACGGCGATCACGGACGTGCGGGTGGCCACGGTGCGTTCCACGCCCACCGGCTCGTCTGAGGGGTCCAGCGTGCCCGTGTACGACATCACCATGTCGCGGGCACGGTCACGCCACTCGGTGGACTGCTCGTCGTCGCGGAAGCCCTCGGTGATCCAGCCGCGGGTCAGCAGGATGCCGGCCACGGCGGGCGTGCGGCGTTCGTACGGCTCGCGCCACCACGCCGCGAGGGCGTTGTGCACCGATGCGCCGACGCTGTTGTGCGCCCACGGCGGGCCCTTGGGCGGCGCGGGACGGTCGAGGTACGTGTAGCGGTAGCGCCTCGGGCAGTCCAGCCAGGTGTTCAACCGGGACGGCGTGCACGAGTACAGCCGTCTCGGCATGCCTTCGAGTTCGAGACCGAGTTGCCGCACGGCGGGCTGTGGCTCCTCTCGGAGGGACCGCCGGGCCCGTGGCACGTGAGGGGCCCGGCCGGGTGATCGGGGGGTGGGCCGGCTCAGTCGTCGTCGAGGCCGAGCTTGATGCCGGAGACCTTGGTGCCGTCCGCGAGCGGGCCCTCGGCGGCGGTGGTGGTCTCACCGGTGAGCGAGCCCGAGAGCCAGTCGTCGAAACGAGGCTCCAGGTCGCCGATCGTGGTCTCCTCGCCGTGCGCGGGCAGCACCCTGGTGTCGTGCGGCAGGGTGAAGAGCCGCTCGCCGATGGCGGTCAACTGGTCCGCGAGCGCCGGGTACTCCCCGCCGATCTTGCCGGGGCCGTCCGCCTGCAGCGTCTTGCCGGTGAAGACGACGCCGAGCGCCTCGACGTACAGGCACACGCCGCCCGGGGTCACGCCGGGCGTGGCGATGACCTCCAGCTCGACGTCGGCGACGCCGAACAGGCCTTCGTCCTCCATGTCGATGTCGGGATAGGTCTCCTGCCAGGTCTCCCGCCAGACGCGGCGGTCCTTGCGGTTGAGGGCGATCACGGCCTCGTCGCGCGCGGCCACCTCGATGGCCCCGCCCACGTGATCAGGCAGGCCGTGAGTGCACACGACGGCCAGCACCTCGCGTTCGCCCACGCTGGAGAGGATCGTCTCCGCGTCGCGCGCGGGGTCGATGACGATGACCTCCGCGTCGTCGCCGATGATCCAGGTGTTGTTCTCGACCTTGTGCTCGGCGCCGTCGACTGTCACGACGCCCTCGGTCACCACTCGCTCGATACGCGCTGTCACGGCCACGACCTTACCGAACACTCGTGCCCCTCAGGGCGAGCAAACCGATGACGTTCCGCCGCGACCGGCCCCGATGTCACGGTTCCTCACCGAGCCGCGGTGAGAAAGCCCCGAACGGGAGGTCGAGTTCCTGGTCCCGCTCTGTCAGGTCCCGCAGCAGGAACTCGGCGAGCGTCAGCAGCCAGCCCGCCTCGGTGGGCCACCCGACGATCCACAACCAGTTTCCCATGGCCTCGCCGACGTACGCCGCGCGGTCCGGCAGGCCCTCCACCCACCACAGCGGCGTGGGGTGGCCGTTCGCCTCGATCTTGGCGTTCGGCGGGCCGTCGTCGAAGCCGGGGCCGGGGTCGGGGCCGTCCAAGCCGGCGAACGCGGCGCCGAGGCCCATGCCGGGCTCCTCGGCCACGATGAGCAGGTCGGCGGGGCCATGGGTGACGGACGGCCCTGATAGCGCGACGACGCCGGCACGGGCCCCTGAGCGTTCGTCGCCCGCGTCGCCGAAGCCGGTGACCAGCCACCCGGTGGGCAGGGGCCACGGCAGCCAGAACGGCACTCTGGCGATTCTGGTGACCAGGTCGAGCGCCTCGGGGGACGGCCGTCTCGGCCGGTACGGCAGGACCGAACCGTGCACGGCACAGCGCCACGCGCTGGACCACGCGCTGGGTGGACGCAGTGCGCCGAAGCAGCGGGGGCAAGTGGGCGCGGCTCTCACAGTTACCCACGGTGCTTCCGCCGGTGCGGGGAAGTCAAGGCCCTACCCGTTATCTCGGCGTAATCTTGGTACATGCGGGTGAGGTGCGTGGGCGGCGTCGTGCTCGACGGCGCGGGCCGCTTCCTGCTGGTACGCCGCGGGCGCCCGCCCGGTGAGGGCCTGTGGTCGCTGCCCGGGGGGCGGGTGGAGGCAGGGGAGTCCGACGCCGAGGCGCTGCGGCGCGAGCTGCTCGAGGAGACCGGTCTGGCGGTGACGGTGGGCGATCTCGCGGGCACGGTGGAACGTCCAGGGCCCGGGGGCGTGGTGTACGAGATCCACGACTACCTGGCGACCCCGCAGGACGGCACACCCCGTCCAGGGGACGACGCCGCCGAGGTGGGGTGGTTCGCCCCCGCCGACATGACCGGGCTGCCGCTCACCCACGGGCTGCTGGACGCGCTCACGGCCTGGCGCGTGCTGGACCCCCGCTGAGTCGACGGCGGGCCGTCACCGGCTGAAGGTGGTGCGCCACAGGGTCAGGTGGTCGGTGGTGTAGGTCGTGGAGCGGCCGATGGCCACCACGCGGTCGCCGATGACGGCGATGGCGCCGAGCCACTGGGCTCCGTCACCGGTCATGCCCTCGCCGGTGAGCGCGTGACGCTGCCAGTCCAGGCCGTCGCGGGACGTCCACACGGTGGCGTCCTGGGTGGCGGGGGCGCCGTAGGAGCCGACGGCGACCAGGCCGGACGGCGACGAGCTCATGTCGAGCACGGTCGCGGTGTCGTCGGCGGGCAGCCAGGAGTACTCCCAGCTCTCCCCGTTGTCCCCGGACACCGCGGCGAACGGCCGCTCTCCGCCCTTGTCGTTGGTGGCCGTGCCCACCGCGATCACGTCGCCGTCGCGGACCACCACCCTGCGCAGCGCCGCCGAGCGTGCGCCGTCCGGCACCACCCGCTTGCGTGCCGTCCAGTTCAGGCCGTCCTCCGACACCCACACCACGCCGGAGGTACGGCCCGCGGTGCCCGAGCCGCCGACCGCCAGGTAGCCGTCATCGGTCGCGGTGACGTCCTCGATGCGCACGTCGGCGCCCCCGGCGGGCAGGCTCTGCGGCGCGGACCGCGAGAACCGCTTGAGGTCGGCGGTGAACCACAACGCGGCGACCACCCCGCCGGGGCCGCTGTCGTCGCCCGCCAGCACGTACCCCTTGGGCCCGGCCGCGACCACCCGCGGCACCACGGCGTACCGGCCGGACGCGCCGAGCGCGGGCGACTGCGGCGCGGGACGCCAGTCGCGGCCGTTGGCCGAGACGGCCAGCAGCGGGCGGATGAACGCCGAGTCCGCGGTGGCGCTGCCGACCGCGAGCCAGCCCGCCGGGCCGTGCGCGACGTCGTTCAGCGACTGGCGTCCCGCGCCGCCGAGGGACGGAGGGCCGGCGGGGCGCCAGTTCTGGCCCGTGGGGCTGGTCCAGATGCCGGCGTCGCCCTTGACCGAGCCGACGGCGACGAACGTCTCCCCCGCCGCGACGAGCGCCGCGGTGTCCCTGGCCTGGCGGGTCAGCCCGTCGACCTCGGCCAGCGGGACCGGCGCGGCGGCCTTGCCCTTGGCGGCGGTCATGAGCACCGCGAGGTTGTCCAGGCCGTCGGCGCGCTGGTCCCCGGCGGCGACCAGCGTGCCCGCGTCGGTGATGGCGAGGCCGCGCAGGGTGCCGGGGATCTGGCCGAGGTCGGTGCTCTCGGTCCACTTGCTGCCGTCGTCGCTGGTGAAGACGGCGTACCGCTCCCAGCCTGACTCGGCGACCGCCGCCACACCCGCCTTGGACGTGGCGAGGCCGCGCACGCCGGTCGCCTCCCGGCCGAGGCCGCCGATGACGCCGCACTGACGCCACTCGTCGCCGAGCTCGGAGCAGTACACCTTGACCTTGCCCGCCTCGGGCTCCTGGAGCGTCGGCACCAGAACGAAGCCCTTGCCCGTGGCGGCGAGCGCGCCAGGCTCGGGACGGACGCCGGGGAGCGCGGCGGCGGTGCGCAGCCAGGTGCGGCCGCCGTCCGGGGAACGCAGGATGACCGAGGTCTTCTCGTCCTTGCCGGGGTCGGCGAGCGCGACGACGGCGTCGCCGCGCGCGGCCACCGCCCTGATGGCGCGCACCTTGTCGGTGGTGCCGATGTCGCGGGTGTCCACGCGGCTCCAGCTCTGGCCGTCCGGGGAGACCCAGGCGACCGGGCCGTAGCCGTCGGGGAGCGCGGTGGAGCCGACGGCGACGAAGCCCGTCTCGGTGCGGGCCAGGTCGGTGATGCGGTCACCGCTCCAGAACGGGGTGAGGCGGGCCGGGTCGACGGCCGTCCACGTACCGCCGTCGGTGCTGGTCCACATGCCGCGCGCGGCCGGCCCCGCGGCGCCCGGGGCCTCGGTGCCCGCGGCCAGCCACAAGCCGTTCCCACCGGCGACACGGCCCGCGGCCCTGGCCTGCTGGTACCCGGCCGGGCCCGACACCCTGCCGAGCCGCCAGGTACCGCCGCCGTCCTCGGACACCAGGAAGAGAGGCCGGGGCACCGGGCTGGTGGTGTCGCTGCCGACGGCCACGACGGTCGACCCCACGGACGTGACGGCGCTGAGCACCTGCCGCGAACCGCTCCCGCTGGTGCCCGCCGGCGCCACGAACGCCTGGTCCCCCGACCCGCCGTCCCCCGCGGCCAGGCGCAGCCCCGAACCGGTCGGGGAGTTCACCCAGTTGACGATCACCAACCCGAGCCCCGCCGCCGCCAGCAGCACGACCACGACGAAGACCGGCGTCAGCAGCCCCCGCCCCGCCCGCCGAGGCACCACGGTCCGCCGCGGCCCCCCGGCCGGGCGCGTGGCGGTCGCCTGCCCCCGGTGGTGCCGCCCCCGCCCACGCCCCCGCGGCGGCCCCGAGGCCACCAGGACGTCAGGCTGCGGCGGCCTGGAAGCCAACGGCCGCCTCGGCGTGGCGGGACGCCCTCCTGGGGGCCGTCCGATGCGTTCATCGGTGGAGCCGGGATCGTCTGGCATGTCCGTGGTGTAGGTGATCTCCGGCTCCGCGGGGATGTTCCGCCCCACCCGGATACCGGACACCCCCCCACCGTCCCGCTGCCCGACAAACCCGGCCTGAGCCGGAGCCGGCGGCTCGTGATGCTCCGCATACCGAGCACCGGCCGCATACCCCGCCGCGTACCCGCCCCTCCCCCCGTCCGGCGCCTCCCCGGCGTACCCGGCCCCGGCGGGATACCCGACAGCCGCCTCCTGACCCGACTCCGCCCCTCCGGCATACCCCGCGGCAGCCCTCTCGTCGTACCCCGCGGCCGACGCCTCGGCACGATCGTCCACCGCCCCACCGGCGTACCCCGCGGCCGACGCCTCGGCTTGATCGTCAGCCGTCCCTCTGGCGTACCCCGCGGCCGACGCCTCGGCTTGATCGTCAGCCGTCCCTCTGGCGTACCCCGCGGCAGCCCTCTCGTCGTACCCCGCAGCCGTCCCACCGGCGTACCCCGCCGCCGTCCCACCGGCGTACCCCGCCGCCGGCGCCTCGGCACGATCGTCCACCGTCCCACCGGCGTACCCCGCGGCCGGCGCCTCGGCGCGGCCGGCGGCCGTTCCTTCGGCGGAGCCGGCCGCCGTCGCCCCGGCGTCGCCGGCCGCGTCAGCGGCGCCGGCGGCAGCGGGCCCTGAGTGGGGATCAGTCTGAGTGTTGTCACGGACAGGGCCACTCGCGTGCCGTGGCCGGGGCCGGCGTGGGGGTCCGGAGGCAACGAGTTTGTCCGGACGGTCCACCAGGCGGCGGCGCGGCGTGGGCCGCGTAGGAGGCTCTGAGGACGCTTCGTCGTACGGATCGTAGGACTGTTGCCCGCCCTGGCCCGCCGGCCAGCCATGTCCCTGATCACTGGCCTGCCTCTCGGCGGCGTACGGATCCGCGGCCGGGTACCCGGGAGCGTACGGACCGGCGTCCGGGTACCCGGGGTCGTACGGGTCGGCGGCCCCCCTCTGGGCGGCGTACGGGTCCCCGGCGGGAGGCGCTGGGGGTAACGCTTCCGGCGGACGCTCGGAGGCGAAGGGGTCGGCGGCCTGCCTCTCGGCGGCGTACGGGTCAGTGGCGGGGCGATCGGGGGTGTACGGGTCGGTCGCGGGGCGATCGGCAGCGTACGGATCGGCGGCCGGGTACCCAGGGACGTACGGGTCAGTGGCGGAGCGATCGGCGGCGTACGGGTCGGTCGCGGAGCGATCAGCGGCGTACGGATCGGCGGCCGGGTACCCGGGGGCGTACGGATCGGTCGCGGGGCGATCAGCGGCGTACGGATGAGCTGCCGGGTACTCAGGCGCGTACGGGTCGGTCGCGGGGCGATCGGCGTACGGATCGGTGGCCGGGTGCTCGGGGGCGTACGGGACGGCGGGGGTGGGGGTGCTGTGGCGGGG
>NZ_JBDPMD010000052.1:0-59573 GCF_039871875.1 Sphaerisporangium sp. B11E5 | reverse complement strand
GGGTGGGGGTGGGGGTCGGCGTCGGGGTGACCGAGGGGGTCGGGGTGACCGAGGGGGTCGGCGTCGGGGTGGCCGGGCCGCCGTCACAGGAGACGCCGTTCAGGGTGAAGACCGTGGGCAGCGTGTTGGACGCCGACCAGGTGCCCTGGAAGCCGAACTCGGTCGAGGCCCCCGTCGCCAGCGACCCGTTGTACGCGAGGCTGGCCGCCCGCACGGACGTGCCGCTCTGGGTCACCGTGGCGTTCCACCCGGAGGTGACCCGCTGGTCGCCCGGCCAGGTCCACCCGAGCTGCCAGCTCGTGACGGCCGGCCCGAGGTTGGTGACCTTGACCGACGCGGTGAAGCCGCCGCCCCACTGGTTGTTCCGCCACTCGACCCGGCACACGTCGGGGACGGCGGCCGAGGCGCCGATCGGGATCAGCAGGGCCAGCACCGTGACCATCAGGGCGAAGAGCGCCCCCCACAGCAGGGCGGGCCGCTCGCGCATCGCGGCGTGCACGGGGACCACGCGGGCCGGGGTGGCGCCGCCGAGCGCGCGGCGCCGCAGCGGCAGCCCCCGGGGGCGTCGGACGTGCGGCGAAGGAGGCGTGGGGCCGGCTGTGGGAGCGCTCATGGGAATGCTCGCTTTCTCTATGGGAGCGCTCCCACGCACCGATCCGGGACCGCTCTTCTCCGCTCGCCCGCCGATGGTTCTCCGCGGCCCGCTCGAATGTCAACAAGCCCGCGGCCACACCGGTCATTCACGCCGTAAAACCGCGGTTCACCGGCTGAATCTTTCACCTGGGCCCGCAGGGACGGCGGTCGCCTCCATGGGACGTCCCACGCCCGCCGTCAGGACCCGGCCGGGCCTGGCACAGGCGCCTCGACAGACAGCCCGTGGCGCTCCAGCTCCCCGTCGCAGACGTCGCAGCGCAGCACGGGCCGCAGCGGCGTGCCGCACGACTGGTGGGTGATGACCAGCGCCGACCCGTCCGGCGCGGGCAGCTCGCGCTGCGCCCAGTCGGTGAGCAGCGCCAGCACGTCGAAGAACGCCAGGCCCTTGTCGGTGAGCCGGTACACTCGGGTGACCCCGGCCTCCAGCACCCCGAGCTCGCAGAACCGCCGCAGCCGGTCGGTGAGCACCGACGGGGCGATGCCGAGCTCGGTCTGGAAGTCGACGAACCGCTTCACCCCGAGGAACGCCGCCGCCAGCACCGTCGTGCTCCAGCGGTCGCCGAGGATCTCCATCGAGGCGGGGCAGCTCCCGAGGCGCCCCGCGGGCAGCCGCACCGGTGTGGCGGTGCGGCGGTGGTGCCGCGGCACGCCGACCCGGGCGAACGACAACAACGGGCCCCGCTCGGTGCGGGTGTCCCGGGCGCTCATGCGGTCGCGGCACCCGCCACAGGTGAGGTACGGCCGGGTGCCGTGCCCGCAGCGGTCGTGGATCAGGGTCACCACGCCCTGCCGGCGGGCCCAGCCGTGCTCCCAGCTGTAGATGGCCACCAGGTAGCGCCACAGGCGCAGCCCGGCGTCGGTCAGCCGGTACTCGTACCGCGTGCGCCCGTCGCGGTAGGCCACCGGCGTGAAGATGCCGTGCGTGACCAGCTCCTTGAGCCGGGCGGCCAGCACGGACTCGGAGATCCCGAGCTCGTCGCGCCACCCCGCGAAGGTGCGGACCTGCAGCAGGAAGGCGCGTTGCAGGATGAGCAGCACCCACCGGTCTCCGAGGATGCCGAGTGCCTGCCCGATGGCGCTGATGGCGGGCCCGGACGGGTGCGCGGCGGGCGGCGCGGTGTCCTGCCGCGGCCTTCCCGACAGGACCGGAAACATCTTTGTCTCCACCGCGACCACTCTAGCCCCATTTCCCGCACATCGCCCTTGATGACCTGGACCGATCACTCACCGTGCCGGATGACGCATAACGTCTGTCCCGGGGTTTCGGGCTTTTACCGGAAACAGGTCTGGACGGCGCACCGGTTCCGAGCGCCGTCCCGGCCCGTTGACGGTCTGACTTCCTTTTCCGTAGCTTTCCAGGGACGACGGAACCACCGCCGTTCCGGCGGTCAGGCGCCTGGACGTCGGCTTCCCCGTGCCACGGCAGGAGCATCACGCATGAGGCTCAGCGTCGCCCTCGGTCAGTGGCGGGACCGCCCGCCTGAAGAGGCGGTGCGCACCGCGCAGATCGCCGACCAGCACGGATACCCAGAAGTGTGGGTCGGCGAGAGAGACACCTACGACGCCTTCGCGCTGGCCACCGCGATCGGCCTGCGCACCTCGCAGATCACCCTCACCGCCGGCCCCCTCGCGGTGGGCGTGCGCGACCCCGTGACGATCGCCATGGGCGCCGCCTCGGTGGCCGAGCTGACCGGACGGCGGGTGGGCGTCGCGCTCGGCGCGTCCTGGCCGCTGGTCGTCGAGGACTGGCACGGCCGGTCGCACGCCGGCGCGGTGACGGCGCTGCGCGAGTCGGCCGAGGCCCTGCGGCCCCTGCTGGCCGGGCAGGCGTCGGGGTACGCCGGCACCCGGGTCGCGAGCCGCGGGTTCCGGCTGCGGCTGCCCGCGCCACGCTCGGAGCTGACCGTCGCGGCGTTCGGGCCGGAGGCCGTGCGTGTGGCGGCGGAGGCCGACCGCATGGTGCTCAACCTGCTCACCCCAGGGCTGGCCGCGCGGATCATCACCGACCTGCGGCTGCTCAGCCGCACGACCCGGGCCGCCGCCTGGGTGACGGCCGCGGTGGACCCCGACGAGGCGGCGCTCGGGCAGCTCCGGCGGGCCGTGGCGCCGTTCCTCACCGCGCCGGGGTACCGGGAGATGTTCACCGAGGCGGGATTCGCGGACGTGGTGGCGTACGCCGCGGCCGGGCCGGCGCCGGACGCGCTGGCCGGGGCGATCCCCGAGGCGCTGCTCGCGTCGGTGGCGCTGCTCGGCGACTCCGTGGAGATCATGGACCGGCTGGACGCCTACGCCGAGGCCGGGGTGGACGAGGTGGCGCTCGTCCCGGTCAGCACCGACAGCGACCCGTGCGGGGAGGCCACCTTGAAGGCCCTGGCCGGCTGAGCCGCCCCGGAACTTCGCCGGGCACGCCACGCGTTGACGTGGCGACGCAGAATAGGCGTTGGGGGACCGCCCCCTCCCGGCGAAGAGAAAGGCCCGGCAATGTCGCCACTCGCCAAGTACTACGTGGGCGCGGGAGTCGTCTCCGTCCTCGCCCTGCTGATCCTGCCCTCCCTGGTCGCCTGGCTGATCGTGATCGGCGTGCTGGCGGGCCCGGTGGTGGCCTACTTCATGCTGGACGAGTCCCAGCGTGCCCGGCTGCGCCGCGTCCGGCGCCGCCAGATCGGGAAATAACCGACATCGACCGCGCCGGGCCGGCTTCACGACCGTCCCGGCGTCCGGTCGCGTTTCTCAAAGGTGGCCGGGCCTCAGGCAGCGGCGGGGGCGAGGCGCTCGCGCACCCGCTGGGTCACCTTGCGCTCGATGACGAACGACAGGAACGGCACGGTGCCCGCGAGCAGCACCCCGAGGGTGTACGGCCACGACCAGCGGGCCTTGAGGCCGAGGTTGAGCGCCGCAAGCAGGTACACGGCGTAGACGAACCCGTGCACCGGGCCCACCAGGGCGACCAGGGTGGCGTTGCCGAAGCCGTACTTCACCACCATCGCGGCCACCAGGGCCAGCAGCATGCAGCCGACGACATAAGCCAGCACCCGGAAGGGCTTGAGGGCGGACTCCACTGACGATCATCTACCTCGGTCGCGGGACGGTCACCACACGATATCCCGGCGGGGGCGTGGTCCCGCCGGGGGGCGCCGGTCAGGCCTGCGGGGTGGTGCCGAGCACGCGGTCCCCCGCGGCGGCGGCCTCGCCCTGGCTCTCCTGCCCTTGCGGGAGCGGGACGGCCGGCGAGGTCCCGTCCGGGCCGTCCTCCTCCGGTGCCGCGCCGGCGCGGCCGGCGCGCAGGGTGTCGCGGACGAAGTGGAACCACATGAAGACGGCGAAGGCCGCGAAGATCCACCACTGGGCGGCGTAGGCGAGGTTGCGCCAGGTGAAGCCGCCCGCCACGGTGGGCGGCGGCACCGCGACCAGCCGGGCCGGCGGGGCGCCGGGGACCTCGGCCGTGGCGACCACGAAGCCGTCCCTGACCCGGTCGCCGTGCCAGACGTTGACCAGCACGGCGGTGGAGACGGTCGCCACCTGGCCGGGCTGGGGGACGCCGCGGCGCCTGCTGAAGTCGGTGGGCTCGTTGGGCTGGAGCCGCCCGGTCACGGTCAGTTCGCCGGACGGCACGGCGGCCGCCGGGTCGGCCGCGGACGGCACCCAGCCGCGCACGACCGGGATGACGCTGCCGTCCGCCAGCCGCATCGGGGTCAGCAGCCAGAAGCCCGCGTCGGGGGAGGTGCCGCCGCCGACCTCCACGTCGGGCACCCGCTCGGCCACGAGGAGCTGGCCCGCGGCCTCGAAGGTGCCGGTCACCGTGACGCGCCGCCCGATGGAGGAGGCCTGCATGCCGGAGCCGGAGCCGGTGAGGGCGGTCAGCGCCACCGGTGCGGGGTCGGTGGCGGCGCGGGGCCGTCCCGAGTCCTCCCACACGCCGAGCTGCCACCGGCCGAGGAACATGAAGGCGACGAGCACGCCGATCGTCACCAGGTGGAGGCCCACGAGACGGGGCGAGAACAGCGTGCGGAGCATGCACCCACGGTATCCGCCGCACCCGGCGGTCCGGCCGCCGCGGTCGGCGCGGGCCCGGTGATCCAGGCCGGTGCCGGGGCTTGTCGATCACCAGTGCGAAGCCGTGAGGCCTAACTGGCATAAAGGGCCTCATCTGGCCTCTGAAGTGGCTAAAGTCATCCCATGTCCGAACCTCAGATTGATCCTGCCGGGAACACCCAGCAGTTCAAGGCCTTCGCACAGCGCCAGGAGCCCGAGGCCGCCGCGCCGCAGCGCTCCTTCCTGGTGCCCGCGCTCGTGGTCGCCGCCGCCGTCATCGTCGTCGCCGTGGTCGTCTTCCTGCTGCTGCGCTGACCCGCGTCCCGGGCCTTCCGCGGAGGGTCCGCCCGCCCATCGATCAGACAGTCGTCCCGCGCGCCGCCGGCACCGCCGTCGGCGCTTTCGCCGTGGGCTGGACCGGGACCGGGGCGCGGATTACATTGGACCGGGCCTCCAATACCTGGGTGGAGCGGAGTTCTGCGCGGAAGGAGACCCGATGACACCGGCGGCTCCCGGGATCACGATCATCGGATCCGGTTTCGCCGGTCTGTGCATGGCGATCATGCTGAAGAAGGCCGGGTACCACGACTTCGTCGTCCTGGAGAAGGCGGACGACCTCGGCGGCACCTGGCGGGACAACACCTACCCCGGCTGCGCCTGCGACGTCCCCTCCCCCCTGTACTCCTTCTCGTTCGAGCCGGGCCACCGCTGGTCCCGCCTGTTCGCCCCGCAGGCCGAGATCTGGGCCTACCTGCGAGAATGCGCCCGCAAGTACGACCTGTCGCCCCACCTGCGGTACGGCACCGAGGTGCTCGCCCTGGAGTACGACGACGCGTCCGCCCGCTGGCGGGTCACCACCTCCCGGGGCACGTTCACCACGCGCGCGGTCGTCTCGGCCGTCGGCGCGCTGCACGTGCCCGCCGAGCCCGGCATCCCGGGGCGGGAGACGTTCGCCGGGCCGTCGTTCCACTCGGCACGCTGGGACCACTCCGTCGAACTGGCCGGCAAGCGGGTCGCGGTGATCGGCACCGGCGCCTCGGCCACGCAGTTCGTGCCGGAGATCGCCCCGCGGGTGGAGCGCCTGTACGTCTACCAGCGCACGCCCGCCTGGATCATCCCGAGGCCGCACCTGCCGCTGCCCGGCGGCGTGCGGCGTTCCCCGGCGGCGCTGCGGGCCGCGATCTACTGGTACCTGGAGGGCCGCGCCGCCGGCTTCGCCCTCCACCCTCGCCTGACTCGGGCCTTCCAGGCCGTCGCGGAACGGCACCTCGCCGCCCAGGTGCCCGACCCGGCGCTGCGTGCCAAGCTGACGCCGCGTTACACCTTCGGCTGCAAGCGTTTCCTGCTGTCCGGCGACTACTACCCGGCGCTGCTGAGGGACAACGTCGAGCTGGTCACCGACCGCGTCACCCGCATCGGCGAGCGTTCCATCGCCGACGCCGCCGGCGGGGAGCGCGAGGTGGACGTGATCGTGTACGGCACCGGTTTCAAGGTCGCCGACGCGTTCCGCGCGTGGCGCGTCACGGGCAGGAACGGCCTGAAGCTCCAGGACGCCTGGCGGGACGGCCCCGAGGCCTACCTCGGCACGACGGTCAGCGGCTTCCCCAACCTGTTCCTCCTGCTCGGCCCGAACACCGGCCTCGGCCACAGCTCGCTCGTCTTCATGATCGAGGCGCAGGTGCGGTACGTGATGTCGTGCCTGCGCCTGCTGTCCACGGCCGGAGCCGCGGCGCTGGACGTCCGGCCGGAGGCGCAGCGGACGTACAACGAGCGGCTGCACCGGCGGCTGCGGCGCCGGGTGTGGTCGGCGGGCGGCTGCACGAGCTGGTACCTCGACGACGACGGCGTCAACCGCGCCACCTGGCCCGGCTTCACCTTCGAGTTCTGGGCCCGCACCAGGCGCGCCTCACCCCGGGCGTACGAGCTGCTGCGCTGAGCCGGGGCGGAACGCGCCTACCTGCGTGCCGGGGTCACCACCAGCGCGCTGCCCCCGCCGCGGCGGGACGGCTCGGCGACCGCCTGGAGACGGCCGTGCGGCAGGAACTCCAGGCCCGTGGCGGCGCCGATCTCGCCGGCCGGCGGGCCGGGCACCAGCGTGAACGTGTGGCCGAGTGCGGTCAGCTCCGCACCGTACCGGTCGATGAACGCCTGCTCGGCCTGCGTCGCGGCGGCGTTGCGCTGGCTGGCCCGCGGGGCCGCCACCGCCTCGGGCAGCGACATGCCGAACTCGTACCGGTTCACGAGGATCTGCAGCACCGTCGTGATGATGGTGGCGCCGCCCGGGGAACCGACGGCGAGCGCCGGCTTGCCGCCCTTCAGCACGATGGTGGGCGCCATGGAGGACCGGGGCCGCTTGCCGGGCGCCGGGAGGTTCGGGTCGCCGGGGGCGGGGCCGAAGGTGAAGTCGGTCAGCTCGTTGTTCAGCAGCACGCCCCGGCCCGGCACCACGATGCCGCTGCCGCCGGTCTGCTCGATGGTGATGTTGTACGCCGCGACGTTGCCCCAGCGGTCGGCGACGACCAGGTGGGTGGTCTCCGGCCCCTCCGGCTGGTCCGCGGTGACGCCGGCCGGCGGGGCGGCGCCGTCCACCTCGCACCCGGGGTAGTCGCCGTCGGGGACGCCGGGCGCGGCCGGGTTCGGCATCGCCATCGGGCCGATCAGGCAGGCGCGCTCCTTGGCGAAGCCGTCCGACAGCAGCTCCCGCAGCGGGACGTTCACGTATGCCGGGTCGCCGACGTACTTGTTGCGGTCGGCGAAGGCCAGGCGGGACGCCTCCAGGTACTCGTGCAGGCCCACCTCGGGCAGCGCCTCCAGGATGTTCAGCGCCTCCCCCACGGTGGAACCGCCCGAGGACGGCGGCGCCATGCCGTACACCTCCAGCGGGCCGTACCGGACCTTGCTCGGCGTGCGCTCCAGCGCGTCGTACGCCCGCAGGTCGGCGGTCGTCATCAGGCCGGGGCGCACCACCCGGGTGCTGCCGGGCCGCACCGGCGGGTTCTTGACGGTGGCCACGAGCTCGGCGCCGAGCCCGCCGCCGTACAGCCAGGAGGAGCCACGTCTGCCCAGCTCGCGGTAGGTGCGGGCCAGGTCGGGGTTGCGGAACACCGAGCCGACCGCGGGCGGGGCGCCACCGGGCAGGTACAGCGCGGCGGTGGAGGTGAAGTCGGCGAACCGGGCGGCGTTCTGCTGGGTCTGGTCGTAGAAGGTCTGGTCGACCACGAAGCCCCGGTCCGCGAGGTCGGCGGCGGGCTTGAGCGCCTGCTTGAGCGAGAGGGTGCCGTACTTCTTCAGCGCCGTCTCCCACTGGGCGACGCTGCCCGGCACACCCACCGAGAGGCCGCTGGTCACCGCGTCGGCGAACGGGATGGCTGCGCCGTTCTCCTGGAACGCGGTCTCGGTCATCGCCGCGGGCGCCTTCTCGCGGCCGTCGATGCTGATCACCCGGCCGCGTCTCGCGTCGTAGTAGACGATGAAGCCGCCGCCCGCCAGGCCCGCCGAGTACGGCTCGGTGACGCCGAGCGCCGCGGCGCCCGCCACGGCCGCGTCCATCGCGTTGCCGCCCTGCTTCAGGACGCCGAGCGCCGCCTTGCTGGCGTCCAGGTCGACCGTGGCGACGGCCCCGCCGTACCCCTCGGCGACCGGCACCTTGGCCTGCGGCGCGTGGCTGAGGACGTCCGGCCCCGGCTCGGCGTACCCCGGTGGGGCGACCAGCCCGACGGACGCGACGACCCCGGCGATGGGGAGGGCGAGACGGCGGACGGTCATGGGCGCACCTCATTCCTAGATCGCACGAGCATTGACTCACAGCTTCACAACAGAGGTCAATGGTGCTCGACGGACGGGGGCGGCGTACTCCCGCCGCCGTACCCGGGCCTGCCACCGGCGGGTGATGCCCCGCCCGCTGAGGTAGGCGTACCGTTTCAGAGTGCGTGCCCGCTGGTCTCCCCGCTCCGACTTCCTGATGCCGTTCGCGATCGGCATGGTGCAGTTGTGGGGCTCGATGGGGGCCGAGAACGGGCAGGTGCGGCCGGGTGCCCCGGACGGGCGGCTGCCGCTGGACGAGATCGCGGTGGTGCTGCTGCTGATCGGCCCGCTGGCCCTGATCATGCGCCGTTCCCGGCCGGTGCTCACGCTCTGGGTGACCGCCGCGGCCACCGCCCTGTACATCTGGGGCGGCTACCCGTACGGCCCGGCGTTCCTCAGCCCGATCGTGGCGGTGTTCAACGCCGTGCTCACCGGGCACCGGCGGGCCGCCTGGATCGCCATGGGCGCGATGTACGCGTTCTTCGCGGCGTACATCACCTTCGTGCTGCCCATGCCGCGTGACCTGTGGCACCACGCCAGCATCATCGCCTGCATGCTGGTCGTGCTCACCGCCGCCGAGGTCGTCGGGGCCCGGCGCGAGCGGCTGGCCGAGCGCCGGCGGGTCGAGGAGGAAGCGGCCAGGCGGCGGGCCAGCGACGAGCGGCTCACCATGGCGCAGGAGCTGCACGACGTGCTCGGGCACAACATCTCGCTGATCCACGTGCAGGCGGCCACCGCGCTGCACCTGATCGAGGAGCATCCCGAGCAGGCGCGCACCGCGCTCACCACGATCAAGCAGGCCAGCAAGGACGTGCTGACCGAAATGCGCTCGGTGCTCGGGGTGCTGCGCGACGACGCGCCCCGCTCCCCCACGGCCGGGGTGGACCAGCTCGGCGAGCTGGTCGAACGCATGCCCGCCGCCACCCTGCGCGTCGAGGGGCCGGCCCGGCCGCTGCCGCCGGGGGTGGACCGGGCGGCGTACCGCATCGTGCAGGAGTCCCTCACCAACGTCACCAAGCACGCCCCCGGGGCGCGGGCCACCGTGACGCTCGGGTACGGCCCCGGCGAGCTGCTCGTCCGCGTGGACGACACCGGCCGCACCGAGCCCGGCACGCTCGTCGGGGCGGGCGGCGGCAACGGCCTGCCCGGCATGCGCGCCCGCGCCACCGCCCTCGGCGGCACCCTCACCGCCGCCCCGCTGCCCGCCGGGTTCCGCGTGGAGGCCCGGCTCCCCATCCCCGCCGAGGACATCGAGTGATCAAGGTACTGCTGGCCGACGACCAGGCCCTCGTCCGCGCGGGCTTCCGCGCCCTGCTGGACGCCCAGGAGGGCATCACCGTGGTCGCCGAGGCCTCCGACGGCGCCGAGGCCGTCCGCCTGGCCAAGGTCCACGAGCCCGACGTGGCGCTGATGGACATCCGCATGCCCGGCGTGGACGGCCTCGCCGCGACCCGCGAGATGCCGTCCGGGGTCCGCGTCATCATCCTCACGACCTTCGAGCTGGACGAGTACGTCTTCGAGGCGCTGCGCGGCGGCGCCAGCGGCTTCCTGGTGAAGGACACCGAACCCGCCGAGCTCATCCAGGCCGTCCGCGTGGTCGCCGCCGGCGAGGCCCTGCTGTCCCCCAGCGTCACCCGGCGCCTCATCGCCGAGTACGCCACCCGCGCCAAGGAACCCCGCGGCACCGCCGCCCTGGAGCAGCTCACCGACCGGGAACGCGAGGTGCTCGCCCTGGTGGGCACCGGGCTGACCAACGACGAGATCGCCACCCGCCTGTTCATGGCACCCGCGACCGCCAAGACCCACGTCAGCCGCGCCATGATCAAGCTCGCCGCCCGCGACCGGGCACAACTCGTCGTCATCGCCTACGAGTCCGGGCTGGTCAGGCCCGGCTGGCTCTGACCGTACGGCCGCGGGAGTACTCCGGGCGCCCCGGAGGACCGCGCCGAGCGTAGTGCGGAACGGGTCGCCGGGACGATGGCAGGACGCGCTCCCCGGAGGACCGTAGATGGTGTCCGGCCGGTACGCGGCCGGGCTCATCGAGACAGGAGACGACGATGCCTTATCCGCACTGGGGCGCGGGAGCTGGGGCCTTCTGGCCGCTCATCCCGCTGTTCTGGGCACTGTTCTGGGGGACGCTCGTGGTGCTCGTGCTGCGGGTACGCAAGCACGGCAAGGGCCCGTTCGCGTGGGCCAGGCAGAGCGGGTCGCCCACGGCGGCGGCCGAGGCGATCCTCGCCGAGCGGTACGCGCGGGGCGAGATGAGCGACGACGAGTACTTCCAGCGGATCTCGGTGCTGAAGGGCGGCACCACGTGATTCCGCTCTACCCGGACCTCCAGGGCAAAGTGGCCCTGGTGACCGGCGGTTCGCGGGGCATCGGCGCGGTGGTCGCCGGTGCCCTCGCGGCGACCGGCATGACGGTCGCCGTCAACGGCCGCGACACGAAGGCACTGGACGCGACCGTCAAGAAGATCGGCGAAGACGGCGGGGAAGCGGTCGCGCTCCCCGGGGACGTCACCGACCCGGAAGCCCTCAGCGAGATGCGCCGAGCCTGCGAGACCGGCCTCGGCCCCGTGGACGTCCTCGTGGCCTTCGCCGGCGGCGGCACCGTCCGCCCGGCCCCCATCGAGGACGTGACACCAGAGGAGTGGCACTCCTGCGTGGACGCCAACCTGACCGCCACGTTCCTCACCCTGAGAACCTTCCTCCCCAGCATGAAGTCCCGGCGCCGAGGAACCATCGTCACCATGGCCTCCTCAGCCGCCCGCACCCCCTCCCCCGCCCCCGCCCCCTACGCCGCCGCCAAAGCCGGCGTCATCATGCTCACCCGCCACGCCGCCGCCGAAGCCGCCCCCCACGGCGTCCGGATCAACTGCGTCTCCCCCGCCACCATCCTCACCGACCGCACCGCCCAGCACATCACCGGCGACCTACGCGACCGCCTCACCGCCCACTACCCCCTGGCCCGCCTGGGCACCCCCGAGGACGTGGCCACCGCGACCCTCTATCTCGCCTCCGACGCCTCCTCCTGGCTGACCGGCATCACCCTGGACATCACCGGCGGCACCGTCATGACCTGACCCCAGGCGATCCCGGAACTGTCACCCCCTGTCGCTACCCTGAACCGGTTACTTTACGTAAGACGCCAACCACACAGGGACACCCATGCGACGCCCCCCCCACCCCCCCACCGTCAAGACCACCCCCGATGACGGCCGCCACACTGTTCGCCGGAGGACTCGCCGCCGGTCTGGTCGCCGGCACCGCGTCCTGTACGGCGGTGCAGGGGGGCCTGCTCATCGGTCTGGCCCGGAGGGACTCACCAGGCGGCGCGACCGGAAGCGCCACACCTCGGGACGGCACCCGCGCCGTGGCGGTGTTCCTTTTCGCACGACTGGTCAGCCACGTGGCCGCAGGCGCCCTGCTCGGCGGCCTCAGCGGGGCGATCCACATGCCACCCGAAGTACGCGCCGGGCTACTCGTCGCAGCCGGACTCGCCGTGACCACCTACGCCCTACGCCTGCTCCACCACCGCGGCCCCCAACACTCCTGCCTCCCACACCACACCCCACCCACCACCGCCCCAATGGGCACCGTCTCACCCTCCCCACACGACGCCGCCCCAGCCGGCACCGTCCCAGCCGGCACCGCCCCAGCCGGCACCGCCCCAGCCGGCACCGCCCCAGCCGGCACCGCCCCAGCCGGCACCGCCCCAGCCGGCACCGCCCCAGCCGGCACCGCCCCAGCCGGTGCCGTATCACCCTCCACTGCGCCGCCCCATGCCGTCCCGCCCAGCATTGGGCCGACCACGACCACGCCGGTCCAGGACGCGACGCCGGGGCGGGACGCCTCACCGAGACGGGACGTACGACTGGGGCGGGACGCCACCCTTGGGGCGGTGACCGTGCTGGTGCCTTGCGGCGTGACGGTGAGCGTCGAACTGGTCGCGGTATCGAGCGGGTCGGCGGCCGGGGGGATGGCGGTCATGGCGGGGTTCGTCGTGGGCACGACACCCGCGTTCGCCCTGCTCGGCCTTCTGGTACGGCACGCCGCCACGACGCGTCTTGTCATGGTCGCCGCGGTGGCCGCCGTGGCGGCGGGCCTGGTGACGGCTGGCGCCGGTCTGCGCCTCGGCGGGTGGCTTCCCTGGGAGTGGGACGGGCCCACCGATGCCGGGATCGGGACGGAGGCAGCGACCGGGCCGGGGACTGCCGGCGGGCCAGGCACTGCCGGCGGGCCAGAGACGGTGGGTGGGCGGTCGTCAGGTGAAGGGGGGATCGCGGGGTCAGGGTCTGCAGGTGGATCAGGGGTGGCGGGTGGGGTGGGGGCTGGAACGGGGGGTGGGGAGGTGCAGGTGGTGACTGTCTGGGTGACGGAGCGAGGGTATCGGCCGGTTGTTGTGGTGGCGGGGGCCGGGCGGGCGGTGGATGTGGTGTTCCGGGTCGGCGGGGATCCGGGGTGTGGGAGGACGGTGACCATCCTTGGACGGGATGTGGCGCTTCCGGTGGGTGGGGAGCGGGTGGTGCGGTTGCCTCCGCAGCCTCCGGGGCGGGTGCGTTATGTCTGCGGAATGGGGATGCATGTCGGATATGTCAACATAACCAATCTGGACAATTCTCTGCCGACCTCCAATGCCGCGCCGCGGAAACCCTCGTCGTAGCCGGGTCAAACGCCTTCCGCCGGACGGCAACAAGCCGTTGATTTTGTTCCATCTTCTTGGATCGCGTGCGACTCTAACCCCCATGACGTGGTGGCAGGGTGAACCGGACGCGGCCGTCGCCCGGCCGGCCGTCCCGATGCCCCGTGCGCCCGCACCGTCGGAGCCGTCGAGGGCATCAGAGCCGGCCGGGCCGTCGAGGTCGCCGGAACCGATCGAGCCGTACGAGCTCAGGCCGTCCGAGTCGTACGGGCCTTCCGAGGGATTCATGCCGCCAGTGCCGTCACGGGCGTCGGGGCCGCCCGGACCATACGACCTGTCCGACCTGTCCGAGCCACGCGACCCGTCCGGGCGGTCGAGGATGCCGGGAGCCGAGCCGCACGTCCTGTCCGAGCCGCCCGACTTGTACGGGCTGGCCCCGCCAGCCACGCCGACCGGGCTGTCCGAACCATGGGGGCCATCCGGACCGTCGCGAGCACCGGCCCCAGCCGAGCCCTGCGGACTGCCCGAGCCGTCCGGACCGTCCGAGTTGTACGGGCCATCCGGGCTGTCCGAGTTGTACGGGCCAGCGGGGCTGTCCGAACCACGCGGGCCATCCGGGCCGACGACAACGCCGGCACCAGTCGAGTCCTACGGGCTGTCCGGGCCGCACGAACCGTTCGGGCCATCCGGGGCGTCCGTGCCAGCCGGGCAGTCTGGACCATCCGCGCTCATCGGGACGTCCAGGGCATCCGGGCCGGCGAGAGCGTCAGCACCAGCCGAGCCATACGGGCTTTCCGGGCCATACGCACAATCCCTGCCGTCCGAGCCAGCAGGGCCGTACGAACCATCCCAGCCGTCTGGGGCGGCGAGGGTGTCGGCACCGGTCGAGTCGTACGGGATTTCCGAGCCGTGTGGGGTGGACCGGCCGTTCGGGGTCGGTGGGGCGGATGGCGAGGAAGGGGAGTTGATCGGGGCGGCTCGGGCGGGGGATGTGGGGGCGGCGCATCGGTTGGGGCGGTTTTATGCGTGGCGGGGGGATCGGGCGGCGGCGCGGCATTGGTGGGAGAGGGCGGCGGGGGGTGGGAATGTCGACAGTGCTTACAACCTGGGGGTTTGGCATGAGAAGCATGGGAGTGTGGATGAGGCGATCAGTTGGTACGAGGTGGCGGCGGGGGCGGGGGACGCTGAGGCGGCGGTGAATCTGGCGACGTTGTTGCTGGAGCAGCGGGGGGATGTGCGGGGGGCACGGGGGTGGTTCGAGAGTGCCGCGGTGGCGGGGTCGCGGGTGGCGGCGCGGCGGTTGGCGTTGTTGTGTGAGGACGTGGGGGACGACTGTGCGGCGCGCGACTGGCATCATCGGGCGGCCGTGGCGGGTGATCTCGCGTCGGCGCACGACCTGGCGTTCCTCGGGTACGCGGTGGGGGACGAGGCGCAGGCGCGTGGGTGGTGGGAGTACGCGGCCCAGGGCGGGCACGCGGACGCGGCGTACCACCTCGGGCGGCTGCTGCACGCGGGGCGGGACCCTGAGGGCGCCGAGACGTTGTACCGGCTGGCGGCGGAGTCCGACCACCCGGGTGCGGCGTCCCAGCTCGGCAGGCTGGCCCTGGCGCGGCGGGACCTGCGTGCCGCGCGGGCGTGGTTCGAGCGGGCGGCTCACTTCGGGCGGGTCGAGGACCAGCGGATGGCGGGGTTCGTGTGCGTCGAGCTGGAGGACCCCGGCGCCGCGGGCCACTGGTTCGGCCGCGCCGCCGCGGGAGGCGACCCGGAGGCCGCTTACAACTTCGGCCTGCTGCTCATCGCGGAGCACAACGACCTGCGCGGGGGCCGTCACTGGCTCCGTCAGGCCGCCGCGCACGGCCACCCCGGCGCCGTCCAGGAGTTGTCCGTGCTGGAGCCGGACACCAGCTTCGCCGGCCGGCGCGTCCTGGTCTTCGACCGGCCCGTGGAGCCCGAGCTGGCCGCCCGCGCCGAGCTGGCGGTGGCCGCGGCGGGACGCCGGGGCGCCACCCCGCTGCGGGTCCAGGACCTCACCGAGATCCTCGGCACCTGGGACCTGGTGACCCGCCGCCGCGACCACCCGTCCGACCTGATCACCTGGCTGACCGACCAGAGCGGCCTGCCCGCCTCGGCCATCGAGCACCTGGCCTCGGTCCGCCTGACCCTGGTCCGCCCCGGCACGGCTCCCTGGCCCACGCCCACGGAGGTGGACCACGTCCTCGCCACCTGCCGTGACCTCCGCAAACGCCTCGGAACCACATGAACCCCACCGAACGACGCGTGCGCGGGGAACCTGACCGGTGGCCGGACGGCACTAATATCCCGCGCATGCGCCCCGAACGCCGCCCGTCACCGGTCCCGGCATGACCCAGCCGCCACCGGGCCCGGCCACACCCCCCTTCGGCAACGCGTCAGAGGGGCGGTTCGTCATCTCACGCCGGTACGCCGCCGGCGCCGGGGGCGTGCGGGGACTGCTGATCACTGTCCTCGGCGACTACGTACGCCCCGCCGGCCGCGCCGCGCCCACCTCGGCGTTCATCGACGTGCTCGGACGCCTCGGCGCCGAGGAGGACGCCTCGCGTCAGGCTCTCACCCGTGCCGCGGCGGACGGCTGGATCGTCCCGGAACGGGAGGGCCGGTACACCTGGTGGCGGCTCACCCCGGCCTTCCAGCACTTCCTCGACATCGGCGCCCAGCGGATCTTCGGCTTCACGGCCACCCAGCCGGGCTGGGACGGCCGGTGGGTGGTGGTGCTGGCCCGGGTCGCCGAGACCAACCGCGCGGGGCGCCACCTGCTGCGCACGCGCCTGCGATGGTCGGGTTTCGGCAACCCCGCCCCCGGTGTCTGGGTCAGCACGCACACCGCCAGGGCCGCCGCGATCACCCCCATCCTGGAGGAGGCCGGGGTGTGCGAGGAGTCCCAGATCTTCCTCGCCGAGCACCTCGGCGGCGGCGAGCCGTCGGCGCTGGTGCGCCAGGCGTGGGATCTCGGCGAGATCGAGGGTCAGTACGACGCCTTCCTCACGGCGTTCACGGACCCGTCCTCCGACGATCCGCTGGTCCGGTTCACCAGCCTCGTGCACGCCTGGCGCGTGCTCCCGCTGACCGACCCCGGACTGCCCGAGGAGCTGCTGCCCCCGGACTGGATTGGCGCACGCGCCGCCGCGCTGTTCCGGCGGCGGCGCGCCGAGTGGGAGCCGCCCGCGCTCCAGGAGTGGGAACGGATCAGCAGGGAGGCGCGGTGACCGGGCCGGGCCCCGTCACACCGGGGTGAGCAGCCGGCTCGGCGCCCAGGTGCACGGCGGCCGTAGCCCGTCACACCTCGGCGAGCACCTCGGTGATCGGGGTGTGCGGCAGGTTGTGGGCCGTCGCGACCTGCGCGTTGGTGAGGGCGCCCGCGTGGGTGCTGAGGCCCCCCGCGAGGGACGCGTCGCGGCGCAGGGCGTGGAGCCAGCCCTGGTCGGCCAGCTTGACCGCGTACGGCAGGGTGGCGTTGGTCAGCGCGTACGTGGAGGTGTTGGCCACCGAGCCGGGCATGTTGGCGACGCAGTAGAAGACGCTGTCGTGCACCCGGTAGGTCGGATCGGCGTGGGTGGTGGGCCGGGAGTCCTCGAAGCAGCCGCCCTGGTCGATGGCGATGTCGACCAGCACCGAGCCGGGCTTCATGCGGGACACCAGCTCGTTGGAGACCAGCGTGGGGGCCTTGGCACCGGGGATGAGGACGGCGCCGATGACCAGGTCGGCCTCCAGCACGGCCTGCTCGATGGCGTAGGAGGTGGAGACGATGGTGCGCAGGCGGCCCTGGTAGATGGCGTCGATCTCGCGCAGCCGGTCGATGTTGACGTCCAGGATGGTGACGTCGGCGCCCATGCCGACCGCGACCTGCGCCGCGTTCAGGCCGGAGACGCCGCCGCCGATGACCACGAACTTCGCGGGCGCCACCCCGGGCACCCCGCCGGGCAGCACGCCGCGCCCGCCGTTGAACCGCATGAGGTTGTACGCGCCCACCTGCGGCGCGAGCCGTCCCGCGACCTCCGACATCGGCGCGAGCAGCGGCAGGCTCCGCCCCACCTGCACGGTCTCGTACGCGATGGACGTCACCCCGCGCGACAGCAGCGCGTCGGTGCACTCGCGGGACGCGGCGAGGTGCAGGTAGGTGAACAGCACCTGCCCGTCGCGCATGCGGTGGTACTCCTCGGCGATGGGCTCCTTGACCTTGAGCACCAGCTCGGCCTGGCCCCACACCTCGTCCGCGGTGTCGAGGATCTTCGCGCCGGCGAACAGGTAGTCCTCGTCGCCGATGTGCGAGCCGAGGCCCGCGCCGCGCTGGACGTACACGTCGTGGCCGTGGCGGACGAGCTCGTGCACGCCCGCCGGCGTCGCGGCGACTCGGTACTCGTGGTTCTTGACCTCGGCAGGCACGCCGATCTTCATCGCGGGATCCTTTCAGGAGTGCTCACGGGTGACGCCCGGCGCCCGTCCGCCGGACGTTGAACCGCCCTACAGCCGCTTCCAGGCTTCGGTGAGGACGGAGCGGAGGATCGACTCGATCTCGTCGAACTCCTCCGGGCCGCAGGTCAGCGGCGGGGCGAGCTGCACGACCGGGTCGCCGCGGTCGTCCGCGCGGCAGTAGAGCCCGGCGTCGTACAGCGCCTTGGACAGGAACCCGCGCAGCAGCCGCTCGGACTCCTCGTCGTCGAAGGTCTCCTTGGTGTCGCGGTCCTTGACCAGCTCGATGCCGTAGAAGTACCCGGCGCCGCGCACGTCGCCCACGATGGGCAGGTCGCGCAGCTTCTCCAGCGTGGCGCGGAACACCGGCTCGTTGCGCCGGACGTGGCCGAGGATGTCCTCGCGCTCGAACAGGTCGAGGTTGGCCAGGGCCACCGCCGCCGACACCGGGTGGCCGCCGAAGGTGTAGCCGTGGCCGAACATGTTCGTGCCCGACGCGAAGGGCTCGAACAGCCGCTCTGAGGCGATCATGGCACCGATGGGCGAGTAGCCGCTGGTCAGGCCCTTGGCGCAGGTGATGATGTCGGGCACGTAGTCGAACTTCTGCCCGCCGAACATCGTGCCGAGCCGCCCGAACGCGCAGATCACCTCGTCGGACACCAGCAGCACGTCGTGCTTGTCGCAGATCTCCCGCAGCCGCTGGAAGTACCCGGGCGGCGGCGGGAAGCACCCGCCGGCGTTCTGCACCGGCTCGACGAAGACGGCGGCCACGGTGTCGGGGCCCTCCATCTCGATGGCCTTGCCGATCTGGTCGGCGGCCCAGCGCCCGAACTGCTCGGGGCTCATGCCCGGCACGCCGGTGATCTCGTCGGCGCGGTAGTAGTTGGTGTTGGGCACCCGGATGGACCCGGGCACCAGCGGCTCGAACGGCGCCTTGAACACCGGGATGCCGGTGATCGACAACGCGCCCTGCGGGGTGCCGTGGTAGGCGATGGACCGGCTGACCACCTTGTACTTGCCCGGCTTGCCGGTCAGCTTGAAGTACTGCTTGGCGAGCTTCCACGCCGTCTCGACGGCCTCGCCGCCGCCGGTCGTGAAGAACACGCGGTTGAGGTCCCCGGGCGCGAGCTCCGCCAGCCGCCCGGCCAGCTCGGCCGCCTTGGGGTGGGCGTACGACCACAGCGGGAAGAACGCGAGCTCCTGCGCCTGCTTGGCGGCGGCCTCGGCGAGCTCGGAACGCCCGTGACCGAGCTGGACGACGAACAGACCGGACAGACCATCCAGGTAGCGTTTGCCGTGGATGTCGTAGATGTAGGCACCGTCACCACGCGTGATGGTGGGCACTTCTCCCGCGTCATAGGAGCTGTGCCGGGTGAAGTGCATCCACAGGTGGTCCTGGGCGGCTTTAAGGACGGCGGCCGTGTCGGTCTCGGGTCGCGTCATGGCTCTCTTCCTCAGTGATCTCGGCTTACCTCAGTGTGCATGGTGCAGACGCATGATTACAACCGGTTGCGTGGTGACACTATGCAAGAACTTCGGAATCCGCGAGATCGCTATGTAACAACGACGAAATCCGTTTGCGAGTGTCGCAGCCTGAGCGCCGCTTCCCGCGCACTGCAAACCCCTACAGGACCAAGGTTCCGGCAATCCGGGGACAGGCCGGGGCAAACACCCGGAGATCGTGTAGGCGGGCCCGGACGACTTCGCACCTGTGGTGCAATGTGTCGAATCACACCCGAGCGAGAACGCGGGAGACACCGAACGTGAGCCCTGAGGAGATCGAGTACGCCGTCAGCGCCGGCATGCCGCGGGCCGTGGAGGATCTGACACGGCTGGTGGGCATTCCGTCGGTGGCCTTCCCGGGATGGCCTGAGGAGCCGGTGCACGCCGCGGCGGCGCTGACCGAGGAGCTGCTGCGCTCCACCGGGCTGCCTGACGTGCGGCGCATCCCGGTCGAGGGCAGCTTTCCCGCGGTGTACGGCGCGGCGCCCGCGCCGCCGGGTGCGCCTACCGTGCTGCTGTACGCGCACTACGACGTGCAGCCGCCCGGCGACGAGGCCCTGTGGCGCACCCCGGCGTTCACGCCCACTCTCATCGACGGCCGCTTGTACGGGCGGGGGGCCGCGGACGACAAGTCGGGGCTGATCTCGCACGTGCTGGCGCTGCGGGCGTTCCAGGGGCGGTTCCCGGTGGGCGTCAAGGTCATCATCGAGGGCCAGGAGGAGTACGCGGGGGAACGGCTGGAGCGGTTCGTCGAGCACAACCCCGAGCTGGTCAGGGCGGACGCGATCATCGTCGCCGACACCGGCAACCCGGCTGTGGGCGATCCGGCGGTCACCACGTCGCTGCGGGGGCTCGCGGCGTTCACCGTCGAGGTGCGCACGCTGAAGGAGGCGCTGCACAGCGGCTCGTTCGGTGGTGCCGCGCCGGATGCCCTGGCGGCGCTGATCCGGATGCTGGCGTCGCTGCACGACGACAACGGCGACATCCGGGTGCCTGGGCTGCCGAAGGGGGTGTTCCTCGGTTCCGGGCCGTCGGAGGAGGAGTTCCGGGCCACGGCGGGAGTGCTCGACGGGGTGTCGCTGGCCGGCTCCGGCTCGCTCGCCGACCGGCTGTGGGCGTCGTACGCCATCACCGTGACCGGGCTGGACGTGCCGACGGTGCGGGGGGCGGTGAACGCGGTGCAGGCCGTGGCGCGGGCACGGGTCACCGTGCGGGTGCCGCCGGGGGGCGATCCGGCGACCGCGGCCGCCGACGTGGTGGAGCACCTGCGGCGTGCGGCGCCGTGGGGGGTGGACGTCCAGGTCACGGACCAGGTGCTCGGGTCGGGGTACCTCGCCGACACCGGGGGGCGGGCCCGGGCGGCGCTCAACCGGGCGATGAAGCGGGCCTTCGGGCGGTCGCCGCGCGACATCGGCGCGGGCGGGTCGATCCCGCTGGTGGCGACGTTCGCGAAGTTGTTCCCGGCCGCCGAGATCCTGCTGTTCGGCGCCGAGGACGAGGAGGCGTCGATCCACGCGCCGAACGAGCGGGTGGACCTGGAGGAGCTGCGCCGCACGGCCACGGCCGAGGCGCTGTTCCTCACCGACTACGCCGAGTTCTGAGGCCGGACACGTCGAGGGGCGCCGCCCGGGATCCGCCGATCCGGGCGACGCCCTCGGTCCGAGCCGTGGGGGCGGCTCAGACGCTCACGCGTCCGGCGCCGGCGCCGGACGACACGATGGAGTTCACCTGCGACGGCGTGTCGCAGGAGTAGCCGTACGGGATGGACGCGACGCTGCCGCCGGTCTGGCCCGCGCCCGAGTTCACCTTGTGGTTGTTGCGCGCGACCAGGGAACCGGGGCCGGAGTCGCCCTCGCCGAGGTGGTAGGGGTCGCCGGTGTTCTCGAAGTAGTTGCACTCGACCAGCACGCCGGCGCCCTCGGTGGAGGCGACGCCGTACCCGCCGACGTTGCGGTAGTAGTTGTTGTAGACGTGCACCGGGTTGCCGAAGCGCACGCGGGGGTGGCGCTGGTTGGTGCCGTCGAAGTAGTTGTGGTGGTAGGTCACCCGCAGGCGGCCGCGGTCCTCGCCGCCGTTGTCGTCGCTGTGGCCGAGCAGCATCGTCTTGTCGTGGCTGAAGACCCGGTTCCACGACACGGTCACGTAGTCGCTGGCCCGCTTGATGTCGATGGCGCCGTCGTAGCCGCTGCTGAGGGTGTTGTTGCCGATCCATACCCGCGTCGAGTACTGCACGTTGATGGCGTCGTCGCCCCAGTTCCGGAAGGTGATGTTCCGGATGATGACGTTCGACGCGCTTGCGACGTTGAGGCCGCAACCGACCAGGGTGGCGCCGGAGTTGCCGATCACGCTCTTGTTCGACGTGACCTTCAGCATGCCCGAGCAGTTGATGGTGCCGGAGATCCGGATGATCCTGGAGCCGGACGCCGACAGCGCGCTGCTCAGCGCCGAGGAGCTGGTGACGGTGGTCGTGCCGCCGCCGGCGCCGCCGGAGGTGCCGCCGCCCTGCGTGGCCCAGCCGACCAGGTCCGACGGACCGGCGAGGGCGACGTGGCGCTGCATGGGGACGGCGGACGCGCTGTCGACCACGGAGCCCGCCAGGGTCAGGCCGGCGGCCGCCGTCAGGGTGAGCAGGATGCTCGCCTTGGTTCTCCTCACGGTGACTCTCCCTTTTGGTTGGTAGGTCCTGTGCGTTCCTTGGGGGGCCGCCCCGGATCCACCGATCCGGGGCGGCGTCCGCCGGCCGTCCGGTCCTGGGTGGACAGTGCCGGACGAGGCGGAAGTCAGGTCAGACGCTGATCCGGCCGGCGCCCGCGCCGGACGTCACGATGGACTTCACCTGCGACGGCGTGTCACAGGAGTAGGAGTACGGGATGGAGGCGACGCTGCCGCCGGTCTGCCCGGACCCGGAGTTGACCATCTGGTTGTTGCGCGCGACGAGGGTGCCGGGGCCGGAGTCGCCCTCACCGAGGTGGTAGGGGTCCTCGGTGTTCTCGAAGTAGTTGCACTCGACCAGCACGCCGGCGCCTTCGGTGGACGCGACGCCGTAGCCGGTCACCCCGCCGTAGAAGTTGTTGTAGACGTGCACGGGGTTGCCGAAGCGCACGCGCGGGTGGCGCTGGCCGGTGCCGTCGAACCAGTTGTGGTGGTAGGTGACGCGCAGGTGGCCGCGGTCCTCGGAGCCGTTGCCGTCGTCGTGGCCGAGCAGCATGGTCTTGTCGTGGTCGAAGACCCGGTTCCACGACACGGTGACGTAGTCGCTGGCCCGCTTGACGTCGATGGCGCCGTCGTAGCCGTTGGACAGGGTGTTGTGGTCGATCCACACGCGGGTCGAGTACTGCACGTTGATGGCGTCGTCGTTCCAGTTCCGGAAGGTCAGGTTCCGGATGATGACGTTCGACGCCTCTGCGACGTTCAGGCCGCAGCCCACGAGGGTGGCGCCGGAGTTGCCGATCACGCTCTTGTTGGACGCCACCCGCAGCATGCCCGAGCAGCTGATGGTGCCGGAGACCCGGATGACGGCCGTGCCGGACGCGGACAGCGCGCTGGTCAGCGCCGAGGCGCTGGTCACCGTCGTCGGGGGCGCGTTGCCGCCGCCGGTGGTGCCGCCGCCCTGCGTCGCCCAGCCCACGAGGCCGGTCGGGTTGCCCGGCGGCGGGCCGGTCGGGGTGGTCGTCGGCGTGCTGGTCGGGGTGGTCGTCGGGGTCTGGGTCGGGGTGGTCGTCGGGGTCTGGGTCGGGGTGGAACCGCCCGGGACGAGCTGCCACTGCTTGGTGCTCACCGAGTCGCACGAGTTCGTCTGCACGAGCCCGCCCGAGGAGGTCGAGTTGTCCTTGATGTTCATGCACTTGCCGCCGTTGGCGTTGACCACCCGGTAGTTGGACCCGGACTCGGTGAGCTGCCACGCCTGCGACGAGGCGCCCGAGCAGGTCTCCTGCTGGATGGCCTTGCCCGCCGACGTGCTGGCGTCCCGCACGCCCGCGCACTTGCCGCTGTTGCCGGCCCGCAGCGTCACGCCGCCGCTCGCCGAGGCGAGCGTCCAGCTCTGGTTCGCCGCGTCCGCACACGCGGTCTGGGTGAGCTGCACCCCGTCGGACCCGCTGCTCCCCGGTACCGTCAGGCACAGCCCGCTGCCCACGTTGACCAGCCGGTAGGTCCCGGACGTCGGAGCGGCCGCCGCCGCCTGCGCACCGACGACGGCCCCCGCCAGTGCCAGCCCGAGGGCCACGAGCCAGGGGGCCACGCCTCGTCTTCTTCCACTTCTCACGGTCGAGCTCCTCGTGCCACAGTGTTCATGTATGTGGATGACATACATAATGACGAACGCCGATAACGTAAGAAGCGCCCTAACGACTGTCAACGGGAAAAGTGAAGAGATCGGACCGGCGACGCCGCAGGAGAAAAGCCATATCGTCTCCGACCTGCCCGGACGACCGGTTCGAATGGATGATTCCAGGTCACATATGCGAACACGATGAAACGTTCAGCCCGGGACCTCGCATGGAACGCGATATTCCATTGCTTGATCAAAAACGGCGTGGGCACCATGACCACCATGCGCCGCCATGAATACCCCGGCCCTTTGGACCTGCGCTCCATGCAAGCCCTAGCCGTCCGATGTTTCCCCCACACCGGCTACCACCACATAGGCGACCTGGCCTGGACCTGGTGCCGCGCCTTCGACCCCTCCGAGCCCTGGCCCACCGCCGTGTGGACCGACGGCGACGTCCCCGTGGCCTGGGCCTGGCTGGAACCCCCGAGCGAACTGCTGCTCCAGGTGGACCCCGCCTACCCCGCCCTGGCCGGCGAAGCCCTGGAATGGGCCGCCACCAAGACGAACGCCCCCCTCAACACCGAGGTGGCCGACACCGAACCCCACCTGACAGCGGCCCTCCCCCGCCACGGCTACACCCGCCTCACCACCCCCTTCATGTCCTGCCTCAGCCGCCCCCTCGTCCCTTCACCTCCGCTCACCTCACCTCCCTACGCCACTTCCCCGGACACCTGTTTCCCCCTGCCGGCCCCTTCCCTGCCCGACGGCTACACGATCCGGGAGCAGCGCACCCCGGCGGACGTCGCGGCGCGGGCCGCCGCGCACCGGGCCGCGTGGGACTCGGCGCGGGTCACCACCGAGCGCCACACGCGGATGCGGGAGATCTGGCCGTACCGGTCCGAGATGGACCTGGTCGTCGTCTCCCCCGCCGGCGAGAGCGTCGCGTACTGCCAGGGCTGGTACGACGAGGCCAACCGCGTGGGGCTCTACGAGCCGGTGGGCACCCACCCGGCCCATCGGCGCCTCGGGCTCGGCCGGGCCGTCTGCGCCGCGGTGCTCCACGCCTTCGCCCGGGCCGGCGCGCTGCACGCCGTCGTGTACGCCCGCGGCGACGCCGCCTACCCGGTGCCCAAACGGCTGTACGAGTCCCTGGGCTTTCGCGAGTACACCCGCGTGCACGGCTACACCACCTCGCGGAAACGTCGAGGGCCGTGAGCCCGTTGCACCCGCCTCCCCACCATCCGCCACCTGACGGCCGCCCTGACCTCCACCAGGACACCTCCTCAGACAACGGCCGGTCGATAGACCTGCCGCGGACGCGGAAGGCCCGGGGAAAACCGATGGACGTGGTGGCACGTCGATTCCTACCCTCGGCGCCATGCCTCCCGTCACCACGCTCATGGTCTTCGCGGCCGCGACGCTCGCGCTGCTGCTCGTGCCCGGTCCCGCCGTCGTCTACATCGTCACCCGCAGCGTGACCCAGGGCCGTACGGCCGGCCTGGTGTCGGTGGCGGGTATTCACGCCGGATCGGTGGTCCATGTGGTCGCCGCCGCCCTGGGGGTCAGCGCGCTCCTGGCCGCCTCCGCCACCGCGTTCACCGTGGTCAAGTACCTGGGGGCCGCGTACCTCATCTACCTGGGGCTGCGCAGACTCTTCTCCCGTGAGAACAGGATGGCCACCGAGGTGACTCCGGCGTCCCCCACCCGCCTCTTCGGCGAAGGCTTCGTGGTGAACGTCCTCAACCCGAAGACCGCCATCTTCTTCCTGGCCTTCCTCCCGCAGTTCGTCGACCCCGCCGGCCCCGTGGCCCTCCAGGTGATCCTCCTGGGCGTCATCTGGATCGTCCTCGGCATGGCCAGCGACGGCACCTACGCGCTGATCTCCGCCGCCCTGGCGACCCGCCTGCGCAGCTCCCGCAAAGCCGCCCGCCGTCTGGACATCGCCAGCGGTCTCATCTACATCGGTCTCGGCGCCACCGCCGCTTTGGCGGGCGACACCACCAAGTCGTGATGGCGCGGGCCCGCGCCGCCGGCGGCGCGGGCCCTGTCAGGTGGGGTCGGATCAGCAGGTCTCAGGACGGAGGGCGAAGTTGTTCTCCACCACCTGGCCGCTCCTGATGGTGACGCGCCGGACCTGAGGTATCCAGCCGTCGCGGGCCACGATGATCTCGGCAGGGTTGGCGCGCTTGGGACCCCAGATCGCGTACCGGCCGTTCGTGTCGGCCTTGAGGGTGTGGGCCCACCCTCCGGAGCCGTTGACCTGGACGGTCGCCCCCCGCAAGGGGGCGCTGACGTTCTGGCAGTCCACACCGGTGACGACACCGGTCAGCTTGCCCCAGTCGCTGGGGGGCGTGACCGTCATCGTCACGTCGATCGGCGGCACCGGGTACGGCGTGTTGGAGCGGACGCCGAACTGGGCCGTGTAGGTGCCCGGCTGGGCGATGCCGGCCACCGAGGTGGCGGCGAACTTGACGGTCACCGTGGCGCTCTGCCCGGGCCCCAGGGTCAGCGTGGTCGCCGAGGCCGCCAGCCATGGGACGTCGGTGACGGAGGCGCACTGGTCGAAGCCGGGCAGCAGTTCGCTTTCCGGCGTCGGAGTGAACCCGCCGGTGGATCCGCCGATCTTCATGAACCCGCAGGCCGCCCCGGCGCGGTAGCGGGCGAAGTTGGCGTTCGGCAGCGCCGACCAGGTGTTGGCCGCCGGGTCGTACGCCCAGCCCTGGTTGGTCACCGTGGCCGAGTTGTTGATGACGCCGGTGGACAGCATCAGCAGCCCGTTCGCCACGTCGGCGCCGGTGCCCCAGAAGTCGACCGGGAGGTCGGCCATCTGGGTCCAGGTGTTGCTGCTCGGGGTGTAGGCGTAGGTGCTCTTCAGCGTCGTGGCCCCGTTGCCACCGCCGCAGTACACCTTGCCGTTGATCCCGCCGCAGCCCTGCCAGGCCACCTGCACCGGGTACGGCGCGGTCGTGCTGAACGCGTCGGTGCCCGGGTTGTACCGGACGACCAGGTCGGACTTGGCGCAGTTGGCGGTGGCGCAACCGCCGATCAGATAGATCTGGCCGTCGAGCACCGCCACGCCGGCCGCCGCGCGGGGCTGGGGGTTGACCGCGGCCCGCGTCTGCCAGACGTTGGTCGCCGGGTTGTAGGCGTAGACCTTGTTCGACGGGTTGCCTGCCGAGTCCCAGCCACCGAAGACGTACAGCGTGCCGTCGACGAATGCCGCCTGCGGCTTCTCCAGGGCCGCGGGCAGGTCGGCGATCCGCGTCCAGGTGTTGGTCGGCGGGTCGTAGGAGTAAGCGTTGGCGAGGTTCGCGGTGGCGGAGACGCCGCCGACGGAGTACACCTTCCCCTCGAACGCCGCCGCGGCGTTGTCCATCACCGCCACCGGGTGGTTCGCCGTGGTCACCCACGGCGGCGCGTACGGCGACGGCTCGAACGGGACACCCGGTTTGCTGTCACCGCGCCACCCGGCCGACACGCCACCTCCCTTCACCGCGTTGAGCTGCAAGGGAGCACCCTTCGGCCCGAGGATCTCGAAGCCGCCGCGCCGTTCGGACAGATCGACGGTGGCGGGGGCGTTGCCGGTGTTGCGGATCGTCGTCGTCACCTTCTTGGTCTGCCCCATCGCCAGCGTGGAGGAGACCGACGGCGGGGCGATGGTCAGCCGGCCCGCGTCCAGGCGGAAGTCCGCTCTGGTCGCCGCGTCGGCCGCCACGTCGACCGAGGAGGTGGCCGATACGTAGCCGCCCTTGGCCGCACTGAACCGGTGACCCCCGGTCAGGGTGGAGAACATCCAGTAGAACCCCTCGCCGAGCGTGCCGTCGTCCGGCGTCGCCGCGGTGGTCACCCTCTCCTCCGGCTTGTCCAGGCTCGTCACGGTCGCGCCGTTGAGACCGCCGCCGGTGTTGCCGTCGAGCACCTGGCCGACGAGCAGGCCGCCCGGGGTCGGGTCGCAGGACCGGTTGACCAGGGAGACGTTGTCCAGCTCCCACCACCAAGCGAAGGCGCCCTTGTAGTGGAAACGGATCCGCACGTCGGCCTTACCGCCGGCCGCGGGGATGGCGAGCTCCTCCACGACCGGCCCGCGCCGGCTCGCGGTCGTCCAGTTCGACACGGTGCTCCACGTGGTGCCACCGTCGACACTCATCTCGACGTCGGCGAACCCGTTGAGCGCGCGGTAGTCGCTGTTGAACCGCAGCACGGGCGACGGCACGTCCGACAGGTTCAGGACCGGCATCGCCAGATCGGTGTCCATGGTCGTGCCCGATCCGGCCGCGTCGCTGTCGGCGATCGCGAACCGGCCGCTGCCGCCGGTGAGGTTGCCGCGGTTCTTCGGGTCGGTGAACACCCAGCCGCCACTCGCCGTGCGGTTGACCACGCTCCAGCCCTCAGGCGTGTCGCCGGACTCGAACGCCTCGGTGAACAGCGGAGCGCTGTAGGTGAACTTGTACCCGGTGGCGGTGCAGGTGTTCTCCACGGCCAGGCCGATGTCCTTGACCTGGTCGGCGCCGGCCACCTCGACCTGTACGGTGGCCTGCTGGTAGGCGGGGTACATCGCCTTCACGGTGAGGCCGTACCGGCCGACGGGCAGTTCGACGTCGTAAGCGCCGGTGGCGGGGTCGGTGAACACCGGCCCGCCGGGCATGCCCGCCACGTCGATCCGGGCGTACAGCGGCCAGCCGTGCCCGGAGGCGTCCTTCACCACGCCGGAGACCTTGCGCTTGGGCACGGCCGCCAGGGTGAAGTCGGCCGTCACCGAGCCGCCGTCCGGCACGGTGACGGCCGCGCTGCTGTCCGCGTAGCCGAAGGCCGTGACGGTGATCTCCTGCTCGCCTGCCGGCAGGGTCAGCCTGTAGGTGCCGTCGGGGCCTGTGGTGGTGCCGCTGCCGCCGGCTCGCACCGACGCGCCCGCGATCGGCCCGCCGCCGTTCGAGGTCACCTTGCCTGTCACGTCGCCGCGCGGGCCGGCGGCGCAGCTCGGGAACTTGAACGCGCCGACCCGGGTCTGCCAGCCGGCGCTGCTCGTCGTGGTCAGGTACTCGGAGGTGAACCAGAAGGTGCAGCCGTCGGCCGGGTCCACCGACATCGAGCTGTAGTCGCCCCATCGGGCCGCAGTGTGGGTCTGCGCCCCGGTGCCGGCGATCAGCGTCCTCTCGGACTGCCCGAGCTGGCCGAGCGTGTCGCCGGAGAGCCGGCCGGCCATGCGGATCGAGGGGAAGGTCGTGGTCCCCGAGGCGGTGTACCCGAACGCGATGTTGCCGGAGACGTCCATCGCCCCGCTGCCCATCCAGCGGTGGTCGGCGTCCGGCGCGTAGGTGCCCTGCTGGTGAAGGCTCCAGTTCGCGGGGCCGGTACTCCGCAGCTCGTACCAGCGCACGCCGGCGTGATCGGTGGCGTCGGCGTCCACCGTGTGGTTGAGCACGATCGAGGCGTGGTCGCCGAAGTTGCGGTACGCGGCCCGGTACATCAGCCGGTCGGCGATCGCGTCGAGCTTGGCCGTGGTTCCCTGCTGCGGGACGCAGGCGCGGGCGTAGTTGCACATGTTGGAGTCGAGGGGGGCCGTCTCCAGGAACCGGCTCGGTGCCAGGTCGTCGCCGAAGGTGGAGTTCTCCGGGGCGGACCAGTCCACCGTGAAGTCCCACATCAGCAACCGGTCGGTGGGCGAGATGCCCCACGCGTCGTCGTCGAACATCACGAACGGGTTGGGCGCCCCGGGCGGGGGCGCCATGCCCTCCGCGTCGGAGGGCAGCAGGCCGCCGAAGTCGGGTCCGAGGTGGAAGTACACCATGCGGGCCGGCAGGCCGGCGAGCATCTTCTCCCGTTCGAACGCCACCGCGCCCGCGCCCGCGAACGACGGGGAGAACTCGTTGGCCGTCATGTAGTAGGCGTCAGGCCAGATCCCGTACTTGGGATAGTCGTTCATCCGGCTCTGGTGGTAGAAGAAGTCGTACCGGTAGAAGGCGCCGGTCGGGTCGGGGGTCTGCGAGATCGCCATGCACTGGTGGAAGCCGCTGCTCCCGCCGGGCACGGCGAACTGCGTGAGCATCCAGCGGTCGGCCGCCTCGTCGTACAGCACCACCGGGTCGCCGTCGTTGCTGGTCTCGCACGGCCCGCCGAAGCCGTCCCAGAGGGCGTTGCCCGGTAACGGGCCGAGCAGCAGCCGGCCGGTCTTGTCGTAGACGGCGTAGGAGACGTTCACCATCTGCACGTAGTGGTTCGGGCCCACGTCGCCGTTGGTGTCCGGCGGCAGCACTCCGTCGACGTTCCCGACTCCCTCGAAGGAGACCGTGAACTCGGGGAGCTGCGCCGCGGTGACCTCCTGCTGGAGCACCGTGCCGCCGGTCTTGCCGGCCGGTTTCGCCGCCTCGCGCGGAAGCGGCCGGAACGGCTGCTCGTCGGCCCTGGCCTTCAGGGCGCGGTTGCTCTTGGCGGTGACGTCGCGCAACTTACCGGAGAGGTCGTGCTTGACGGCGTCGCGCACCTCGGGTTTCGTGGCGGCGGACCCGGCTGCCGAGCCGGTTGCCCGCGTGGCCGATGGGGCGGTCGATCGCGCGGCGGCCGGAAGGCCACCCAGGAGCATGAGGAAGGTGGCGAAGATCGCCACTAATGGCGCTGCTCGTCGTAAGCGCACTCGTGCAGGAGTCAACGTGAAGCCTCCTCGCTGGTGGCCTGCAAGGGGATGTGCGAGGCCGCGGGATCTTGCGTGCCGGTGGGCGGTGAGGAGACCCACCGGGTGAACGGGACGGGGAACTGCCAGGGGTGATGGCAGCCCGGATCATCGTCGGCCGCGGCCGGGGCCCACTCAAGATCAGAAGATGGGCAAGGGCGGGGCGAAATCGGACCAGCGCAGAACGTGACGCGCTGACTTTCGAACCGTAACCATTGAAAATCTCATATTGACTGCGGTCCATGCCGTTGCTTTCCTTAGCGCATGAGCAATGGCCGGGTGGACGGTCTGGACGAACAGCCCGTGATCTTCTGTGTGACATCCAGTCGCAGCAAGCGGGCACAACTGGCTCAAATGATGAGCGGTTTCGGGACCCTGCTGTTGTTTCCCGATATGAAGTCCGTCCGCAGCGTCTTGTTCGACGACGACGCGGTGGTGCGCTCACCTGGGCCGGCGCGCGACATGGTGACGCTGGGCGACCTGGTCATCGACCGCGACCGGCAACAGGTCAGCTGGGCGGGGCACGCCCTCCCTCTGACCCGCATCGAACGGGAGGTGCTCGACGCCCTCGCCAGCCCCGGGCTCCGGGTCTGGACCTACCAGCAGCTCTACGAGCGGGTCTGGGGCGCGGAATATCTCGATGACGTGTCCGCCGTCCGGTCGACGGTCAAACGGCTGCGCGTCAAACTCCGCGAAGCCGGCGCGTCGATCGCCCTGGAGTCGATGCGGGGCGTCGGATTCTTCCTGGCAGAGGCCGCGGGCGACGAGGAATTCAGCAAGTATTACCGCAGCGAAACAAGAAGCACTCCGACGGCCTAGGGGGAAATGCGGGCCTGTTCACAGTCCGGAAATCACTCCACCGTGCGCGCCATCGCACGGGATATTTCCGCGAGGTTATTCCTCTCGAGCACGGCGCTGATCGTCAGCGAGCTCCGCACCGATGCGGTGCGTCATGGGTGCGGGCGGCTATCGGGACCGCTCTCGGTGGACGGCCCCGCAGCCGCCGGACGTACCAGGCCGGCCCGCCGTCGAGGGACTCAGGGCCGGGACAGGTACGTCCGCTTGCGGCGCGTCACCACTGCCGTGCCGGTCAGGCGCCGGCGGGGACGTAGGTCAGGTTGAGGACGCCGGTCTCGAAGGTCTCGGACTTCACCAGCTTCAGCGGGTGGGTGGGGGTGTCCTCGAACAGTCGCTGGCCGTGGCCGACGACGATGGGGTGGACGAGGAGTTTCAGTTCGTCGAGCAGGTCGTTGGCCAGGAGCCAGCGGACGGTCGTCGCGGAGCCGGACATCTGGATGTCACCGTCGGTGCGCTCCTTGAGCTCGCGCAGCTCGGCGGCCACGTCGCCGGAGATGACGGTCGTGTTGTTCCAGTCGGCCTTCTCCAGGGTGCTCGACAGGACGTACTTGGGCATGGCGGTGAAGGACGCGGCGATGTCCGGGTCGGCGTCCGTCGTCGTCCAGTACGCGGACCACTCCTCGTACAGGGTGCGGCCCATCAGCATCGCCACCGCGCTCTGCATGCCGGCCTGGACGGCGGTGCCCATCTCGTCGTTCCAGTACGGGAAGTGCCACTTGTCGGGCGACTCGACCACGCCGTCCAGGGAGATGAAGAAGTTCGCGACGATCTTGCCCATTGGTCTGCTCCTTTGTCGTTGGCGTTGGGAGCTTAAAGCAGGGCGAAGACTCAGGTCTTGTACAGAAGCGACAGCGGCTCCGGCATGTCCCGGGTGCCCAGTTGGGTGGCGGTGCGGCCGATGAAGCGGCTGAGTGAGCGGGCCAGGTGGGGCTGGTCGAAGTAGCCGAGGCGGTGGATCACGTCGTGCGCCGGCACCCCGTCCTTGATCAGGACGGCCGCCTGCCTGGCCCGTTCGATCTGCCGGACGGCGCCACGGGTGAGGCCGGTGGCCGTCACGAAACGCCGCTGGAGTGTGCGGTCGGACAGCTCCGGCGGGGCGCCGTCGAGTACCGCGGCGACGATCGGGTCGCGGTCCAGGATGCCCTCGCGCACCATGCGCTCCACGAAGGCCTCGGCGTTGTCGTACGCGGGGACGTGCCAGGTGGAGCCTTTCAGCCAGAAGGACCGGTGGGTCGCGTCGGGGATGTCCACGCCGCGGCCGACGAGCCGGTCGACCGGGAGGTGCGGCATCGACGAGCCGAGGGAGAAGGTGATGCCGAAGAACGTGGCGTCCTCGGGGACCGGGGCCTGGCTCGCGGCCGGTTCGGGGCCGTGGACGGCGACGCTCATCTGGCCGCGGTGTTCCCAGAACACGAGGTCCCACTGGGCCGCGGCCACCGACATCATGCGCTCGACGCCGTGGCTGCGGCTTCGCCACACCCGCTCGATGTACGGCGAGCCGGACGCCCGGCTCTCGACCTCCAGCCCCACCCGGCCCTCCCCTCCCCCGATCGGCGTTTCCGTAGGACATCGTGCCATCTGGCGGGCTAAGGAAGCCTTCGCAGGCGCCGGAGCGGGGAGGCGGCGGCCATGGCGGTGCCGGTGAGCATGAGACAGGAGCTGACGAGCAGGGCGGCCCGAAGGTCCAGGGCCGTCGCGGTGAGACCGCCGGTGAGGGCGCCGATCGATTGGCTGCCGAAGGCGAGGAAGCGCCAGGTGGCGTTGACGCGGGGGAGCAGGCCGGCGGGGTAGAAGACCTGGCGGAAGGTCTGCTGGTTGACGCCGTAGAGCGAAGGGCCGGCGCCGGCGAGGCACTGGGCCAGGGCCACGACGGTGAACGCCACGGGGAAGGGGCCGGAGGCGGTGGCGAGGACCAGGCCCGAGACGGACGTCAGGAACATTCCTGAGACGAAGGCCGGGCCGGGGCCCAGTCGTTCGGTGAGGAAGGGTGCCGTCAGTGCGCCGGCGACGGCGGCCGCGCCGCTGAGAGCGATCAGCAGGCCGACCTGGGCCGCGGACAGGTCGATGTCCCGGATGAGGTAGAGCGCCAGGACGACGGCTTTCATCTGGCCGGCGAACGCGCCGATCGTGGCGGCGGTGACGACGGCGCGCATGACGGGGTGGGCGAAGACCGCGCGCCAGCCTTCGACGATGTCGGCTTTCAGGCGTGGAGGGGTGGTGGGGACGGCCGGGTGGCCCGGTGCCCGGATGCGCGCCTTGCACAGGGCGGAGACGAGGAACGAGGCGGCGTCCACGACGATCGCGACGGGGGCGGTGAGCGCCGAGACCAGCATGCCGCCCAGTGCGGATCCGGTGGTGGTGACCGTCGCGTTGCTGAGCATCAGGCCGCTGTTCGCCGCGAGCAACCGGTCGCGCGGCACCAGGTCCGGTGTGAAGGACTGCGCGGCCACCGTGGAGAAGAGGGCGGCCACGCCGGTCGACAGGGCCACCGCGTACAGGTGCCACATCTGGAGCGAGCCGAGGACGGCGAGGACGGGGATCGCGGCGAGCGACGCCATCTGCGTCAGGTCGGTGAGGACGAGGACGCGGCGGTAGGGCACGCGGCTCACCCACACGCCGGCGGGCAGCCCGAGGACCAGGTGCGGGAGCAGTGCCGCGGCGCTCAGCAGCCCCATCTCGGCGGCCGAGGCCCGGAGGTGGATGACGCCGGTGAGAGGCAGGGCCACCGTGGTGACGCTGGATCCGAGCAGCGAGACCGAGGTGCCGGTGAACAGCCGGCGGAAGTCGGCGTTGTGCGCGAGGAGGGTCCACAGGCCCCGTGAGGCGCCGCCCGTCCCACCCGATGTGCCCGTCGTGCCGTCAGCCGAGCTCACACGGCAACCCTAGACGGGAGCGGCGATCGCTGGTTTTCGGAGAAATACGACGTGGTTATCCGGCAAATGCGGTAATTACACTGTCTGTGCGGAAACAAGTCCGTTCAGTGGTCGCGATGGTCGTGGTGGCTGTGGGAGTCCTGCTTCCCTCCGGTGCCCACGCCGCTCGGGAACGGGCCGGGACGGACGACGTTCCGTGTGTGGCCGAGAACCTGTCGGGGGTGCGGCGTACGACATCGCTGACGGTGCGCGCCGCAGGTGTGGACGTGCCCATGATGACCGCTGTCACCAAGGCCGAGGTGCCGTGGGCGTCGGTGATGGCGCGTCACCTGCTGGCCGACCCCGCATCGCACGAGTACCGCCGTACGCTGCGGTGCCTGTTGCTCGCCGAAGAGCCGCCCTGGCAATGGCGTATGTGGCGGGACACGCAGCCGAGGGTCGATGTCCAGGGGGCGACGCTCGTCCTGACCGACGAGGTGCACACCGCTGTGGACGCGCTCGGCTTCGCCGAGCCCTCCGACGGCCCGCAGGACGTCAGGTTCGGGCCCTGGGTGCTCTCGGCCGGGGCCGGCGGCACGTTGCACCTGCGGCTGCCCACCGAGGCGACGCCACCCGGCGTGCCGTGGAAACAGGTCACCATCACCTATCCGAGCCGCTGGCTCCGCTCGCCGTCCCCCACGCCGGCGTCGGTCACCGCGACCGGCGCCACCTGGAGCGACGAGCGGGGCGGCATCGTGTTCGACCTGGCTCCCGGTCCGCACGCCAAGGGCGCGGCCGCCATGAACCTCTGGCCGCGGCGTGTCGTGCTGGAGGTGTCGTGGGAGCTCTGGGACGTGGTGATGCTGCTGATTCCCCTGCTGCTCTTCCTCCGGCTGCCGCACGCGGAACACCGGCCGCGAGCGGGCCTGCTCCTGGTCACGGCGGCGGCCTTCACCGTCCTCGCCCCGCTGCGCGTCGTGCTGTACCAGCTCACCGGCCCTGCTGTCACGTCCGGGACGGCGGAGTTCGTCTACTGGGCGGCCGAGGCGGCGCTGGTGCCGGTCGTGGTGCCGGCTCTGCTGTGGGCGGGCGGCCTCGCCCGGCCCGTGGTCTCCGGCGCGTCGGCCGCGCTCGTCTTCCCGGTGACGGGGGTGACCGCATGGGCGCTGGATCGAAGTCCCCCGGACGAGCGTTTCCCCGAGGGCCTTCCCGTCCTGCCGGTCTGGCCGTTCCTGGCCGTCGCCGCGGTGGTGCTGACGGCCCTGGTGGTCGCGGCGTTCCTCAACGGCTGCCGCCTGGCCTGGACGTCCCAGGCCCGGGGGCGTGTCCCCTCCTGGATCTGGGCGGTCTCGGCCGCCGTGGGTGTGGTCACCGCCGCCTACGCCTGCTACGGCAGTCATCGTGACCGGCAGGGGGCCGGCCTGCTGGCCGACGTGGGGGACCTCGAACCCGCCGCGGGCCTCACCTACGACCTGCTGTGGTTACCGCCCGTGCTGCTGACCTGGGTCGGCGGCGGCCTGCTGTGGATCTGGCCGGTGGCCGTGCTCGGCGCCGTCCTGCGCCGCCGCGCCGAGGACGCGCCCGCCGGCGGGGTCCCGCTCCTGCACCCTCCGGCGGCGCCGGGCCGGGTGGCCGTGAACCGGGCGATCGTCGCCTGGCTGGTCCTCGCGACCATGTTGTCGTGGAGCCAGTACTACGGCTGGCTCTGGCTGCCGGTCTCCCTCGTGGCGGGCGCGGCGGCCCTGTGGCCGGCCCTGCGTCTGAGCCAGAGATGGGTCCTGGCCCTGCGCCGTCTCGACGGGGCGGGAACCCCGCTGCTGTACGGCCAGGTGGCACCGGTTCACCTGCCGCTCCTGCGGGACAGGGCGCGCCGTTTCCTGGTGACGCAGCGAACCGGCCGCCAGCGGGACGCGGCCATGCTCACCCCGGACGGCGACCTCAAGACGTGGACCAAGGACACCGAGGAGGCGCAGACGGAACTGGCAAGGCTCCGCGCCTGGCCCCCGCGGAAGGATCCGGTGGAAAACGGTCCGGTGGAAAACGGTCCGACGGGAAACGATCCGACGAAGAACGGTCCGGCGGGGGCCGGTCCGACAGGGGACGGTGACGGTCCGACGGGAAACGGTCCGGCGGGAAACGGTCCGGCGGGAAACGGTCCGGCGGGAAACGGTCCGGCGAGGGAGGGTCCGGCGAGGGAGGGTCCGGCGGGGGACGGTCCGGCGGGGAAGAGCGGCCTCGCGCTCCCCGAGGACGTCAGTCCGCTGGACGTGGCGCTGCTGGCCGGGCCGGACCCCTCGCCGGCCGCGCTGGCGGCCCGGACCGGCGCCCTCACCGCCGCGCTCGGCGTGCTGCCCGGCGCCTATCTGCTGTGGCACACCTACGTCGCCGAGGGACACTGGGGCCGGCTCGACTGGCTGGCGGGCTTCTACGAGCCGGCGTTCGCGTTGTGGGAGCTGCTGTACTGGTACGTCCCCGGCTACCTGCTGGGCCTGCTGTGGCGCGAGCTCCCCGGGCGGACGGGCCCCGTGCGGGCCCTGCCCGTCGCCGGCGCGGTCGCCGTGTCCGCGCTCGCGCAGACGCTCCTCGCCTGGATCCTGGACCTGGCCCCCCTGGGCGACCTGCTGCTGCGCACGGTCCTGCTCACCGCCGTCCTCACCACCGCCGGCCTGGTGCTGGACCTGCGCACCATGCGCGCCGTCCTGCCGCCCTGGAGCCGGGTGTGGCGTTTCCTCGTCGGCGTCTACCGGCTGGAGAGCCTGCCCTCCCAGGCGACGTTCCTCCTCGCCCAGGCGGCGGCCGTCGTGGCCGTCATCCAGTTCGTCCGGGGCGAGGGCGGCGAGCTCCCGTCCTCCGGGTCCGGCGGCCCTCCGGTGCCCGCCGTCAAGCCCTGAGGTTCAGGTCGCGGCGTTCAGGGCGGTCTCCCGGGCCCAGCGGTAGTCCGCCTTGCCGGCGGGAGAGCGGTGCATCTTCTCCACGAAGGCGTAGGTCCTCGGCACCTTGTAGCCGCTGAGGCGGTGGCGGCAGTGGGTGTCCAGGTCGTCCGGGGTCGGCGCCTGGCCGGGGCGGGGCTCGATGACGGCGGCCACCCGGCTGCCCCAGCGGGTGTCGGGGATGCCGGTCACCACGGCGTCGAAGACGGCGGGGTGGCCCTTCAGGACGGCTTCCACCTCTTCGGGGAAGACCTTCTCGCCTCCGGTGTTGATGCACTGGGAGCCGCGGCCGTAGACGTAGATGGTGCCGTCCTCCTCCACGGTGGCGAGGTCGCCGGTGAGGAGCCAGCGGGTGCCGTCCTTGTCGGTGACGAAGGTCTCGGCGGACTTGTCGGGGTCGTTGTAGTAGGCGAAGGCGATGTCGCCCGACTTGGCCACGGTGCCGAGCTCGCCGGAGCCGGGGGTCACGGGGGTCAGGGTGTCGTCGAGGACGGCGAGGGTGCAGGTGGCGTTGGGCTGGTACTTCAGGCCGGACTCGGGGGACGAACCCGCGACGGCCGACGCGGTGTAGCCCGATTCGGTGCTGCCGAAGCTGTCCATGATGAGGACGTCGGGCAGGAGTTCCTGGAGGCGGTCGCGGACGACGCCGGTGAGGATGGCGCCGGTGGAGCTCAGCACCTTCAGCGAGGACAGGTCGTAGGCGCCGGTGGCGATCTCGTCGGCCAGGGGGCGGGCCATGGCGTCGCCGGTGATGTTCAGGGTGAGGACGTTCTCACGGGCGATGGCGCGTAAGACGTCGGCGGCGTCGAACTTGCGGACGTAGACGACCGTGGAGCCCATCCAGAACGAGATGAACGTGGCCATCTGGGCGGCGCCGTGCATCAGGGGCGCGGCGGGCATCATGATCAGCGGGCCGGAGCCCAGCGCGGTGTCGATGACCTGCTGGGGCCGGGTGTGCGGGGCGCCCCAGGGGTTGCCGCCGCCGAAGGCCATGAACAGGTCGCGGGTGTGCCACATGACACCCTTGGGCATGCCCGTCGTGCCACCGGTGTAGATGATGTAGACGTCCCGCTCGGAGCGCACGGGGAAGCCTTCCCGGCCCTCGGAGCAGCCGGCCAGGGCGTCGTCCCACGTCAGGGCGCCGTCCACCTGGGACGGGCCGCCGACGGCGATCAGCGTGCGCAGCGCGGGGCAGCGGGGCGCGGTGGCGGCCACGCGGTCGTCGAACTCAGTGTCGTAGACCAGGGCGACGACGCCGGAGTCGGTGTACAGGTAGTACAGCTCGGCCTCGACGTACCGGTAGTTGACGTTGATGGGCACGGCGCGGATCTTCAGCGCGGCCAGCAACGTGATGACGTACTCGACGCCGTTGTAGAGCTGGATGCCCACGTGGTCGCCGCGGCCGACGCCGGCGGACATCAGGCGGTGGGCCAGCCGGTTGGCCCGGGCTTCCAGTCCGGCGTACGTCAGGCGGTCCTCCCCGCAGACGACGGCGACGCGCTCCCCCACCGCGTCCGCCAGCCCTTCGAACAGGTCGGCGTGGTTGAACTCCATCGGGGCCCTCCTGACGGACGCGCCCGGTCACGGCCGGTCGCTGCCAACGATCCACATCGCGAAGAACTGGGCGCCGCCGCCGTAGGCGTGCCCGAGCGCGAGCCGTGCGCCGTCCACCTGGTGGTCGCCGGCCTGCCCGCGGACCTGGAGCGCGGCCTCGGCGAAGCGGATGAGGCCGGACGCGCCGATGGGGTTGGAGCTGAGCACGCCGCCGGAGGCGTTCCACGGGATGTCACCGGTCAGCGCGGTGGCGCCGGACTCGGTGAGCTTCCATCCCTCGCCGTCGCCGGCGAACCCGAGGTTCTCCAGCCACATCGGCTCGTACCAGGAGAACGGCACGTACACCTCGGCGACGTCGATCTCGCGCCGCGGGTCGGTGACCCCGGCCTGCCGGTACACGTCGGCCGCGCAGTCCTTGCCGCCCTGCGGGCTCACCGTGTCGCGTCCGGCCCGGAAGATCGGCTCCGAGCGCATGGCGGTGCCGTGCACCCACGCGGGGGTGCCGGTCACCTTGTGCTCGGCGGCGAGCACCATGGCGCACGCCCCGTCGGACGACGGGCAGGTCTCCAGGTACCGGATCGGTTCCCACAACATCGGCGTGGACTCGACCATCTCGCGGCTGATGCCGGGGATGCGAAGGTGCGCGTACGGGTTCTTCAGCGCGTTCTGCCGGTCCTTGACGGCGACCAGCGTGCCGATGTGGTCGGGGGCGCCGGAGCGGCGCATGTACTCGCGGATGTGCGGCGCGAAGTAGCCGCCCGCCCCCACCACCAGCGAGGCGGTGAACGGCAGGTGGGTGCTGAGCGCCCAGGTGGCGTTGGACTCCGACTGCTTCTCGAACGCCACGACCAGCACCCGCTCGTGCACCCCGCCCTGGATGAGGGACGCCCCCACCAGCGCGGTGGACCCGCCGACGCTCCCCGCGGTGTGCACCCGGGTGACCGGCTTGCCGGCGGCGCCGAGCGCGTCGGCGAGGTACGCCTCGGGCATCATGACACCCTCGAACAGGTCGGGGGCCTTGCCGATGACCACGGCGTCGATGTCCTTGAACGTCAGCCCGGCGTCCTCCAGCGCGCGCAGCGCGGCCTCGCGGACCAGCCCGGCGATGGACACGTCGTGCCGCCGGGTGCGGTAGTGGGTCTGCCCGACGCCGATGACGGCGCAGCGGTTGGCCATCAGCCCTCCATCACGGTGACGAGGTTCTGCTGGAGGCACGGCCCGGACGCCGCGTGGCCGACGGCGCGGGCCGCGGCGCCGTCCATGACGCGCCGCGCGGCCTCGCCGACGCGGATCAGGCCGGTGGCCATGACGGGGTTGGCGGCGAGCGGGCCGCCCGAGGGGTTGATCACGACGTCCTCCGAGAGGCCCAGCGCCTCCCGCAGGATGATCTCCTCGTGGCTGAACTGCGTGTGCAGCTCGGCGACGTCCACGGGGCCCTTGCCGACGCCGGCCGCGCGGGCGGCGTCGGCGGCGGACGCCGAGCGGGACAGGTCGCGCATGCCGAGGTAGTGCGGTTCGGCGCGGTGCGCGATGCCGGTGATCCACGCGGGCCGTTCCGCGATCCGCCTGACCAGGTCGCCCGCGGCGAGCACCACGGCGGCGGCGCCGTCGGTGGGGGGCGCGACGTCGGCGGCCCGCAGAGGGCGCACCTGGTAGGGGTCGTCGTCCGGGGGGTCGGGCAGGTGCAGCGCGAACGGGTTGGCGCGGCCCTCGGCGCGGCGGCGCCGGGCGATCTCGCGCAGCTCCGCCTCGGGGGCCCCGAGGGCGCTCGCCTGCAGCGCGGCGTACGACACCTGGTCCAGGCCGAGCGGCGCCAGGTAGTACGGGTCGAGCTGCAGCGTCATGACCTCGCGCACGTCGGTCAGCGACGACTTGCCGAACCCGTACACCAGCGCCGAGTCCACGTCGCCGTGCTGCAGCCGCACCCACGCCTCGTACAGCGCCCACGCGGCGTCCATCTCGACGTGGCTCTCGGAGATGGGGGGCCAGGCCCCGACGGCGTCCAGCGCGGACACGAACGAGAACGGCGCCCCGGCCAGGTAGTCGCAGCTCCCCGAGCAGGTGAAGCCGAACCGCGACAGGCCGGAGGCCCGCTTGACCTCCTCGATGACCGGCGCGATCAGCTCGGGCTCCGACAGCCCCTCGTCGTGGCCGGTGTGCCTGGTCTGCGCGAACGCGACGACGGCTACTTCTCGCACCGGGCGTTCCCCTTCCTCGGGCTCACAGCGGGGCTCACCAGGTACCTACAGGCTGGAGGCCCTGTCCTTCAGGGCGGGGAGGAAAGCCGGAACGGCCGGACACTGTGATCTCCCGGTTTTGTCGGTGGCGGTCGGTAGGTTGATCGGCATGTCCCGCTACCGGCTTCAGCCCACGCCTGCACAGGAGGCGGCGTTGCTGGAGCATTGCGGGCACGCGCGGTTCGTGTGGAACCTCGCCGTCGAACAGCACGCCCACTGGCGGCCTGGGCTGAAGTCCGCCCCGGGGTTCGCCGAGCAGTGCCGCCAGCTGACCGAAGCGCGAGCGGAGTCCGAGTGGCTGCGAGCCGGGTCGATCATCGTCCAGCAGCAGGCGCTCAAGGACTTCGCGCAGGCGATGGCGAACTTCTTCGGCAAGACCCACCGCAAGCCGACCTGGCGCAAGCGCGGCCAGAGCGAGAGCTTCCGGATCGTCGCCGTCAAACCGGGCGACGTGCGCCGCCTGTCCCGTCACGTCGGCGAGATCAAGGTCCCTAAGGTCGGCTGGGTGCGGTTCCGCTGGTCGCGTCCCGTCCCCGACGGAGTGAAGTCCTACCGCATCGCCCGCGACCGGGCAGGCCGCTGGCATGTCGCCTACGCCGCCGTACCGGAACCGATCCCCGTTCCCGGCACGGGCGAGACGGTAGGCGTGGACCGGGGCATCGCTGTAGCGGCCGCCCTGTCCACCGGAGAGCTGCTGGCCGCTCCCCGTCTGCGCGAGAGCGAGACGGCGCGGCTGCGGCGCCTCCAGCGCAAGCTGGCGCGCGCCCGGCGAAGTTCCAACCGGCGGGCGGAAGTGAAGGCGGCTATCGCCCGGCTGAAGGCCCGCGAATCCGACCGGCGCAAGGACTGGGTCGAGAAGACCAGCACCGACCTGGCCCGCAGGTTTGACGTGATCGGCGTCGAAGATCTCAACGTCCGGGGTATGACCCGCTCCTCGAAGGGCACCATCGAAGCACCGGGCAGGAACGTCCGCCAGAAGGCGGCCCTGAACCGGAGCATCCTCGCCTCCGGCTGGGGCGCACTGGTCGAGCGGCTGGAGCACAAAGCCCCCGGCCGCATCATCAAGATCAACGCCGCGTACACGAGCCAGCGATGCTCGGCATGCGGGACCGTCGACGCGAAGGCGCGCGAGAGCCAAGCCGCCTTCCGCTGCCGGTCCTGCGGATACGCCTGCAATGCCGACGTGAACGCGGCACGCAACATCAAGCTGGCGGCAGGGCATGCCGTGTCTGCGCGGGAAGGGCCACGCGATGGCGGGCCGGTGCACTGCGAACTTCAACCTGCCCTCCTCTCAGCGTAGGAATGGGTTGGAATCCCCCACCTTCAGGCGGGGGAGGATGTCAAAGCGCGACGTCCGGCTCGCCGGTGGGCGCGAACCACTTGACGTTGCTCATCGACAGGGTGCGCTCCTGCGGCGGCACCCACACGGCGCGCACCCGCATGCCCTGGCGCACCTCGTGCGCGGGCACGTCGCCCATCAGCACGATCATCTCGACGTCCGCGCCGTCCAGCAGGATGTACGCGGACACGAACGGCACCTCGGGGGCCCGGGGGTCGGGCAGGTTGTTGATCGCGAAGGTGGTGACGGTGCCGGTGTCCGGCAGCTCGACCTCCTCCTCGATGCGTGAGCCGCAGGACGGGCACGAGGTGCGGAAGGGGACGTACACCTTGTCGCACGCGGCGCAGCGCCCGGCGAGGAACACGCCGTCGCGCACGCCTTCGAGGAAGCGCTGCAGCGACCGGCCCGGCATCACGCGGTACTCGGTGCGCTGCGGGGACACCATGGTGGTGACCTCGGGCACGAAGCAGGCGATGTCGGTGATGTGGCCCGTGCGGTCCGCCTCGGGCCGCCACCGGGGACGGACCCTCAGGCCGGGGCGCATGGCCTTGACGCCGCCCGCGGCCACGGCGTGCACCAGCGCGGTGTCCGCGCCGTCCAGGTCGATGAGCGCCCACGCGAACGGCCGGTCCAGCGGGTGCCCGGGGCGGGGCTCCTCCACCCAGGCCCAGGTGCGCACGGTGCCCGTGGGGCCGACCGGGACGAACTCCTGGGTCACCGGCTCCCCTGTGTGCGGGTCGTACTCCAGCGGGGGCACCAGCACGCGGCCCTCCGCCGTGCGCACCCCGACGAGGCGCCCGTCGCGCAGCTCGGTGAGGAAGCGGCCGATGACCGGCCCGGTCGTCCGGGTGTACCCGCCGGGGAACTCCAGCGCGTGCTCGGCGACCAGCGGTTCAGATGGCACGGTCGTGGCCCTCCCAGTAGGGGTCGCGGAGTCTGCGCTTGAGGAGCTTGCCGTTGGGCTCGCGCGGCAGCCGTTCGACGAAGTCGATGCTGCGCGGCCACTTCATCTTCGACAGCCGGCCCTCCAGGGACGCCAGCAGCTCGGCGGCGAGCTCCGGGCCGGGTTCGACGCCGGCGGCGGGCTCCACGACCGCCTTGATCTGCTCGCCCCACTCCTCGTCGGGGATGCCGAACACGGCGACGTCGGCCACCTTGGGGTGCACGACCAGCTCGTTCTCGATCTCGGCGGGGTAGATGTTGGCGCCACCCGAGATGATCATGTCGGCCTTGCGGTCGCAGAGGAACAGGTAGCCCTCGTCGTTCAGGTAGCCGATGTCCCCCACGGTGAAGTGGTCGCGCAGGCGGTTGGCGGCGGTCTTGGCGGGGTCGCCCTTGTACTCGAACTGAACTCCGGCCATCTTCATGTAGATGGTGCCGGGAACGCCGGGCGGTACGGGCTCGTACGCGTCGTCCACGACGAGGATCTCGCTGAAGGGCCACGCCGTGCCGACGGTGCCGGGGTGCTTGCGCCAGCCCTCGGGGGTGGCGACGGTGCCGCCGCCCTCGGTGGCCGCGTAGTACTCGTACACGCAGTCGCCCCACCACTCCAGCATCGCCTGCTTGACCGGGACGGGGCAGGGCGCCGCCGCGTGGATCATCCACTTCAGTGAGGACAGGTCGTACTTGTGACGTGTCTCGTCGGGCAGGGAGAGCAGCCGCTTGAAGTGGGTGGGCACCATGTGGGAGTTGGTCACCCGGTGGCGCTCGCACAGCCGGAGCATCTCCTCGGCGTCCCACCTGTCCATGTAGACCAGCTTGTGCCCCATGTGCAGCGCGGTGCCGCCGAACTGCGTGACCGCGGTGTGGTAGCTGGGCGAGGTGACCAGGTGCACGTTGTCACCGGCCGGGGTGACGCCGAAGATGCCGAGCAGCCCGGTCATCATCTCGGCGCCGTCGTCGGGGTCGATGGGGGCGAGCGGCCGGCGCACGCCCTTCGGCCTGCCGGTGGTGCCGGAGGTGTAGTGCATGGTGGCGCCCATGGTGCGGCCCTCGGGCGGGGTGGCCGGCATGCCCTCGACCAGCTCGGCCACCGGGCGGAAGCCGTCGATCGCACCGCGGGAGAACCTGCGGTGCGGCTCGATCGCCTCGGCGGCGCGGGCGGCCTCCTCGGCGTACCGCTCGTGGGCGACGAACGCCTTGGCCTCGCTGTCGGTGAGGATGTACGCGATCTCAGGGCCGGTCAGGTGCCAGTTGACCGGCGTGTAGTACCACCCGGACTGCAGGGCGGCGAGGTACAGCACGAGGCCGTCCACGCCGTTCGGCATCAGCCCGCAGAAGCCGTCGCCCGGCGTGAGACCGAGGGCGCGCAGGCCGTGCGCCACCTGGTTGGCGCGGGCGTGCAGCTCTCCGGCGGTGTGCTCTGTGCCGTCCGGATCGACCGCCGCGACCCGATCGGGGTCCGCCTGCGCGAGCCTCCAGAAACCGAGCGACCCCATCGGAACTCCCTTGTCCGGTGTCCGGTTCCGTCGTGATGTCCCCCGAATGCGCCGCAGTGAAGCACGTTCCCGCTGTCCCCGACAAGCCCTGGCGCGTCGGGCGTGTCCCGAATAAGAATCTGTTCTAGTTCGTGTCCGCAGCCTAACCCCGGCCACCTGAGACGATCAAGCGCTTGCTCTAGCACAACGGGCCTGACCCCCCGCCGACATGGAGGAACCTCATGGATCTGCTGCCCATCAGCACCCCGCACTGCCGTGTCGAGCGGGACGGCCACCTGGTCGTCGTCACCATGAACCGGCCGGAGGCCAGGAACGCGTTGTCGTCCGACATGCTGGTCGGCCTCGCCGACGCCTGGGCGTACATCTCCGCCGAGCCGGACGTCCGCGTGGGCATCCTGACCGGCGCGGGCGGCACGTTCTGCGCGGGTGCGGACCTCAAGGCCATGGCCACGCCGTCCGCCGACCCGCGGGTGCGGGAGCGGGCCGCGCAGATCCCGGACTACCACTGGAAGGGGCTGCTGCGCGGCGAGGACGCCCTGCCGGCCAAGCCGATCGTGTGCGCGGTCGAGGGATACGCGGTGGCGGGCGGCACCGAGCTGCTCGTCGGCACCGACCTGCGGGTGGTGGCCGAGTCGGCGACGCTCGGGTTGTTCGAGGCCCGGCGTGCGCTGTTCCCCATGGGGGGCAGCGCCGTGCGGCTGCCGCGGCAGCTCCCGTACGCGTTCGCCATGGACCTGCTGCTCACCGGACGGGCCGTCGGCGCCGCCGAGGCGCTCCGGATGGGCCTGGTCAACAAGGTCGTGCCGGACGGCCAGGCGCTCGCCGCCGCGCGCGAGATCGCCGAGCAGGTCGCGGCGTGCGGGCCGCTCGCCACCCAGGCGATCCTGCGCGCCTACCGCGAGACGCTCGGCATGGCCGAGACCGAGGCGCTGAAGGTCTCCGACGCCATCGGCTGGCCGGTGATCGGCTCGGCGGACGCCAAGGAGGGCGCGCGGGCGTTCCGCGAGAAGCGCCCGGCCGTCTACCGCGGCGAGTAGCACCCGCTCAGTCCCTCGTGAGGCGGTCCAGGCGCTCCACGGCGTCCACGTACTCCTCGACCAGCTCGAAGACGACGTCCTTGGCGGACTTGACCTGGTTCATCGCGCCGATGATCTGCCCGGCGGGGAACGTGGACAACTCGCCGGCGCCGGCGTCGGAGATGCGGCGCAGCGCCCCGGAGATCAGCATGAACTGCAGCGGCATCGGCAGCGTGCCGGGCGACTCGGCCGACTCCCAGGCGTCGGTCCAGGCGTTCTTCAGCAGGCGGGCGGGCTTGCCGGTCCACGACCGCGACCGCACGGTGTCGCGCGAGGTGGCCTCCAGGATGCGCCGCCTGGCCAGCTCGGGGGTGTCGGCCTCCTCGACGGTCAGCCACAAGGAGCCCGTCCAGACGCCCTCGGCGCCGAGGGCGAGCCCGGCGGCCATCTGGCGGCCGGAGCCGATGCCGCCCGCGGCGAGCACGGGGACGTCCACGGCGTCCACCACCTGCGGGATCAGGACCATCGTGGAGATCTCACCGGTGTGGCCGCCCGCCTCGGTGCCCTGGGCGACGACCACGTCCACGCCGACCTCGACCTGCTTGACGGCGTGCCGGGGGGTGGAGGCGAGCGCGGCCACCTTGACGCCGCGGGCGTGGGCCAGCTCCACGACGTCGGCGGGCGGCGGGCCGAGGGCGTTGGCGAGCAGCGCGATGGGGTGCTTGAGCGCGGTCTCCACCTGGGGGCGGGCGGTGGCGTCGGTCCAGCCGAGCAGCACGCGGCCGGCGTCGGAGTGCTCGGACAGCGGGGGCACGCCGTGCTCGGACAGCAGGTTCTCGACGAACCGGCGGTGGCCGTCCGGGATCATCCCCTGGAGCCGGGCGACGAGGTCCTCCGGGGAGTCGACGCCGAGGTCGGCCCCGGCGTAGGAGGCGGGCATGACGACGTCCACGCCGTACGGCTTGCCGCCGACGTGCTCGTCGATCCAGGAGAGCTCCACTTCGAGCTCCTCCGGGGTGAAGTAGAGGGCGCCGAGCACACCCATGCCGCCGGCGCGGCTGACCGCGGCGACGACGTCCCGGCAGTGGCTGAAGGCGAAGATCGGCAGCTCGATCCCGAACATGTCGGTGACACGTGTCCGCATGCGTCGAATGTACGGCCACGCACGACGGAACTGCAACGTGTTCTAGCTAGAAAACGGAGCCGGTGCTACCAGCGGGTAACCTGTCACGCTCCACGGGGCGGCAATTGCGGCAGAACATGTTCTACTTTGATGTTCCCGACATGCGGTCAGGGGGGCAGTCATGGGCCTCGGCCCGGAAAGCGGAAAAGGCCGGGAGTGATTCCCCCGGCCTTTTCACCGTGGCGCGGACGGCGCGGTGCGGGCCTTCGCGGCCCCTCGCGCGTCCAGGTTTCGTGGCCCCGGACGCGCGGCTCCTTCAGGCCCCGTGCACCCGGTGCGCGGAGCGCTCAGGCTCCGTCGCCGCGGGTGCGCGGCCCGTTCAGGCCTCGTGGCCCCGGCGGCGCGGGCGGCGCGCGGCGAGCAGGGCGCCGGCCAGGATGAAGAGCAGGCCCACCGCGAGGAGGGCCAGCGGCACGGTGACCTTGAGCGTGTTGATCTGGCCCTTGGCGTCCGTCGCCTTGGCCACGAGCTCGTTCACCGACTCCGGCGTGTACCGGGCCGTCGCGACGAACGCCACCGAGCGCTCCACGCCGTCCTGGGTCTTCAGGACCTCGTGGCGGCGCTGCTCCTGCTGCACGGGGGTGCCGCTGGCCGGCTCCACCCAGTACGTGACGGTGCCGTCGTACCAGCGGTCCACCTGCACGTCGCCGGGCTGCGTCATGCCGAGCACCGAGGCGGGCGCGGTCAGCGTCTGGATCTTGGTGGGCGGGATGGTCTGCTCGAACTTGTAGACCGGCACGCCGTTGACGGTGTCCTCACCGACGAACTTCGCGTCGAAAGCCTTGCGGGTGGAGGAGTTGAACACCGGGTAGGTCTTCTTCTCGGTGCTGAACGGGAACAGGTAGATCTGGCCCGTGAGCTGCACCGGCTCCTTCTCGACGTTGGCGCCGCAGCAGTTCACCCCGGCGCCGGTGTACTTGTTGAACGCGCTGCGGCGCTGGGCGTACGAGATGCCCTGCTTGTTGTTGGTGACGTCGTTCACCGCTGTGAACTCGTCCCACACCACGTCGTCGCCCTTGGCGGCCTCGACGTCGCCGCGGGTTGTCACAGTGATGTCAAGGTTGCCGGTGAGGACCTTCAGGTCACCGGTGCTGAAGTACTGTGCGTTGTCGGCGCGCAGCTTGGTGATGCCGTACTGGTCGGCGGGCGCCGCGATCAGCTTGCCGGCCGCGTAGAACCGCACCAGGGGCGCGAGGGTGACGAGGAAGGCCCCGATCGCGATGAGTACGACACCGGTGATAGTGATTCGCCGCATCCGATTCCTCCGGGTGGCCATGGCATCCGTACTAAGACGGTTTGTCGAATAGCGCGTATGTTGCCCGAGATGGTATTCCTCGGTGTGGCCCCCGTCACCACGCCGCCGCCAAATTGATAGAAACGAGTTCTACCTGATGCCCGCCGCCCCCGCCGCGGACGGCCTCGCCCGGTCGGTCCGGCTGTTCCGCGCGTTCACCACCGAGCAGCTCGACCAGGACGGCTACTACACGCTGCTGGCCGCCGACACCACCGCGCAGCTCGAGCGGTACACCCCGCTGGCCGGGCGCACGGTGCTGGACGTCGGCGGCGGCCCCGGGTACTTCGCCCGCGCCTTCGAGGCCAGGGGCGCGCGGTGCGTGCGGCTGGACGCGGACGCGGGCGAGCTGGCCGGCACCGGGGCGCCGCAACCGGGCGCGGTGCTCGGCAGCGCGCTCGCCCTGCCGGTGCGGGACGCCGCCGTGGACGTGTGCTTCTCCTCCAACGTGCTGGAACACGTGCCGGACCCGTGGCGGATGGCGGCCGAGATGGTGCGGATCACCCGGCCAGGCGGCGTCGTGTACCTGGCGTTCACCAACTGGCTGTCGCCGTGGGGCGGGCACGAGACCTCGCCGTGGCACTACCTCGGCGGGCACCGCGCGGCGCGCCGCTACGAGCGGGCGCACGGCAGGCCGCCGAAGAACCGCTACGGCAGCAGCCTCTACCCCGTGTCGGTCGGCGCCGCGCTGCGGTGGGCGTCCCGCCACCCGGACGTGACGGTGGTGGCCGCCGCCCCGCGCTACCTGCCGTCCTGGTCCCGGCCGCTGGTGCGGGTCCCCGGGCTGCGGGAGTTCCTCACCTGGAACCTGATGCTGGTGCTGCGGCGCCGCTGACCGGGCCGTGGGCGCGCACCCGGGGCCTGCGGGTCAGCAGGGCGGCGACGGCGCCGGCCGGCAGGGCCACGGCGCCGCCGATCGCGGCCACCAGCGGGACGGTGCCGGTCAGTGCGCGCACCCGGGCCATCTCGGCGCGGGCCGCGGCGGAGCTCGCCGCCACCTGCTCCGCGGTGTACTCCAGGGTGCCGTCCAGCACGGTGAGACGTTCGCGGCCGTCGGCGGTGCGGTAGGCCTGGCGCACGTGCTCCTCGGCCCTGACGGGGGTGCCGGTGACCGGCTCCACCCAGTACGTACGGGTCGCCCGAGCCCACAGGGTGACGGGGACGTCGGAGACGGGCGCGTCCCGGGCACCGCGCACGTCCTTGGAGCCGGTCGCGTCCCTGGAGCCGGCCGCGTCCCTGGAGCCGGCCGCGTCCCTGGAGCCGGCCGCGTCCCTGGAGCCGCGCGCCTTTGAGCCGGAGGCGTCCTCGGAGCCAGGGGCGTGCTTGGAGCCGGGTGTCTCCTTGGTGGCGGGCAGGCCGAGCAGGCCGGGTGGGAGGGTGCGGGAGGCCACCGCGGTGGGAGGGATTTCGCTGACGTAGCGGTACACGACGAGGCCCGCCACGGTGTCGGCGCCGGCGAAGCGGGCCGGGTGGGCGCGGCGTGTGGTGACGTCCCACAGGGACGTGTCGCGCGGGGCGGCGCCGTAGGGCCAGCGGAACACCAGGCCGGAGTGCGGCACCGGGCGGCCGGCGGCGGACTCGCCGCAGCAGGCGACCGCGAGGCCGGTGCGCCGGTCGAACGCCGCGCGTTCCTGGGTGTAGGAGACCGGTGAGCCGTCCGCCGCGGCGAGCTCGGTGAACGCGTCCCACACCACCCGCCGGGGGCCGCTCGCCCCGACGTCGCCGCGCAGGGTGGTGGTGCCGCGCAGCGGGCCGGTGCGCACCGAGGCCGTGCCGGGGTCGAAGTACGTCGCGCCGCGCGCCTCGGTCTCCACCACCGCGTACACGTCGGGCCGCGCGCCGAGCACCCGCTCGGCGACGTAGAACCGCACCAGCGCCGCCCCGCTCAACAGGAACGCTCCGAGCAGGATGAGGACCGGCCCGACCGATCGCCCCATGAGCCCCCTGCCTCTGTCGCGCCCGCCGCCTCCGCCGCCTCATTCCGCCGCGTCCGCCGCCTCGTCCCGCCGCCTCGTCCGCCTGTCGCTCACCGCCGCACGGCCGCGCCCCCGTGCCGCCGCCGGCCTGAGGACCTGGGCGATCACTGTGCCGTTCGCTAAAGTGTGCAAATCCTACGCGAGGGTGGCCAGGATGGCGGAGACGATCAGCGAGCGGCGGCCACGGTCGCGCCTAGGCCCGCCGGTCGGCGGGCACCAGGCCGCGCTGGACGGCATGCGGGCGGTCGCGGCGCTCGGGGTGCTGCTGCTGCATGTCGCCGCCACCACGGGCATCGCGTTCCAGGACTCCGCGACGGCCTGGCTGCTGGTGCGGGGGGACGCGGGGGTGGCCGTCTTCTTCCTGCTGTCGGGGCTGCTGCTGTACCGGCCGTGGGCCTCGGCGCTGCTGCGCGGCTCCCCGGGGCCGCACGTCGGCGGTTACCTGGCGCGCCGGGCCCTGCGGGTGCTGCCCGCGTACTGGGTGGTGGTGACGGTGGCGCTGCTGTTCTTCAGCCCGCAGCACACCCGGTCGCCGTGGACGTGGGCCCAGTGGTTCCTGATGTTGCCGCCGTACGACCCCGACCCGTGGTGGCGCGGCTCCGGGCCCGAGGGGCTGTACCAGATGTGGACGCTGGCGGTGGAGGCCGCGTTCTACGTCACGCTGCCGCTCATCGCGTGGGCCGTGGCGCGGGTGGCGGCCAGGGGTGGGGCGGGCCCGGCGGTGCGGGCGCGGCGGGCCCTGCTGGCGCTCGGCGGCCTCACGGCGGTGTCCCTGCTGTACCTGCTGTTCGTCTACGTGCCCACGTGGCGGCCGCTGGCGGGGACGTTCGTGGTGCGGTACTGGGTCTGGTTCTGCCCCGGCATGATGCTGGCGGTGGTGGCCGCGTGGGCGCGGGCCGAGCGGGGGGACGGGCCGGTGAGCCGGTTCTGCCGCACGGTCGCCGGGTCGGCCGTGACGTGCTGGGTGATCGCGGGGCTGGCGTACGTCATCGCGAGCACCGAGCTCACCGGGCCGCGGGTGCTCGGCGTGGACACGTTCTGGACGTCGTTCTTCCGCACCGTGCTCTACGCGGTGGTCGCGCTGTTCACGGTGGCGCCGCTGGCCCTCGGCGACGGCGCGTCAACGCCGGTGGGCCGGGTCCTCGGCGGGACCGTGCCCGCCTTCCTCGGCCGGATCTCCTACAGCGTGTTCCTGTGGCACGTCTTCGTGATCGCGGTCCTGTACCGCACGCTCGGCTGGGAGCCGCGCACCGGCGAGTTCTGGCCGGTGCTGCTGATCGTCTGCCTGATCACGCCGGCCGTCGCCACGGTGTCCTACTTCGCCATCGAGGAGCCGTTCCGCCTGGCCGGCCGCCGCCTGCCCCGCCGGCGCCGCGCCGCCTGAGCGCGCCAGGACGGCGAGCAGCGCGCCGAGCACCGGCAGCGCGAGCAGTTGCGGCAGCGCGTCGGCGAGCAGCACGCCCCGGCCGTACACGAGGGCGAGCCCGGAGGCGACCAGGGCGGCGCCGGGGACCCACTGCCGCCAGGCGGCCTCGTCGCCGTGGACCCGCTGCCGCGCCTCGCCGGGAGACCGGGGCCAGGCCCCACGCACCTGCCCGGTCCCGGCGGCCGGCGCCGGGCCACGTGCCCGGGTGAACACCCACGCCGACAGCGGCACCACCACCAGCCCCGCCGGCCCGGCCGCCCACAACCCGGCCGCCGCCCCGGCCACCAGCACGGTCACGCGGTCAGCGCCCGCCCAGCGTCCCGGCTCGGCGCGGCGGCGCCCGGCCACCCGCAGCAGCGCGAAGAACAGCACCGGCACCAGGCCGGCGATGCCCGCGACGATGGTCCACCGGAACAGCGGCCCCGGCGCGAAGGTCAGCGTCACCCGCCCGGACGACCCGGCGGGCACCGCCCACGCCTGGCGCCACCCGTCGATCCGCACCGGCCGCAGCACCTGCCCGCCGAGGGTGGCCCGCCAGCCGGGGTTGTGGTTCTCGGCGACCACCAGGTACGACGCGGCGGGCGCGGTCACGTCCACGGTACGGGTGACGCCCGCGAAGTCGCGGGCCACGGCGGAGCCGCCGAGCGGGCGGGCCGGGCGGGCCGCCGGGGTGCCGGTCAGCACGGCCGAGTCCACCCGGAACGGGTCGAGCGGGGAGACGAACACGCGGTTGCGGCCCTGGGTGACCCGTGCGGCGCCGCAGGTGACGTACCGCAGGGGGCGGCCGGCCAGCACGTCGCCGAACGTGCCCTCGGCGCGGCTGCGCACCTGCGCGCCGTTGACCAGCAGGGTGGGGCCGAGGCCGCACCGCAGCGTGAACCGTTCGCGCGACATGTCGGGCAGCGGGTCCACGCCGGGCACCACGACCTCGCTGACCTGCAACGACCCGGGGCCGGCGAACCGCAGGGAGAGGCGGTCGGTGCGCAGGCGGGGGAAGGTCACCACGCCGTCGTCGTCGATCCAGTTGCCGCGCACCGTGCCGTCCGCGCCGGTGACGATGACCGAGGTCGGCGGGCGCGCGGTCGGGGGGCGCCGCACCGTGATGCGGCTGATGGTCCGCTGCCCCCGCCAGGCGATGGTCAGCCCGGGTGAGGTGTCCTTCGCCGAGGTCACCCACGTGGTGGCGGGGTCGCCGTCGAACGCCGAGCGGGGCTGCACGGCCGGGTCGTCCGACCAGGCGCTGGTGCCGCGCACTTCGGGCGGGCCGCCGGGACGGGTGTACCGGTCGGCAAGCGCGGGGTCGCGCAGCACGGCGTACCCGGAGACGGCGCGGGTGGTGCTGGTGGCGGAGGTGAACTCGTGGTCGAAGGCGTGGCCCTCCTCCCCCGGCCGGGCCAGGGACGGCGAGCACACCCACCGCGTCGAGCCCCGCACGCAGGCCGCGCCCTCGGGGGCCCGGGTGAGGAACTGGCCGTCGTCGGGCACCTCGACGGCCGGGGACACGTAGGTGCGGGACGGCAGCAGGCCCGGCACCGACAGCTCGGCGATCGCGACCGAGGTGCCGTCCCCGGCGGCGTCCGGCGCGCCGCCCACCGACAGCACACGGACGCGCAGCCAGGTGGCGCGGCCCTTGGGGACGGCGAGCCGCTGCGGCCCGCCGGTCCGCGCGACGTCCTGCTCCAGACGGCCGGCGTCGGTCTCCACCGCGACCCTGGCGGGGAACGGGCCGAGCGCCGGGTCGTCCACGAAGGTGACCCGGGCCTCCGGCACCTCCAGCGGGCGGCCGAGGTCCACCCGGAGCCACTGGCCGGTCGCGCCGCCCCAGCCGCCGGAGCGCCAGGCGGTGCGCAGGTCGCCGTCGATCGCCGCGTACGGCAGGGCGCCCTCGGTGTGCAGGTCGCGGATCGCCTCGGGGCCGGAGGCCGAGGAGGACGCCGAGACCCCGGCGACGCCCTGGTAGCGGGCGGTCGCCCAGTAGGGTTTCCAGCCGTCCTCGACGTAGTCGTCCACCGCGCCGACCTTGGGGGGCGTCTCCCCCGCCGTCAGGGTGGGCGACATGGAGACGCGCAGCTCGCCGAACTGGCGCTGGCGCTTGCGCAGGGAATCGGTGACGAACACCTGGCGCGGCTCGGCCCCGGCGGCGTCGTCGCCGTCCAGCGCCACCGGGCCGTCGCCGAGCAGGCCGTGGTCGGCGAGGGTCAGCAGGCCCTCGGGGCCGCCGTACAGCCGGACCAGGTCGTCCTGGGGCAGCAGCGACACGGCGGGGCCCGCGCCGGCGACCTCGTACACCTCCAGGGAGGGGTAGCGCTGGTCCAGGCCGTCCAGCGCGTCGTCGGTCCAGCCGCCGCCGGACGGGGGGCCGAACTCGGCGACCTTGGTGAGGCCGGGGGAGGCGTCCAGGGCCTGGTGCACGCGGGCGGGCCAGGCGCCGGTCAGCTCGCGGCGCTCCAGGTCGTTGCGGACCAGCAGGTAGCGCACGCCCATGCGGGCCAGCACGGGGGCGACGCCCGGGGAGCCGTAGCCGGTGCTGAGCCGCTGGTCGACGGCGTCGAGCAGGCGGACCAGGCCGAGGGAGCCCGCCGCGGCGACCTGCCGCTGCGCCCACCGCACGGTGAGCAGTTGCTGCGGCGGCTCGTCCATGGGCCGGCCCCAGGTGTACTCGCCGAACCGCGACCCGGGGACGGCCAGCACGCCCTGCTGGCCGGCGCGGTCGTTCAGCCACGTCGCGGCCTCGCGCCAGTAGTCCGGCAGGTCGCGGAACGAACCCGTGGCGGCCATGCCCACGGTGACGGCCGGCGCCACCGTGGCGGCCAGCGCGGCCACGGCCACCCCGGCGAGGACCGGGCGTGGCCGCGCGGCCGTCCTCCGGCGGGCGGTGGCGAGCAGGTGGGCGAGGCCGACGGCGAGGGGGAGCCTGAGCACGGCGTCGAACTTGCGCAGGTTGCGCAGGGGGGCGAGCGGGCCGTCCAGCAGGTCGCGGACGTACGGCGCGAAGCCGGGCTCGAGCACGCTGATGTGGCCGCTCACCGCGATGAGCGTGCCGGCGAGCACGGCGAGGGCGAGGAAGCGGCGCTCGGGCAGGTCGCGGCGCAGCACGCCGGTCAGGCCGAGGGCGGCGACGACGCAGGTGGCGACGACGAGCAGGGGGGCGGTGGCCAGCTCGAAGCCGACCGGCTCGGACGGGCCGGCGCCCGAGTAGATCCACGACACCCAGTCGGGGGTGCCGCGCAGCACGTTGGGCAGGGACGTGACGGCGGTGGTGGTGCCCGCGCTCTCGGTGTAGGGCAGGAACGAGAAGCCGTACCGGGAGAACAGCAGCAGCGGGAGCGTCCACCAGACGGTGGCCAGCGCGACGCCGAGTGCCCACCAGGCGAGAAGGCGCGGACGGCGGACGGAGCCGTCCCTGGTCAGGATGTACAGGCCCGGGACGACCAGCACCGCGACCACGGCGGCGGCGTTCACCCCGCCGCACAGGGCGACCGCGAACGCGGAGCGGGCGGCGCAGATGACGCGGTTGCCGCCGAGGGCCGCGGTGACCAGCGGCAGCAGGATCCACGGCAGCAGCGCGGCCGGCTGGAACTCGGCCGACAACACGCCGACCATGGTCAGGGCGCGCGGCGCCAGGGCGTAGGCGAGGGCGCCGATCAGCCGGGTGCGGGGGGTGCCGACGCCGAGCCGGGCCATGAGCCGTTCCGCGCCGAGGAACGCCAGCACCAGCAGCAGGGCCATCCACAGCCGCTGCACCACCCAGCCGTCCAGCCCGGCGACCCTGCCGAGCAGGAAGAACGGGCCCATGGGGAACAGGTAGCCGGCCACCTGGTTCTGCAACTGGCCGAACTGCGCGGTGTCCCACAACTCGACGGCCCTGCCGAGGAACACGGCCGGGGTCATCGCCAGGTCGATCTTGGTGTCGCTGATCAGCCGCCCCGGCTGGGTGAGCATGGCGAGCGTCACCAGCATCAGCGAGCAGGCCAGCCGGTGCAGCCGCCCGCGCAGCCGCTCGTCGAAGCCGGTTCGCGGCCGATCGTCGCGGCCGCCGTTCAGCACGGCTCGCCCAGGAGGATCTCCTGCGGGCCGGCGGGGCGTAGTTCGAGGATCTCGCCGAGGCCGGCCGCGTGGATCCGTGCCGGGGTGGTGCACTCGATGACGGCGGCGTGCTCGGTGGCGGCGGCGCGGTAGCGGACCACGTACGCCTCCCCTTCTCCGACGTCGGTGAGCGTGAGCAGCCGGGCCATGCGGCGGGCGCTGGCGTCCCAGCCGAACCGGGCCGCCCAGGAGCGGCACTCGGCGGCGATCTCGGCGCGCCGGGCCGCGACCTCCTTGAGCAGGGCGCCGGCCACGGTCTCCAGGGACTCGCCGTGGCGCACCAGGCGGCCGGTGCGTCCGTCGCGCACCGCGTCGCGCAGGCCGTCCACATCGTAGGCGACCGTGGGGACGCCGAGGGCCGCCGCCTCCAGCACGCTCAACCCCCAGCCCTCACCCTGGGAGGCGGACAGGTGCAGCCAGGACGAGGCGACCAGCCGGGCCTTCTCCTCAGGCGTCACGAAGCCGTGGAACCGCACCAGGTCCCCCAGGCCGGCCGCCACCCGCTGGAGGCGCTCCTGCTCGGGGCCGCGGCCGACGACGTGCAGCACCAGGCCGGGCCATTCGGCGCGCAGCGCGGCGGCGGCCTCGATGAGGCGTTCCACCCGCTTGTGCGCCACCAGCCGTCCCACGCACACCAGGGACGGCCGCTCGGACGGCGGCACGGGCCGGAACGCGGGCGGGTCGCCGCCGTTCGGCACCACATGGATCGGGCCGGTCCAGGCGAGCCGTTCCCGCATCGCGGTGACGGTGGACGGCGACACGGCCGCGCACACCCGGTTCCGGTACGCCCACCGCGCCACCGGGCCCTCCAGGAACCGTCCGGCCCGCGCCATCCAGCCGGGGAAGTGCACACCGAACTGCGCGTCGTGCACGTGATGCATGACACACACCACCGGGACGCGGCGCGGGGTGACCCACGGGGTGAAGAACGGGATGCCGTTCTGGCAGTCGAGCACCGCGTCGAACCGGCCGCGGCGGCGCGCCAGCCAGGCCAGCACCCGGGGGTACACGGTGAAGACACCCCCGAGGCGCACGATGTCGATGCCGTCCACCCGTTCCGTGCGGGCCTGGCCCTCGTCGCGGGCGGTCACGAACGTCACCTCGGCGCCCCGTTCCGCGAGGCGGCGCCCGATCTCCCAGGCGTACGCCTCGGCGCCGCCCGCCGAGCGGTGCCACGGGTCGCGCCAGTTGACGACCGCGACACGCCGGCCCGGCAGTCCCGGCGGCCAGCCGGGCGCCGACAGCGCCACCTCCCGGACGGGCATGCGGACCTTAGGCGGCCGTCGAGGCCGAGTCGCGGTAGGAGGCGCGCGGCGCGGGCAGGGGGCGCAGCCCCGCGCCGCGGGCGGAGAACCCGACGTCCAGCCAGATGGCGCCCATCTCGGCGAAGACACCGAGGCCGTGGCGCAGGCAGGAGAAGGTGGAGCCGGAGACGTCGCGCCAGTGCACCGGGATCTCCCGCACGGCGAGCCCCCGCTCACGGAACCGCGCGAGCAGCTCGACGTCGAACGCGAAGCCGTCGCAGCGCAGCAGGGTGGCGACCTCGCGGGCCTCGGCGCCGCGGAACAGCTTGAAGCCGCACTGGGTGTCGCCGATGTCGCCGACGATCTGGCGGGCGAGCCCCCGGAACACCGTGGCGCCCACCTTGCGCAGCACGCTGTGCCGTGCCTCGACCACCGAGGCGGGGTCGGCGCGCGAGCCGATGACGGCGGCGTACCCCATGCCGAGCAGGGCCATCGCCGGGTCGAGCGCGGACAGGTCCGTGGCCATGTCCACGTCACAGAACCCGACGAGCGGCGCGGTGGTGGCGAGCAGCCCGGCGCGCACGGCGGCGCCCTTGCCCCGGCGGGCGCAGTGCACCAGCCGCACCGGGACCGGCGACCGGGGCCAGTCGCGGACGATGGCCGGGGTGGAGTCGGTGCTCGCGTTGTCGACGACGATGACGCGGGCCCTGACACGGATCTCGGCGAGCTTCGCGCACAGCGCGGCCAGCCCCGCTGGAAGGCGGTCCTCCTCGTTGAACGCGGGGACCACCAGTTCCAGCAGGGCCGGGCCGCCGGGCGCGCCGCCGGCCTGGGGGGAGACCATGGCGCGGCCGCGTCAGCGGGTGCCGTAGTTGTACAACGGCTTGTTCACCGGGACCGGGGAGGGCGCCGCGAGGTTGACCACACTCACACTGGCCCCCAGCGCGAGCAAGACCCCGGCGACTATCGCTATGAGCAGGCGCATCACTCGGCTCCTCGGCTAGCCCTGGTTTCGCGTGCAGCCGACATTAGAACGCGATCCAACAAGATGGAAGCAGATATACGAAAAAGCAACAAACCATCCCAAGCCCACTACCAGCCACTTCTGTCCCTCTGCCTGCGGCGGAACGGGGTCGTTGATCGTGTAGAGCCTGAGGTGCGTACCGGCGTAGGTGAGCTCGGCTCCCGGCAACCGCCCCTGCAACAGGTTCCACTCGCGGGGCTCGTCCGCGACGACGAACCGCACGCCGCGCCGCCGCAGCTCCTCCGTCACGGCCCCCTGGCCCCGTACCACCGGCCCGAGTTCCCGTGCCCGGGGATCCTCGGTGCCCATCACGACGTCCCCCACGCGCACGGCGTCGTTCCACACCACCCGGCGGGGCAGGTACCGGGGCAGGGGATCCAGTGAGGCGCGGCCCCGGTTCCAGGTGTAACGGCGGTAGGACTCCCACGGCAGCAGCAGGACGTCCCCCGCGACGCGATCTCCTGCCACCACGGCCCGCACCCGGTCGAAGTCCTGCGGGTACCGGACCGCGTCCAGCCGCCCGAACCCCCCGAACGCGAGCCCCGGCAGCAGGAGCACAGGACCCACCGCCGTCACCACGGCCACCCCCGCCCGGACGTGTCCTCGCGTCTCCCCCGCCAGCAACCACCGCGTGACCGCCGCGACCCCGAGGGCCTGCACCAAGGCCAGCGGCACGAGGTACTGCTGCGCGTCCCGCAGCACCGCGAACCCCGGCCAGAACTCGATCAGCCCCCGCAACAACGCCCGCCCCGGCTCCACCGTCCCGAGCGCCGCCACCAGGAACCCCGCCCCCGCCGCGACGAGCAGCCCCCGCCGCCCCGGCAGATCGCGCCCCATGACGAACCCCGCGACGGCCGCCACCGCGACGACCAGCCTCAGCGCCGACGGCACCACCGCGTCGTACCCCCCCGGCACCACCTCCGCGTTCCACACCCCCGACAACGACAACAGGCTCGCGTACACCCCGAACGGCGAATCGGCCCGCGCCGCGAACGCCCCCACCCCCGCCACATCCGCCGGCACGTCCCGCCCCGCCAGCGAACTCGGCACCACCCACGGCAAGCTCAGCGCCAGACACCCCCCCGCCACCCGCCACCGGCGCCCCCGCCCCGCCACCGGGACGACGGTCAGCGCCGTGACGATCATCGCCATGAACCCCCCGGCGGCGGCCGGCAGCACCCCGGCCACCCAGCCACGCCGACGCCCGGCAAGCACCCCCCGCACCGCCCACGGCAACCCCGCGTACCCCAGCAACAACGCCCACTGCCCGAGGAACAACCGCTCCGCGACGAACGGGTTCCACGCGTAGAACACCGCCCCCGCCAGCCGTACCGCGCCCCGCTCCTTCTCCAGCAACGCCGCCACCCCGGAACACGCCAGCACGAAGATCCCCAGCAAGATCCCCTTCTGCACGACCTCCCCCGGCAACACCACCCCCAGCGCCGCCACCACCGCGTCACTGGGCACCGCCCGCGGCAACGTCCCGGTCAGCCCGAACGCGGTCCCCCCGAACACCGGCTCCGGCACGAACACCATGTCGTACACCAGCACGAACCCCGGCCTCAGCCCCGGCCCGAGCACCAGCAGCCCGAGCACCAGCCCGGCCCCCAGAGGCCACCACCGCCGCACCATCCCCCCACCCTGCCGGATACCAGGCACTCCGCCGTACAACGGCCCCGATTTCGCCGCACGGCGCCCCGTCCATGTCCGGGAAGGTGAGCTACCGGGAAGATGAGCGTTGCCCGGGTCAGGGGGGTGCGTGATATACCGGCCTTCTTTCGGGGGGCCTAGGGGAGATGGCGGGTGGCGTGAGCTCTCGGAGTGCTACGGAGGCCGGGGCGGAGGCGTCGGCCGGCGGTGGGCGGGCGGGCCGGGGACGGGGCCTGGGGCTGGTCGTGGGTGGCGTGTTGATCCTTGCGGGGGTCGCGGGCAAGTGGTTCGTGGTGCGGGAGGGGTTCTTCCGGGAGGACGACTTCGAGTTCGTGGCGCGGGCGTGGGAGTCGGGGTTCGATCTCGGATATCTGGGGCGGGTGCACTGGGGGCAGTTCATGCCTGGGGGGTTCGCGGTGGTGTGGGGGGTGGCGCGGGTGGCGCCTTATGAC
>NZ_JBDPMD010000051.1:0-60985 GCF_039871875.1 Sphaerisporangium sp. B11E5 | reverse complement strand
CTCGATGACCGCCCATAACTCGTCACTGACCTCCCACGGCTTCAGCCGCGCCACGACCCACCCCTCTCGCCACCGCTACAGCGAGAGATCAAAGCACAACAGAGATCATTCTGTTAGGAGCTCTAAGTGCCCTCAGCACCACGGGCAAACACGGATCGGGGTGGAAGGAAGATCTGCCGCGCGACGCCGGCGGCGGTCAGGCGACCCGGGCGGCGGCCAGGGCGGCGCCGATGATCCCCGCGTTGTTCAGCAGTTCGGCGGGCACCACCGGGGTGTCGCCGAGGTCGATGTGCGGCAGGAACTTGTCGGCCCGCTTGCTCACCCCGCCGCCGATGACGATGAGCTGCGGGGACAGCAGCATGCGGACGTGCTCCAGGTACGCCTGCACGCGCTCGGCCCATTTGTCCCAGCTCAGGTCGTGCTTCTCCCTGGCGTGGTCGGACGCCCGGTGCTCGGCCTCGTGGCCGTCCAGCTCCAGGTGGCCGAACTCTGTGTTGGGAATGAGGAGGCCGTCCATGATCAGGGCGCTGCCGATGCCGGTGCCGAAGGTCAGCATGAGCACGAGGCCCCGCCGGCCGCGGCCCGCGCCGAACCTCGCCTCGGCCAGGCCCGCCGCGTCGGCGTCGTTCAGCACCGTCACCTCGCGGCCGGTGGCCTCGGCGAAAAGCTTGCGCGCGTCCAGGCCGATCCATGCCTTGTCGACGTTGGCGGCGGTGCGGGTCACCCCGTCGGCGACGACGCCGGGGAACGTGATGCCCACCGGCCCCTGCCAGGAGAAATGGTCGACGATCTCATGGACCACCGCCGCCACCTTGGCCGGCTCGGAGGGGCTCGGCGTGGGTATGCGCCACCGCTCCCCGATCACCGTGCCGGTCGTGACGTCGACCGGCGCGCCCTTGATCCCGGATCCCCCGATGTCGATCCCGAGTACGTTCATCGTGCTCCCTCACCCACAGTGCCGGTCCCCGCACCAATCATTCAGTGCCCCGGCGGAACCTCCCTAGTCCTAGCAGGTGCGGGAACCGCGCGGTGCCCCCGTATGCCGCGATATGTTCACGATCGCCGGTCGTATCCCCGTGTCCCCTCGCCCCGCCCGTCGAAGGCGCGGAACGGCGAGGTGTCCTCCCCGAACGTCCACCGGGTGCTGAGGTCGAGCGGGTCCAGCCTGCCGTGCCGCGGGTCGTCCCCGCCGACCACGAACGGGTCCTCGGGGTACGGCGCCTCCCGCCGCGGGGCTTCCATGCGGTACACCGGCGACTCCGGCGCCGCGGGGGCGGGGGTGGCGTACCCCTCGGGGCGGTACGCGCCACCCGGCTCCTCCCGGTAGGTCGGGGCGGGCGGGGTGACCGGGTCGGGGCGGTACGGGGTCAGCGAGGCAGAGGCGTCCATGAGGTAAGCGGGCGGGACGGGGGCGGCCGTGTCCACCCGGTACGCGGAGGCCGGAGTGCCGGACGGCTCCGCACGGTAGGCCGGCGACGCGGGGGTGTCCGCGCGGTAGGCCGGCGGCGCGGGGGTCTCCGCGCGGTACGCCGAGGGCGGCGGGGTGATGGCGGTGACGGCGGGGGTGAGCGCGGCCGTGGCGCGGCCGGAGCCGGCGTACAGGTAGGTGCGCAGGCCGTCGGCGAGGCGGAGGACGTCCTGGCGGGGGCGTACGGCGAAACGCAGGAAGCGGCTGCTCGAGCCGAGCTTGTTGCCGCATTCGCGTACGTGGAGGTTGTGCGCGGACAGCAGGTGGTCGCGCAGGTGCACGCCGTCCTTGCCGTCCGGCAGCCGCACCAGCAGGAAGTTCCCCTGCGACGGGTACACCTTGAGGCCGGGCAGCGCCGAGAGCTGCTGGAGCATCGACCGGCGGTCCGCCGCGACCAGCCGCAGGCTCTCCTGGTAGGCCCGGGTGTGCTCCTTCAACAGGAAGACCACGGCCTCGGCGAAGGAGTTGAGGTTCCACTTGGGCAGCATGCGGCGCACCGTGCCGGCGAGCGCCGGGTTGGCCACGAGGTAGCCGAAGCGGATGCCGTGCAGGCCGAAGTTCTTGCCGAGGCTCTTCAGCACGACGACGTTGGGCCGCAGCGCCGCCTCGTCCGCGACGCTCGGGGCGTGCTCCTCGTCCACGAAATCGATGAACGACTCGTCGACCACCACCAGGTCCAGGTCGGTGAGCCGGTCCAGCAGGTCGATCACCTGGGTACGGCGCAGGTATCCGCCGTCGGGGTTGCTGGGGTTGCAGATCACCGCGGCCCGTGAGCCGCGCGCCCGGATGAACCGCACGAAGTCATCGGTGTCCAGCGCGAAGCCCCGCGCCTCGGGCAGGCGGTACATGTCCACCCGTTTGCCGGTCTCCAGCGGCTGGTCGGTCCAGCGGCCGAAGGTCGGCACCGGGACCGCGACGCTATCCCGGATCAGCAGGTGGTCGATCCAGGTGATCAGCTCGGTGGAGCCGTTGCCCATGACGAGGGTCTGCGGCTGGAGCCCGAGCACCGAGCCGAGCTCGGCGGCGATGGTGCCGGCGTCGCTCGGGTAGTACTTCAGGATCGTCGTGAGGTTCTGCTGCAGCAGCTCGAAGACCTCTGGCGTCGGGAAGTACGGGTTGCAGGGGATGCAGAAGTCCACGGGGGCCTCGCGCAGCCCGGGACTTCCGCGCAGCAGCGAGAAGTACGACGGGCTGTGCGCCTCGGCACGCGGGGGGCCGGCCTCACCGGCACCAGGCGACACAGGCAAGGGGGGCCTCCTCCATGACGGCGAACGTCGCCGGGACGCGACATGGGGAGGTACGCGGCCCGGCGGCGTCCGGTTCAGCCGGAGAAGGCCAGGTTTCCTGGGGTGGCGCGTTCAGGAGCCCGCGACGGCCCTGCTGACTTCGTTCGGCCCGTCGAAGGTGCCGTCCGGGAGCTGCCGGAGCGCCTCCATCGCTTTCTCATCGGCCTTCTGGCGTTCGGCATGCTCCAGAAGTTGCTCTTTCGTCGCCGGATAGTCGACTCCAGACAAATACTTTTGTACGTGTATGAACTCCGCTGTTGCCATCAATTCCCCCTTGAACGAAAACTCTTGCAACTACCCGAGCAGAAGAGGCCTAAACCACCTCTTTTCCGCGGGGAGTCCCCGCCGCCCTCGCACGGCCCCCGCGAAGCCGCTCCGTGCAGCGGAGCTACGACAACAGAAGCTTCCCCAGAACGTCCAGGATCCTCGCGAACCTGGACATAAGAATCGCGTCAAAGGTTGACACTGCCATCCTGACCGGAAGTCGCCCACAGACCGTTCCAGCCACTTGGCCGGCTTCCCCGAATCTCGTTCTACCGCAGGCCAGCCCCATGATGACCATCGCATGACACCGTAAACCCTGACAACAAGGAAATTTGCAGCGAGTCAGACGCTACCCCCGCACAACTAACCACAGCTCGGAGGCTAAATATATGACGAACGTCATGATACGAACAGTGACACCCTCCTATGTGACCAATGGAGGGTGTCACTAGTCAGGGGTCTGGTTATCCGTAATTCTCCTCCTAGCGATCGAGCGATGAGAGGGGTGTCCAGCGGTGATCGACAAATACGCGATGTATTGCCTGGCCGATCCGCTGTTTTATGACTCCCTTGACGGTAAGCGCTCCGACCACCCCGACTATCCGGCGGCGTCCAGGGACGTCCCCTCCGGCTGGGCGCACCGCGCCACCGACACCTGGTTCCACTACATGCCCGAGGACCGGCCCCTCCCCCTCCAGGGCTGGAAAATCCACATCTCCTCGTGCCTGGACGACGCGGAGAGGACCCTGGACGCCGTCTGGGACTACTGCGTCGGCCGCCGGCTGCCTTTCAAGTTCCTGCGCGGGCCGCGCGTCGTCATGATGCTCAACAGCAAGTACGCCGACCGCGGCGGCAGCGGCAAGCTCGTCACGATGTACCCGCAGGACGTCGATGAGCTCGAGCTGGTGCTCAAGGAGCTCGGCGAGCTGCTGCACGGCGTGCGGGGGCCGTACATCCTCAGCGACCTGCGCATCGGTGAGGGGCCCCTGTTCGTCCGCTACGGCGGCTTCGCCGAGCGTTACTGCGTCGACGGCAACCGCGAGCAGGTGCTCGCCATCGAGGACCCCGACGGCAACCTGGTGCCCGACCGCCGCGGCCCGTCGTTCTCCCCGCCGGCCTGGGTCACCATGCCGGACTTCCTCGGCCCCCACCTCGCCGCCCGCAACGCGGTCACCATGGAGGGCCTGCCGTACACCGTGGAGAAGGTGCTCCACTTCTCCAACGGCGGCGGGGTGTACAAGGGCACCGACACCCGCACCGGCCGCACCGTCGTGCTCAAGGAGGCCAGGCCGTACGCCGGGCTCGACGCGGTGGGCCGCGACGCCGTCACCCGGCTCAAGCACGAGGCCGACATCCTCGGCCGGCTCAAGGGCCTCGACGTCGTGCCGCAGCTCCACGACTACTTCACCCTCGGCGAGCACCACTTCCTCGTGCAGGAGTTCATCGACGGCACCACGCTCAGCCAGGAGTCGGTGCACCGCCACCCCCTGACCCGGGCGACCATCACCCCTGAGCACGCCGCCGAGTTCACCGAGTGGACCCTGGAGATGCTCGGCAAGGTGGACCGCGCGGTGGAGGCGCTGCACGAGCGCGGGGTGGTCTTCGGCGACCTGCACCCGTTCAACGTGCTGGTGGAGGGCGACCGGGTCGTGCTCATCGACTTCGAAGTGGCCACGCTCGCCGAGAAGAACGCCCGGCCGACGCTGGCCCACCCCGGCTTCTGCCCGCCCGGGGACCGCCTCGGCGTGCACGCCGACCGCTACTCCCTCGCCTGCCTGCGCCTCGGGTTGTTCGCCCCGATGTCCACCGTGCTGATCCCCCTCCACCGGGCCAAGGTGAACCACCTGGCCGAGCTGGTCGCGGAGACCTTCCCGGTGCCCGCCGGCTACCTGGACGAGGCCGTCGCGCGGATCCGCGGCGAGGGCGCCGAGGATGACGCGCCGATGCGGGAGCTGCCGCTCCCCGGCCGCGCCCCCTGGACCGAGGTGCGGGACGCCGCGGCGCGGGCCATCCTCGCCTCCGCCACACCGGAGCGCGACGACCGGCTCTTCCCCGGCGACATCGTGCAGTTCCAGCCCGGCGGTGGGATCAACCTGGCGACCGGCGCCGCCGGCGTGCTGTACGCCCTGGCGGCGACCGGCGCCGGGCGGCACCCCGAGCACGAGGAGTGGCTGAGGAAGCGCGCCTTCGCCCCGAAGCCCGGCACCGGGCTCGGCTTCTACGACGGCCTGCACGGCGTCGCCTACGCCTTCGAGGAGCTCGGCCGGCACGGGGACGCCCTGGAGCTGGTCACCCTGTGCCAGCGGGAGCGGTGGGACCAGCTGGGCCTGAGCCTCTACGCGGGCCTGTCCGGCATCGGGCTCAACCTGCTGCACCTCGGGCGGGCGACCGGCGAGAACGACCTGACGAAGGCCGCCGCCGAGGTCACCGGCGTGGTGGCCGAGCGGCTCGGCGACGTGGACAGCGTGTCCGAGGTGAGCGGCAGCGGCAACCCGCACGCCGGTCTGATGCGCGGATCCTCCGGCCCCGCGCTGCTGTTCCTGCGGATGTACGAGGCGACCGGCGACACGAGCCTGCTCGACCTGGCGCACACCGCGCTGCGGCAGGACCTCAAGCGCTGCACCCGCCGCGAGGACGGGCAGCTCCAGGTCCAGCAGGGCTGGCGCACCAACCCGTACGTCGACGAGGGCTCGGCCGGCATCGGGCTGGTCCTCGCCCAGTACCTGCGGCACCGCGAGGACGAGACGTTCCGCGAGTCCCTCGCGGCCATCGCCCCGGTCGCCACCCTCGACTACTACGTGCAGTGCGGACTGTTCGCCGGCCGCGGCGGCATGATCGCCGCCCTGTGCTCGGGTCTGCGGCCCGGCCTGGACCGCGCGGCGCCCGAGATCGCCGGCCAGATCAAGCGCCTGGCCTGGCACGCCATGCCGTACCGCGGCGGGCTGGCGTTCCCCGGCAACCAGTTGCTCCGCCTCTCGATGGACCTCGGGAGCGGAACCGCCGGAGTGCTCTTCGCACTGGGCGCTGCGCTGCACGACCGGCCGGTACGGCTTCCCTTCATCCTCCCCCCAGACTCCCCGCCCGGCACCCCCGCCGGGCCGGCGGACCCGACGAGCGCCTCAAGGAGGTGAAACACATGGCCCTTCTCGACCTGCAGACGATGGAGACCGCCGGCGGCGGTCACGGCGGCGGCAGCAACCTGTCCCTCCTGGGGTGCACCCCCCACGAGAACAGCAGCCTGAGCATCCTCTGCGGCTGATCCCTCAGCCCGCAGTACAGCGTTACTCCCGATGCACCACGCACAACCCGTAAGAAAGGCACGATCATGGCGCTTCTCGACCTGCAGACGATGGAGACCGCCGGCGGCGGTCACGGCGGCGGCAGCAACCTGTCCCTCCTGGGGTGCACCCCCCACGAGAACAGCAGCCTCAGCGTCCTCTGCAGCTGATCCCTCAGCCTCGCAGTACCGCGTCACTCCCAGCAGACCACGCAAGACCAAGACGGAAGGCGAACCATCATGGCGCTCCTCGACCTGCAGACCATGGACATCCCCACCGGCGGTGGCGGCGGCGGCAGCAACCTGTCCCTCATCGGCTGCACGCCGCACGAGAACAGCAGCCTCAGCGTCCTCTGCAAGTGATCTTCCCGCTCGCCTCGTCAACAGGCTGAGCACCCCAGCACCACCCGAAACAAGCGAAAGGCACCATCATGGCGCTTCTGGACCTGCAGACGATGGACATCCCCACCGGTGGCGGTGGCGGCGGCAGCAACCTGTCGCTGGTCGGCTGCACGCCGCACGAGAACAGCAGCCTGAGCGTTCTCTGCAGCTGAGCAGAGCACACCGCTGAACTACCCGCCTGGAGTGGCCCTTGCCCGGCCGCTCCAGGCATGTTCATTCCCGGAACCCGTGAAGGGAAACTTTTGCCATGTCGGACACCCAGGCGGCGAGCGGCCAGGTGACCGGCATCCCCGCCGCCGGCCGGGGCACCGGTGACCGGCTGTTGGGGGACGTGCTGCGGCGCAGCGGCGCGTGGCCCTGGGTGTACGCGGCGACCGCGCTGACCGGGGCCGTGGTCGAGCTTCTCCTGCCCGCGGCGCTCGGCCGCGCGGTGGACGCCCTCGTCACTCCCGGTGGCGGGCTGGGGCAGGCCTTCGTCACCTGCTCGATACTGATCGCCGCCGTGGTGGCCTGCGACGCGGTGGCCGTCCTCGCCGCCGGGGCCGGAAGCGCCCAGGCGGCCCGCGCGCTGCGCCGCCGGGTGGTGCGGCACATCCTCGTCACCGGGCCCGGCCTGTCGCGGCGGTTCCCCGCCGGCGACCTGGTCACCCGGGCCGGCGCGAACGCCGACGAGGTGGGCACCGCGCCGGAGTCCATGATCACCGCGGCCGCCCTGCTCGTGCCCGCGGGCGGGGCCCTGATCGCCCTCGCGCTGATCGACCTGTGGCTGGCCGTGGCCTTCGCGGCCGGCCTGGCCGTGATCGCGCTGGTCCTGCGCGCGTTCCTCCGCGAGACCACCGCCGTCTCCTCCGGCTACCAGGAGGCCCAGAGCGACCTCGCCACCCGCCTGATCGACGCCCTCTCCGGCGCCCGCACCATCGCCGCCGCCGGCACCCAGGACCTGGAGACCCGCCGCGTCCTCACGCCCCTGCCCCGCCTCTACCGCCACGGCATGTCGCTGTGGCGCGTCAACGCCCGCGCCGGCGTCCAGGCCGCCATCGTCGTGCCCATGCTGGAGATCACGGTCCTCGGTGTGGGCGGGTTCCTGCTCTCGGGCGGCCACCTGACGGCCGGCGACCTGTTCGCCGCCGCCCGCTACACCGTGCTCGGCGCCGGCCTGGCCTCCGCCCTCGGCCACCTCAACCGCCTGGCCCGCGCCCGTTCCGCCGCCCGCCGCGTCACCGACGTCCTCACCCACCCCTCCACCGCCTACGGCGACCTCCGCCTGCCCGAGCGCACCCCGGGGGGGCTTCTGGAGTTCCGGGGCGTCGGGGTCTGCGTGGACGGGCGGGACGCGCTCCGCGAGGTGGATCTGGAGATCCCCGCGGGGACGGCGGTGGCCGTGGTGGGGCGGTCGGGAAGCGGCAAGTCCACCCTGGCGGCGGTGGCCGGCAGGCTGGTGGACCCGGACCACGGCGAGGTGGTGCTGGACGGGGTGCCGCTCCGGCGGCTCGGGCACACGGCGCTGCGGGAGGCCGTGGCGTACGCCTTCGAGCGGCCCGTCCTGTTCGGCACCAGCGTCGCCGACGCCATCGCGGCGGGACGGCCGGTCACCATGCGGGGCGAGGCCGGCGACCGGCGACCGGTCCCCGGCACGGCGGGCGGGCAGGACACCGGCGGCAGGGGCGAGGCGAGAAGCGACGCGGAAGGCGGACCCCAGGCGCTAAGCGAGCGGGACGCGGAAGGCGGACGCCAGGCGAGAAGTGAAAGGGACGCGGAAAGCGGACGCCAGGCGAAAAGCGCGAGGGGCGCGGACGGCGAACGCCAGGCGAGAAGCGCGAGGGGCGCGAAAAGCGGGGCCGAGGAGAAGAGCGGCGGGGAGGCGAGGCGTCGGCGAGGAGCGGCGATCGTGCGGGCGGCGGCGGCCGCGGCGGCGGCGGACTCGTTCATCCGCAGGTTGCCCCGGGGGTACGACACCGCGCTCGACGACGCACCCATGTCCGGTGGCGAGCGGCAGCGGATCGGGCTGGCCAGGGCGTTCGCGCACGGCGGGCGGGTGCTGATCCTCGACGACGCCACCTCCAGCCTGGACACCGTCACCGAGCACCAGGTGGCGCGGGCGCTGACCGAGCGGCTGCGGGGCCGCACCCGGCTGATCGTCGCCCACCGTGCGGCCACCGCGTCCCGCGCGGACCTCGTCGTATGGCTGGACGGGGGCCGCGTGCGCGGACGCGGCACGCACGACGAGCTCTGGAAGGACCCCGAATACCGCGCGATCTTCGAGATCACCGCCACCCAAGCCGTACCGGAGGCGACCGCCGGCCCCGCCGCGCCGCAGGTTGCCGCCGGCCCCGCCGCGCCGGAGGTCGCCGCCGGCCCCGCCGCGCCGCAAGTTGCCGCCGGCGCCGCCGCGCCGCAAGTTGCCGCCGGCGCCGCCGCGCCGCAGGTCAGCGCCGGCCCAGCGGTCCCCGCCGGCTCGTTCCCCGGACCTCCGCCACCGGTCCTGGAATCGCCCAGCGCGATCCCGCCCAGCCCGGGACCGGTGGCGGACCCCCTCCCCCCCATGGACGACGCGCCGCCGACCGCGATCCCGGCCCGGCGGCCGAAGGTCATCCCGCCCCTGCGGCGGTCCCGCTACGGGGACAGGGACATCGAGGACACCCCGCCGCTGGACGTCGCGGCGGGCGCCGCCGGGGAGACGGACGCGCCGGGGCCCGGCACGCGGGACGCGGTGCTCCTGGCGCTCGGCGGCCGGCCGGGTGCCGCGGATGAGGACGGACCACCGGTCAAGGTGGCGCGTTGCCGGAGGCACCGTGACCCGGAAACCGGCGAACGCTTCTCGCAAGGGCCTGAGGGAGGCGCCGTGAACCGGAAACCGGTGAGCCCCACCCGCCAGGGCCTGAGGGAGGCACCGTGAACCGGAGACCGGTGAGCCCCTCCCTGCCGAGACCTGACGGAGGTGCCGTGACGGACCGTGGAGCGGCGATGACGGTCCCCGGGGTGTTGCGTGGGGCGCTGGGGCGGCAGCGGCGGCACGTGGGGCGGCTGCTGTTGTGGTCGTTCGCCGAGACCGCGCCGTCCTTCGTGTCCGGTCTCGCCGTCGCGCACGCGTTGGACGAAGGGTTCGCCGCCGGGCGGCCTTCGGTGGGTTTCGGGTGGTTGTGCATCCTGGCCGGCGCCTGGCTGGCCGCGGCGATCGGTGCCCGGCAGGTGCTGCTCGCCATCGCCGGCATCGTGGAACCGTTCCGCAACGACCTGCTCGGCCTCGTGGTGGCGGGCACGCTGCACCGCGCCGCGGGCTCGGGCCGGGGCCCGGACACGGCGGCGGTGGCCCGGCTGAACCGGCAGGCCGAGCTGGCCAGGGACGCGTTCGCCGCGGTGATCGCGGTGGTCCGGTCGTTCGTGTTCTCGGTGACCGGCGTGGTGCTGGGTGTGCTGGCACTGATGGGCTCGGTGCTGCCGCTGGTCCTGCTGCCGCTGGCCGCCGGGCTCGCGCTCTTCCTGATGTCGCTGCCCGCGATGGCGGCCCGGCAGCGGCGCGCCATCCTCGCCGAGGAGGGCACCGCGTCGTCGCTCGCCGCCATGGTGGACGGCCTGCGGGACGTGCGCGCGTGCGGCGCCGAGGGCCGGGTGGCCGCACGGGTCGGCCGGGCCGTGGACGAGCAGGCGCGGGCCGCCACCGGCCTGGCCCGCCTCACCGCCGTCCGCACCCTCTCCCTCGCCGTCGGCGGGTGGCTGCCGATCCTGCTGGTGCTCGCCGCCACCCCGTCCCTGGTCCGCGAGGGCGCGACCGCCGGGGTGGTGCTCGGCACGCTGACGTACATCGCGCAGTCCCTCACCCCAGCCCTCGGCAGCCTGGTCCAGGGTGTCGGGGTGAACGGCGTGCGCCTCATGGTCGCCCTGGAGCGCATCCTGTCCACCGGCGCCCCGCCGGCGGCCGACCCGCCCGCCGGCGGGAGACACCCGGCGGCCGCTCCCCCCGACGGCCCGCGGGCCGGCCACCCGCGCCGCGCGCCCCGGGGCAGCCTGCTGCGCATGCGCGAGGTGACGTTCGCGTACGGCCTCGGCGCCGAGCCGGTGGTCTCCGGACTCGACCTGACGGTGCGGGACGGGGAGCACCTGGCGGTGGTCGGGCCGAGCGGCATCGGCAAGTCCACGGTGGCGGCGCTGGCGGCCGGGCTGCTGCGGCCCAAGGAGGGCCGGGTGCTGATCGGCGGGGTGCCGGTGGACCTGCTGGACCGTGCCGCGCTGAGCCGGGCGCGGGTGCTCATCCCGCAGGAGGCGTACGTCTTCCGCGGCACGCTCGCCGAGAACCTCGGGTATCTGGCGGGCTCCCCCGGCCGGCGGGAGCTCGACGCGGCCGTGGACGCCATCGGCATGACGGACCTCGCGGCCCGGCTCGGCGGGTACGCGGCCGAGGTGGACCCCGGCACGCTGTCGTCGGGGGAACGGCAGCTCGTCGCGCTGACCCGGGCCTACCTGTCCCGTGCCCGGCTGGTGCTGCTCGACGAGGCGACCTGCCATCTGGACCCGGCCGCCGAGGCCCGGGCGGAGGAGGCGTTCGCCCGCAGGGACGGCACGCTGATCGTCATCGCGCACCGGCTGACGTCGGCGCTGCGGGCGGGACGGATCCTCGTGATGGACGGCAACCGGGCGGTGGACGGCACGCACGCCGAGCTGGTGGACGCCTCGCCGTTGTACCGGGATCTGATGGGGCGCTGGGAGACGCCGGCGCCCGCCTGATCTGTTAACTCCGGACTAAACGGGTAATCCTGACAAATCAGGGCATAACTCCTGATGAAGTGTGAGCGTGTCTGCCCGTCGTGCCTTCACCGTCCGCTCTCACCGGGCGGCCCGGGAGGGTCCTGCGGGAACGGGGGACGAGATGAGCACGCAGAGGAACGAGACCGTACCGCGCCCGAGGAGCAGGGAGGGCGGAACCACCCTGCTCACCGACAGGGGCAGGACCACGATCGCGGACACGGTGGTCGCCAAGATCGCCGGGATGGCCGCGCGCGAGGTGACCGGCGTCCACGCGCTGGGCAAGGGGGTGACCCGCGCCCTCGGCGCCGTCCGGGAGCGCATCGCCGGGGCCACCAGCCCCACGACGGGCGTCACGGTGGAGGTCGGGGAACGCCAGGCCGCCGTGGACCTCGACGTGATCGTCGAGTACGGCGTGTCCATCCCCGACGTGGCCGCGGGCATCCGCCGCAACGTCGTGAGCGCGGTGGAGAACATGTGCGGCCTGGAGGTCACCGAGGTGGACATCGCCGTCGAGGACCTCCACCTGCCGGGCGAGGAACCCGAGCCCCAGGAGTCCCGGGTCCAATGAACACACCCGATCCCCGGCCGTCCCGCAGACGCGGCCGGCCGGGCGCAGCCGCGGCGGACCGGCCAGGAGAACTGGCGGAGCGCATCGCGCGGGCCGTGCGCGGGTGCCCCGGGGTGGCCGGGCTGGCCGGGGGGCCGGTCGCCACCCACCTGCCGGGCCGGGCGGTGCACGGGGTCTCCGTACGGGAGCACGAGGTGCGCGTCGCGGTGGTCGCCGAGTACGGCCGGCCGCTCGCGGAGGTGGCCGCCGGGGTGCGCGACGCCGTCGAGCCCCTGATGCCCGGTGAACCCGTGGACGTCAGCGTCGAGGACGTGCGCCTGCCGTCCCGGCCGGGGAGCCCGCGGTGAACCGCCCGGGATCCCTCCGGGCCGTGGGCACAGCGACACAACGGAAGGTGAGCGACATGGACGAGACCCGCTGGTGGCCGATGGCAGGCCTGCTGTGGGGGACGGCGCTGGGGTTCGCCGGGGCGTTCGGCGGCTTCACGGTGTTCCTGATCGTGCTGGTGCTGAGCGTGCTGGGCTTCCTGGCCGGGCGCGCCATGACCGGCGGCATGGACATGAGCGGCGTACTCGGCCGCAGACGCGCCTCATGAACACCGGAATCGGCCCCTCGGACGTCCGGGGGTCGCCGGAGGAACGCGGCCGGACCCGGATATCGGACCGGGTCCTCGAGCGCATCGCCGCGACGGCCGCCGCCGAGGTGGACGAGGCGGGCCGCGCCGCCCGCCGCGTCCTCGGCGTCCCGGTCGGCCACGACACCACGGCCGCGCCCCCGCGGGTGACCGGCCACATCGACGGCCGGCTCGCCGTCCTGCGCGTCCACCTCTCGGTGGCCTACCCGGCACCGGTCCGCGAGGTCACCCGCCGCGTCCGCGACCACGTGACCGGCCGCGTCCACGAGCTCACCGGCCTGGACGTCCGCCAGGTGGACATCGACGTCGACCGCCTCCTGCCCGGCGAGGGCGCGCACGTGCCCGCCTCCGGGGAGCGGTCATGAGCACGTTCGACCGCGGGGCGTGGCGGCGCGGGGCCCGGGTGTTCCGGCCGCGGCGCACGGTCCCCGCGGTGGTGGCCGCGGTGCTGCTCGCGGCGGCGGGCATCCTGACGCTGGTGCAGGCGGTCGCGTCCACGCCCGGGAGCCCCGTGCGGGTGGCCGGGCTGGACAGGGCCGTCGACTGGGTGACGGCGCGGTGGGTGGATCCGGCGACGGTGGCGGCGTCCGCGCTGGCACTGCTGGTCGGGTTGGTCCTGTTGTGGTGCGGGTTGTCGCCGGGGCGGCCGCGGCTGGTGCCGCTGGCGTCGCCCGATCCTCATTCGGCGGTGGGCATCACCAAGGGCGCGATGCGGCGGCACATGGCGGCGGTCGCGGACGACGTGGACGGGGTCTCGCGGGCCCGGGTGCGGCTCGGGCGCCGGCGGATGGACGTCAGCGTCAGCACGCCGCTGCGCGAGCCCGGCGACCTGCGGGAGCGGGTGGCCGGGGCGGTGGAGCACCACCTGGAGGAGCTGGCGCCGCTGCGGCGGCCGAAGGTGCGGGTGGCCGTGCGTCGCAAGGGCCGTTGAGAGGCGGCCGGTACGGGAGGTGGGGGTCGATGGACGATCGGGTCACCCGGGTGAACCGGATCTGGCTGACCGTGGTGGGGCTGCTGCTCACGCTGGGCGGGCTCGCGGCGCTGGGGCGTGCCGCCGGGCTGCTCGGACGTGGACCGCTGATCCCGGGCGAGGCGCGGGACGTGGTCGCGCAGCCGTGGTTCTGGCCGGTGACCGGCCTGGTCGCGCTGGTGGTGACGCTGCTGGCGCTGCGGTGGCTGTTCCTCCAGGGGCTTTCCGCGGGGATCAGGCACATCGACCTGGAGCCGGACACGGGACACGGGGCCACGCGGCTCGGGGCGCGGGCCGCGGCGGGGGCCATCGAGAAGGAGCTGGACCACGGGCCGTCCGGGGAACGGGTGCACGCGGGCTTCCGCGGGGCCCCCGCGGATCCGCGGCTCGCGCTCACCGTGGCCGTGCGCGGTGACGCGGACCCCGCCGAGGCGGGGCGGCGCGCCCAGTGGGGCGTGGCCCGGCTGCGCCAGGCCCTGGAGAGCGACCGGCTGCCCGCCGTCATCCGCATCCGCGCGTCACACACGCGCTCCGCGCACCCAGCCGCCCACTGAGGCCGCCTCGCGCACCCGGCTTCCACTGGAGGCCGCTCCGCGCACCCAGCCCTCCACTGAGGCCGCCTCGCACATCCGGCTTCCACCGGTGCCGCTCGCACGCGCCCCTACTAAGGCCGTTCCGCGCGACGGCCGCCCGCCGAGGCCGCTCTCCGCGCACCCGGCCGCCCACCGGGTCAGCGGGACAGGCGCTCCAGCCATTCGAGCAGCAGGGCGTGCTCGGCGTCGCTGAGGCGCGGGTCCGCGGGCCGGTTGACGGTGAGCGCCGCCTGGAGGGCCGCCGCGCGGGCGGCGATCGGGTCGCCGGGGTCGGGGGCGGGCTTGGGGGTGGTGATGACGGCGTCGAGGACGGCCTCGCGTGCCGACCGCGACAGGCCGGGGTCGCGGTCCTCGGGCGGGGTGGCGATGAGGCTGAGGGTGACGCCGACGCCGGCGGCGTGGACCAGGCCGGCGGCGAGCCCGACACCCACACGCAGTCGGCCGGCGGCGGCGATGCGCGAGACGCCGCGGTGCAGCAGGCGGGCGGCCTCGCGGGCGGCGGGGATGTCGCCGCCGGGGCGGGCCTCGCCGTACATGAGGGTGTAGAAGGCCGGGTGGGTCAGGCCGAACTCGACGTGGAGGTCCCAGCCGCGCCGCAGGTCCTCGACCGGGTCGTCGGTCTCCCCCATGGCGGCCTTGCCGGTGAGGTACTCCTCGAAGCCGTACCCGGCGACCGCGGCGAGAAGGCCCTCCTTGTCGCCGAACAGGCGGTACAGCGTGGGTGCCTGCACGCCCGCGGCGGCGCTGACGGCGCGGGTGGAGACGGCTTCCCGGCCCCCCTCGGCGAGAAGGCCGGCGGCGGCGCGCAGCACACGGTCCTTGGTGCTGCCGTGGAGGGGGTCGGTCATATAGCAATGGTAACAGCCACCGGGTAGCGGCGTTAGGCTAGCAGTGCTAACGTGATGGCATTAGCAGCGATGCGAACAGGCCCGCACCGGCGGGCGTTCATCGGGAACAAGGAGAGACCACCATGCGCACTCGTGCTCTCGGCAGCACCGGCCCCGCCGTCTCGGCGCTCGGCCTGGGGCTGATGGGCATGTCCGACCTGTACGGCCCGGCGGACGAGGCCGAGTCGATCGCCACCGTGCACGCGGCGCTCGACGCGGGCATCACCCTGCTGGACACCGGCGACTTCTACGGCATGGGGCACAACGAGTTGCTCCTGCGGCGCGCGCTGGCCGGGCGTGACCGCGACAAGGTGGTCGTCAGCGTGAAGTTCGGCGCGCTGCGCGACCCGGACGGCGCCTGGCTGGGCTACGACAGCCGGCCCGCGGCGGTGAAGACCTTCGCCGCGTACAGCCTGCAGCGGCTCGGCACCGGCCACATCGACATCTACCGGCCGGCCCGGCTGGACCCCGCCGTCCCCATCGAGGACACCGTGGGGGCCGTCGCCGAGCTGATCAAGGCCGGGCACGTGCGTCACATCGGCCTGTCGGAGGTCGGGGCCGAGACGCTGCGCCGCGCGCACGCCGTGCATCCCATCACCGACCTGCAGATCGAGTACTCCCTGCTGTCGCGCGGCATCGAGCCGGAGATCCTGCCGGTGGCCCGCGAGCTCGGCATCGGCGTCACCGCCTACGGCGTGCTGTCCCGCGGCCTGCTCAGCGGGCACTGGTCGCCGGACCGCGAGCTCGGCGACCGGGACTTCCGGGCGAGCAGCCCGCGCTTCCAGGGCGGCAACCTCCAGCGCAACCTGGAGCTGGTGCGAGCCCTCGGCGAGATCGCCGAGGCCAAGGGCGCGACGGTCGCCCAGCTCGCCGTGGCGTGGGTCGCCTCGCGCGGCGACGACATCGTGCCCCTGATCGGCGCACGGCGCCGCGACCGCCTGGCCGAGTCCCTGGCCGCCGCCGACCTGGAGCTCACCGCCGAGGACCTCGCCGCCATCGAGCGCGCCGTCCCGTCCGGCGCCGCGGCCGGCGACCGCTACGCGGCCCACGCGCTCGCGACGCTGGACAGCGAGAAGTAGGCGCCGCGGCACCGGCCACCGCAAGACGCCGGTGGCCGGTGCCGGCGGACCTCAGAGCCGCAGCGGCAGGCGGGCCAGGCGCCAGGAGCCCGGGAAGGGTTCACGCTCCAGGTCCGCCGGGTCCACGGCGAGGGACGGGCCGGGGAACCTGCGGAACAGGGCCTCGAAGGCGACCTCGCCCTCCTGGCGGGCGAGGGCCGCGCCGAGGCAGTAGTGGAAGCCGTGCCCGAAGCCGACGTGGGTCTCCTTGCGGCCGTCGGGCTCGCGCGTGATGTCCAGCCGCTCGGGGTCGGGGAACACCTGGGGGTCGTAGTTGGCGCCCACCAGCATCGCCATGACGGGCTCGCCCTTGGCGACGGTCATGCCGCCGAGCTCGACGTCCTCGGCGGCGTACCGGATGCGGGTGCCCTGGACGGGGCCGCACCAGCGCATCAGCTCGTGCACGGCCCGCGGCATGAGCGACGGGTCCTCGCGGAGCAGCGCAAGCTGATCGAGGTGGGTGAGCAGCGCGGCGGTGCCGTTGCCGATCAGGTGGGCGGTGGTCTCGTGGCCGGCGAGCACGATGGTGAGCACCATCGTGATCATCTCGGTGTCGGTGAGCCGGTCGCCGTCCTCGTCGTGGGTGCGGATCAGGCCGGTCAGCAGGTCCTCGGCGGGGGTGGCCCGGCGGCGCGCGATGAGCTCCTCGATGTACCCGACGAGCTCGCGCAGCGCCCCCGCGATGCCCTCCTGGCTGAACAGTTGCCGGCCCAGGTCCCGCCACAACGGGCGGTCCTCCTCGGGGATGCCGACCAGCTCGCAGATCACCGTGATCGGCAACGGGTAGGCGAAGTGGGGCATGAGGTCCACGACGCCGTCCTCGGCGTGGCCGGGCAGGCGGTCGAGCAGGTCCTCGGTGATCTGCTCCACCCGGGGGCGCAGCTCCATGACCCGGCGCGCGGTGAACGTGCGGGACACCAGCCGGCGCAGCCGCAGGTGGTCCTCGCCGTCGGTGTCGAGGATGCTGTCCAGGACGTACTTGGCGTACTCGGGCGGTATGCCGCGCGCCGCGATGACCTTCTCGCGGACGTTGCCGACGTCGACGCCGGGGACGTGCGCCGGGTCGTTGACGAAGCGGTGGTCGCCGAGCACGGTCTTGACGTCGTCGTAGCGTGTGACGAGCCAGATCTTCTGGTCCTGCCCGAGGAGGCTCCCCCGGGCCAGCGGCGCCCGCTCCCTGAGACGGGAGTAGGCGACGAACGGATCACGCAGCAGCTCGGGGTCCAGCATGTCGACCACACCGGTGTCCCCGGGGGCGTCCTGGCCGGCAGACGTGCTCATGCTCGTCCTCCTTGCGGGTTGGGCCTGGTTTCCGCACGAGCCCGAGGATTCCCGGTCAGGTGCTGTGTGCCGTCCGGAGCGGTGAGTGGTCGTGGAGGGCGATGTGCGGAAACGAGGCTAAGTGAGTGTGCGCTTCTCGATCTCCTGGTGAAGCCGGTGGTGGTAGTCCTGGAACAGGGCGACGACGGCCGGCGCCGCCTGCCGTACCGCCTCGGCCGGGGCGCCGGTCTCGAACGACGACCGCACGACGCGTCGGAGCATGTCCGCGCGCTCGGTCACGCCGGCCGCGCCCGTCCGGAACGGCTCGAACACCAGGAACCCCGTCATGATCGCGCCGTACGCGTGCCACTGCAGCTCGGGGGACACGTCCCGCCGCAGGAGCTCGTGCTCACGCAGCACCCGGACGTAGTCGCCGAACATACGCAGCCTGACCTCCAGCAGGTCGCCCACGACGTCCGGCGCGACGCGGGTGAGCGCCCCCAGCGTCTCGGCGTCGCCCACGAGCATCGCCCGCATGATCGGGTCGTCGTGCACGGCGAGGTACGCGAGCCGGGCCAGCCCGCTGAACAGGATGGTGGACGGGTCCGTACGGCACTCCGCGAGGACGCGCTCCACCATCGTGCGCTGGGACCGCATCATCACGGTCAGGAACAGCTCCTCTTTGGTGCTGAAGTGCAGATAGACCGTCCCTTTGCCCACCCCCGCCCGCCGGGCGACCTCGTCGATGGTGACCCGCCGGTACCCCCAGGCGACCAGCAACTCGGCGGCCGTGTCCAGGATCAGCCCGGCCCGCCGCCCACGGTCCGCCCTCGCGCCGTCCACAGGCACCCGGACGTCTTCCACCATCACGGCGCCTCCCTCATGCAGGCCGTTCCATGACTTCATGACTGATTTCGAAATCCAGTCACGCGGTCAACGCTAGCCCCGCCACGGCACCCTCACAACCCTTCTCCGGAAAACGCGGAACCCCGCCGGGCGAAGCCCGACGGGGTCCCACGCGTGCGAACCGGTGTGCGGGTCGCCTCTCGGCGAAACGCTCAACGCGGCTCCAGCCGAACGGTATTCCGCGAAGGCAATAGGTGAGGCCCGGGGACACCGGACACACCGGTCACGAGGAATGTAACCCCGCCCCCCTCCCAGATGTTCCCCCGCCACGAAAAAGTTGCCCGACACTTTCCCCACCACCGGCATCCCCTCCCCCACCCACACACCGGACCCGCACCCCCACGTGCCCGGAAAGAGCCGCGACGGCAACGTCCACCACCCGCTCTCCCGCGCCGACACGGCGAGACGAGGCACGGCGAGACCGGCGCCCCGCACGGCGGCCCGCCCGACGAAGAACCCGTGAGTGACGGGGTCAATGGCGGTGGGTGGCGTCGGGGTGACGTGGGTCGGCGGGGTGTTCGAAGCCGCGGTGGAGGCGGACCTGTCCGGCGTAGCGGTGGTCCAGCAGGGTGGTGAAGGCGCGTACGGTGGCCGCTTCGGTCAGTTCGGCGGCGATGGTGTCCCTGACGTCCTCGTACGGGCGGGTGCCGCCGGGGTCCACGCGGTCCACGCGCAGGGTCCACGGGCCGCCGGGGCCGTCCAGGGGGCCGACCACGTCGCCCTCGGCGGCGGTGAAGACGGCGTCCTCCAGGGGGCCCGCCATCTCGCCGCGACGCACGGGGCCCAGGGAGGTGCCGTCCGGGCGGCTGACGTGGCGGGTCTCCGGGTGGGTGAACCTGTCGGGGTTGCGGTCGTAGTACCCCCGCACCTCCTCCTCGGGCACCATGGTGCCGGCCGTGACGGCCTCCCGTACGGCGCGGGCCAGTGAGGAGGAGGCGGCCACGGCCGCCACGACCCCTCCGGCGCGGAGGGCGTCCGGGAGGGTGAGCGGGGCCGGCGGGGCAGCGGGGGCGGTCAGGCCGAGGGCGGCGGCCTCCTGCGCGATCAGTTCCTCGGTCACCAGGACCTGCGCCACCCAGCGGCGCAGGTTACGGCCCTCAGGGCTACGGGGGGACGGCAGGCGCGCGGCCATCGGACCGCCGCGTAGCGCCGCCTCCCGAGCGTCCACCTCGGCAACCGTGACGACACGCCCGCCGACCCACGCGGCGACATGCTCCCCCACCTCCACGGCGTCCCCCATGCCCGCCATGTCCGACGTGTCTGCCGTGGGGGCCGTGAGGCGGTCGGTCATGTGGTGACCTCGATGTCGATGGGGTCGGTGTAGTGGAGGGTGCCGGCGCAAGACAGCTTCACCACGGCCCACCAGCGGCCGGGGAGGGCGCCTGAAGGGGCGCTCAGAGGGAAACGGAGGCGGGTCTCGCCTTTGGGGGGGATGGTGGTGCCGGTGTTCCAGCGGGGGGCCAGGTCGAAGGTGTGCCAGGGGGAGATGAGCTGGGCCTGGACCGATACCTCGGTGCGGGCCGGGGAGTGGAGGGTGACCTCGGCGTGGACGGCGGGGGCGCCGGGGGTGAGGCGCAACCGTGGGGTTTCCAGGGTGACGGTCAGGGTGGGGTCGTGGCGGCCGCCGATGTGCAGGCGGGTCACGTCCTCGTAGGTCTGGCCGTCGTGGGAGACGCGGGCACGTAGCCAGTACACGCCGGGCTCGGCGCCGGGGGGCGGGGTCACGCGCACCGGGAACGCGGTGTGGCCGCCGGGTGGCAGCACGTACGGGCGTTCGGCGGGTTCGCAGTCCCAGCCGGCCGGTGCGAGCAGGGTGACCACGCCTGCCGCCTCGCCCTCGGTCAGACCGGACGCCACGGTGACGAACGGCTCGGCCGGGCCGGGCAGGTCCAGGTCGGTGACGGACAGGTGGACGGCGACGGGCATGTTGCCCGCGGGGGCGGGGCCGGTGTTGTGCAGCCAGTACCGGGTGTGGACGGGCTGGTACGGCTCCCCTTCGGGGCCGAGCGGCGTGCCGGGCCCGGCCGCCTCCGGAGGGGCCGTCACGGGGGCGGTGAGGGTGGCGATCTCCATGCCGGTGAGCGGCAGGCCTTCGGGGGGCAGCGGGGAAAGCGGGCGTTCCAGCAGGTCGGCGCGGTGTGCCGCCCCCAGGGGGAGGGTGGTGCGGATGGCCGCGGTCACCTCGGCCCCGGTCGCCTCGTACACGCGCAGGGTCACGGCGTCCACCGGGCCCGGGGGGCGCCCGGAGGCGAGGGGGTTGCCGGCGGGTTTGAGCGCCGTCAGGACCACGCCGGGCTGCACCGCGACGAAGGAACGGGCGGGGGGCAGCGGCCCGTCGTGGGCGGTGGCGGCGACCGCGGCCAGGGGGTGGTTCACGTCGTGGCCGTGTTCGGCCAGACGGGCCGCGCGCCAGTCGCCGGGCGCGGTGACCAGGGAGTACTCGAAGTTGTGCGTCCAGTGCTGTAGCTGGAAGGCCGAGCCGTCGGGGGCGGTGCGGCGCGGCGGGTCGATCCAGACGCCGGACGGCCAGCCGGTGCAGGAACGGAGCAGGGACAGGTGCAGCGCGCCGCCGGAGTCCACCGCGAAGCCGGGCACGCCGCGGTTGACCAGGCCGACGGTGTAGTCGTCCAGCGACGGCTCGGTCAGCGCGGGCAGGCCGGCGGGGTGGGTCACCTCGATGACGGCGTCGTCCAGGTCGGCGGCCAGCTCGGCGGCGGCGCCGTCACCCGCGACGACCAGCACCGGCAGGGCGCGCGGGCCGGTGAGGTCAGCGCCCGGCACCCACACCTTCTCCAGCGGCTCGGCGGCGGGCACCCACACCCGTGCCCGGCCCGCCTCGGCCAGGCGGCGCCGCAGCAGGTCCGTGTACTCGGGGCCCGCGGCGGCGAGCACCCGCGCGACGAACGGGTTGTCCTCCGGCGTGCCGAGCGCGACGCGGACGTCCGGCAGGTTGGAGTCCACCGCGAGGTCGCCGTACCGGGGCGCGGTGGCGGCGGAACACGTCGCCGTCACGCCTTTGCGTACCAGCGCGACGGCCAGCTCCCGCACCTCTCCCCCGGGGTCCGCCGCGATGATCTCGGCGATGCCGATGGCGCGCTCGCCGGCCGGGGTGCCGGTCTCGTCCCGCAGGGCGACGCGGGCCGTGGACGACAGGGCGAACCAGTGGCCCGCGGGGTTGTCCAGCGTCCAGGGGTGCGCGCCGGAGTCGACGTCGATGAGGCCGAACCCGCGGCCCACCACGGCGTCGCCGACCTCGCTGACGGGCAGCGCGCCGGGCACGCGGGCGGGCCAGCGCAGCCGCACCAGGCGGTCGGCGCCGTCGAACTCGTCCACGCGGGTGACGCAGTCCACCCGCTCCAGGCCGTGCCACAGGGTGACGCGCTGGGTGTACCGGACCGGCCCGACCCGGCCGGTGACGGTGAGGCGCTCGCCGAGGACGCAGGTCTCCTTGGTGACGGACGTGGCGGGCAGGCCGGCGGACCCGAGGGCGGGACCCTTCGGCACCAGGTGCCACGGCCCCTCGCCGAAGCTCGGGTGCGCCGGGTACTCGTCGTACACCAGCAGCTCGTTGCCCACCCGCCCGGGCGGCAGCAGGTCCCGGTCGCGCGCGAGGTCGCGGAACACCGACACGCACCCGCCACGCGCCGCGTCCACCTCCACGAGGTGGGTGCCGTTCGCGATGGCGGCGCCCTCCCCGGCGGCCCAGACGGCGGACGGCGCGGGCTCCGCCACCGGCTCCGCGCGCAGGGTGCGGTACCCGAGCGGCGGGACGTCCCGGGCCACGAGCACGACGTCGACGGCGGTGAGCGTGCCGTCCGGGCCGTGTTCGGGGTTCTCCAGCAGCACCGGCATCTCGCCCGCACCCGGGTCGGTCACCCGGATCCCGGCCGCCCCCGGCCGCAGCCGCACCCGGACGAGGTCCGTGCGCGGCCACGACGACGGGTTCCACACCACGACGGCCTCCCCGTCGCCGCGGGTGTCCACGCGGGCGGTCAGCGCGCCGAGGGAGCGGGTCAGCACGTCGCGCCCGATGTCGTGGGCCTCGCGCCAGCCGGTGAGCAGGTCGAGGTAGACCTGGTCGGACTCCGAGCCGGTGATGGCGTCGTGGTGGGCGCCGAACACCAGTTGCCGCCACGCCTTGTCCAGCGCCGCGTGCGGGTAGGGGGCGCCGGTGGTCACGGCGGCGACGGTGGCGAACTTCTCCGCGTCGGCCACCAGGGACTCCGCGGAGCGTTGCGCCTGCTTGGTGTCGATGTACGACACGTCCTTGCCGGTGTACACCGGGTTCATGTCGCGGGTCTGCGGGACCGGCGCCGTCAGGCCGGCGCGCACGGCCGCGAAGAACTCCCGGGGCAGGCCGCAGACGAACCGCGGCGAGACGTACCTGGCGTTCCAGTCGCGGTGGATCGCGGTGACCCACTTGTTGGGCGGCGAGTAGTCGGTGCCCGCGGGGAGCAGCACGTTGCGGGTCGCGGCGACCTTCTTCAGCCGCACGAAGAGCTGGTACACCGCCTCCTCGGCCGCGGCGAGGCCGGCCGCGCCGTCCATCCACCAGCCGGCGCTGTAGTGGGCGGGCATGTAGTGGGTGAGCACGCCCCTGCCGGACGGCGACACCCACTCGAACTCGGCGGGGAACTGCATGGACGACGGGTCGCCCCAGCCGTCCCTGGCCAGGTTCCGCCCGGTGATCATGGGTCCCCACTGGTGGAACGGCCCCCTGGCCCAGGAGCTGGAGGTGAGGCCCGCGTCGGCGATCATCCCGGGGAACTGCGGGTCGTGGCCGAACACGTCGAGCTGCCACGCCGTCGCCGGGTCGCCCCCCATGACGTCGCGCTGGAACCCCACGCCGTACACGATGTTGCGGATCGTCGACTCGGCGGAGGTGAGGTTGGTGTTCGGCTCGTTGTAGGTGCCGCCGAGCAGCTCCACGCGGCCCTCGGCGAGCAGGGCGCGCAGGTGGGCGCGGTCCTGCGGGCAGGCGTCCCAGTACGGCTTGAGGTAGTCGACCTCGGCGAGCACGAACTTGTAGTCCGGGTCGCGGCGCGCGGTCTCCAGGTGCTCCCGCATCAGGGCGAACCCGGCGTTCTGCCGGTCCCCCCGGTAACGCTGCGCCTCCTCGCCCGCGTCGTCCCAGGTGGCGGTGTACGCGGCCTGGGTGTTCCACCACACCGGGTCGTAGTGGAAGTGCGGCACCATCCAGACCGTCCACCCGGGCTCGGACACCACCAGTTCGGCCTCGGCGGCCGCCTCGCCCGCCGTCACCCCGACCGGCAGCCGGGTGCCCGGGGCGGCGGCCGTCGTGACGGGCACCTCGGCGGGACGGTCGGCGGTACGCAGCGCGCCGGTGACGCCTTCGCCGGTGACCCGGTACTCGACCTCGCCCGGCGGGGCCTCGACGTGGACGCGGACGACCTGGCCCGCCTCGGTGAACAGCTCGGTGGATTCGACGGCGGTGATGCGCAACGGTCACCCTTTCCCGGTCCCCCCGCGGCGAGCGGCGATCCGAACGTAAGGCGATGAGATTCACCGAGTCAACGGACCCCTGAGCCATCGCTCTGGAGGACGCTGTGAGGTGCCGGCCCCCGGAGGCCGGCACCTCTGGACCTGGAGGTGATCGCCCACTGGACGTGTTTGCGAGTAGCCTCAGCGAGCGCCGGCCAAGGACGCCCGCGCCCACCGGCCCCGCCCGGTGACGAGCGCTTCCTCCGGCCCCGCCCGCCCGCCGTCCAGTGAGAGAGAACCATGAGCCCGCACGTCCTCGCCGCCGACATCGGCGGCACGAAACTCGCCGCGGCGCTGGTCGCCGAAGACGGCACGGTGGTGCGGCGCAAGGAGGTGCCCACCCCGGCCGCGCCGCCGGGGGCGGCCTCCGTGGTGGGCGACGCGCTGGCGGGGCTGCTGCACGAGGTGGCCGGGGACGCGCCGCCCGCGGCGGTGTCCGTCGCGTCGGCCGGGCCGCTGGACCCGGTGGCCGGGACCGTGAGCCCGGTCAACATCCCGGCGTGGCGTGACTACCCGATCCTCGCCCGGGTGGCCGAGGTGGTGCCCGGCGTGCCGAGACGGCTGGTGGGCGACGCCGTGGCCGCCGCCGCGGGCGAGCACTGGCGGGGAGCCGGTCAGGGCCGCGACGGCATGCTCGGCATCGTGGTCTCCACCGGCATCGGGGGCGGCCTCGTCCTGGGCGGCCTCCCCTTCACCGGCCCGACCGGCAACGCCGGCCACATCGGCCACATCGTGGTGGACCCCGGCGGCGCCCTGTGCCCCTGCGGCGCCACAGGCTGCGTGGAGACCGTCGCGAGCGGCCCGTCGATGGTCCGCTGGGCCCGCGAGAACGGCTGGTCCGGCGCGGACGCCCGCGGGCTGTCCGCCGCCGCGTCCACCGGGGACCCGGTGGCCCTCGCCGCGTTCGCCCGCGGCATGGACGCCCTGGCCCGGGGCATCGTCTCGGTCGCCGCGATCTGCGACCTCGACCAGGTGGTGGTCGGCGGCGGCGTCGCCGCCGCGGGCGACACCCTGTTCGCCCCCCTGCGCCGCGCCGTGGCGGAGCACACCCACCTGCCCTACGTCCGCCGCCTCCGCGTCGACCCCGCCACCCTCGGCCGCGACGCCGGCCTCGTCGGCGCCGCCCGCATGGCCCTTCTCCCCTCCATCCCGCCGGCGAACGGAGCACCATGAGCGAACGGGTCGAACGCGCCAGGATCCTGTACGAACGCGCCGTCTTCGACGGCGATCCCGGCGCGCTGACGGAAGCCGACCGTGTACTCGACGCCGTGGAGGCCGATCTGGCGCTGGCGCGGGGACGGGTGGCGCACGGGCGCTTCATGGCGGGCGGGCCCGAGGATCCGCGTGAGCGGACGCTGTTCGAGCGGGCGGCCGAGTTGTACCGCGTGCTCGGGGACGTGCGGGGCGAGGGTGAGGCCCTGTTCTGGACGGCCATGTACCACCAGGTGGTGCGAAGGGACGACGGGGCCGCCGTGCCGCTGCTCGAACGGTCCCTCGTGCTCGCCACCGAGGCCGGGGACGAGCTCACCATGTCGTACGCCCTGCGCCATCTCGGCATCGCCGCGCATTCGGCCGGGCGCCTCGACACGGCGCGGGCCCACCTTGAGGAGTCGTCGCGCCTGCGCCGGGGCTTTGGCTTCCTTCCCGGTGTCGCCGCCAACCTCGTCGGCCTCGCCTACATCGCCTCCGCCGGCGACCGCCCCGCCGACGCCGCGGCGCTGCTGGACGAGGCCGCCGGCCTCGCCACGGACGCGAAGGCCGCCGGCGTCATGCGGTCGATCGACGAGGCCCGCGCCCATCTGGGCGGATAGAGGAGCGGCCGTCCGGGCTCACTGGAAGGACCACGGCCCCACCTGGACGTGCACGCCCCTGGATGCGTGGACGAGCGGCGCGCCGCCGGGGGCCGGCAGGGACGCCGCCTGGACGAGGGTCTGGTCCAGGCGGAGAAGACGGGCCTGGTGCAGGGGCCAGGAGGGATGCTCGACCTCCGCGTGGGCGAGCCTGCCGGCGATCACGGTGAACAGGCGGTACCGCTCGGTCAGGAACTCGGCCAGCTCTCCGGGGGCGGTCAGCGGGGCGCCGAGTTCGACCTCGGCGTGGCAGTGGGCGGCCGCGGCGCCGGAACGGTGACGGCGGGAACGGTAGACGCGCCGGGTGGCGGTGCCCGTCACGGACATGGCGGCCCAGTGGTAGGGCAGCCGGTACGCCGCGCGGGCGGCCAGCACGGCGGGCAGGAGGGCGGCGTCCAGCGACAGGAACCACAGGCCGGTCCGGCCCTTCGCGTCCCTGGCGTAGGTGCGGACGTTGGTCTCGGGGAAACGCGACAACCAGGGCAGCGCCGGGATCCCGGGGGCGCGGACGTCGCGCATGAGGAAGGGGGTCAGGCCCACCCAGGCCGAGCCGTCGAACGCGTCCACGGTGAGCCCGTCCGGCAGCATCCCCTGGATCAGGTCGACGGGGTACCGCCAGTGGATGAACGTGATGTCCGCCCAGTGGTGGTACATCACCGGGACCCGCACCCGCCCGCCACGCTGTGCCGCCATGGGCCGCACCTACCCACCGGCGGCCCGTGTACCCCCGCTCCGCACGGCGGCTGACGCGGGACGGGCTTTGCCGCAACGAGGTGCGGGGCTTTACCACCGCCCGGTTCCCCCGCTTCGCGACGGCGGCCTAGCCTGAGAGCGTCGCGTTCTCGGGGGGACACCATGCGGCTGCCCGTACCCAGAGGCCCGATCAGCGAACGGCTGTTCGGAGAGCTCGCCCGGCCGCCCCACGCCTTCGGCCTCCCGCCGCCGCTCACCGGACCGTCCGCCGAGCCGCGCGTGGCCGACGAGGACGTCCAGGTGGCGCTGTTCGCCTGCTACGAGATGCACTACCAGGGGTTCGACGAGGTCGACGAGCGATGGGAGTGGAACCGTTCGGTGCTGGCGGTGCGGGAACGGCTGGAGGACCGTTTCGAGCGGGCCCTCGCCGCGGCCGTCCCCCGGCCGCCCGCCGCGCCGGCGCGGGACGTGCCGCGGCTGCTCGTCGAGATGGTCCCCGGCGGCGGCCCGTGGCCCCTGGCGGACTACCTGCACAAGGACGCCTGCCTCGACCGGTTCCGGGAGTTCGTCGTGCACCGGTCGCTCTACCATCTGAAGGAGGCCGACCCGCACACGTGGGCGATCCCGCGGCTGCGGGGGCCCGTCAAGGCCGCGCTGGTGGAGATCCAGGCGGACGAGTACGGCGGCGGCCGGGCCGGGCGCATGCACTCGGAGCTGTTCCGCGGCACCATGCGCGCCCTCGGCCTCGACGACGCCTACGGCGCTTACGCCGACCGGGTCCCGGCGGTGACGCTGGCGGTGGACAACGCGATGTCGATGTTCGGGCTGCACCGGCGCCACCGCGGCAGGCTGCTCGGCGGGAGCGCGGCGGCCCGGCGCTACTACGACGAGCACGTGCAGGCCGACGCCGTGCACGAGCAGATCGCGGTGTGGGACATGTGCGGGCGGTTCGCGGCGGGCGACCCCGGGGCCGGCGGGGAGGTGCTCTACGGCGCGGCGTGCGCCCTGACGCTGGACCGGCTGTTCGCCGAGCACGTCATGGACCGGTGGCGTTCGGGCGCCTCGTCGCTGCGGGAGCCGCACGCGGTGCCGGCGGGGCGCTGACCGGCGTGGACTACGTGCTGCCGCTGCGATGGGCGCGGGACGGCGACGGCCTGCCGGAGCTGACCGCCTACCTGCGCGGGCTGAGCCGGCGGGTGGACGTCGTCGTGGTGGACGGGTCACCGCCCGCGGTGTTCGCCCGGCACGCCCGGCTCTGGGGTGGTTTCGTGCGCCACCTGCGTCCGGACCCCGATCTGCGGTGCGGGAACGGCAAGGTGGCCGGGGTGCGCACGGGGCTGCGCCGGGCCCGGTCCGAGTACGTCGTCGTCGCGGACGACGACGTGCGGTACGACCCGGCGGGGCTCTCGCGCCTGCGCGCGCTGCTGGAGGGCGCCGATCTGGTCCGGCCGCAGAACCACTTCGACCCGATGCCCTGGCACGCGCGCTGGGACACCGCCCGCACGCTGCTGAACAGGGCCTGCGGGGCGGACTATCCCGGGACCTTCGGGATACGCAGGTCGTTCTTCGAGCGCATGGGCGGTTACGACGGCGACGTGCTGTTCGAGAACCTGGAGCTGATCCGCACGGTCCGCGCGCACGGCGGGCGGGAGTGCCGGGCGGGCGACCTGTACGTCCGCCGCCTGCCGCCCGGCGTGCGGCGCTTCTGGTCCCAGCGCGTGCGCCAGGCGTACGACGACCTGGCGCAGCCCGCGCGCATGGCGCTCTTCCTCGCCGTGCTGCCCGTCCTCGCCGCCGCGGCGGCCCGCCCGCGGCGGGGGCGGGCCGTCGCGGCGATCCTCCTCGCCGCCGCGGCGACGGCCGGGCTGGCGGAGGCCGGCCGCCGCCGGGACGGGGGACGGCGGGTGTTCCCCGCCACCTGCTCGCTGTTCGCGCCGGTCTGGGTGCTGGAACGGGCCGTGTGCTCCTGGGTGGCGCTGGCGGCCCGGCTGCGCGGCGGGGTGCCGTACCACGGGCGACGGCTGCGGGTGGCGGCCCACCCGGTCAGGCGTCTTCGGCGGGCCCGCCCGGCGCCCGGAACCCCGTGGCCTTGTGCGAGCCGTCGCAGAACGGCTTGACGCCCGAGCGCCCGCACCGGCACAGCGCCACCGTGGACCGGCCGGGGTCGATGGTCCGCCCGTCCTGCGTCTCGATGGTGAACGCACCGCGCACCAGCAGCGGCCCGTCCTCGCACGGTGTCATCGTGACGCGCTCGCCCGCCGGCCTGTTCGCCTCTCCCCGTGCCAGCAGGCCGAGGGCCGCGTTGACGACGTCGCTCACACCGATCCGCAGCAGCCCCTGATCGGGGGCGTCGCCGTGCGGGTCGCCGGAGCGGCCGGCCCACAGGGCGATGTGACGGGCGCCGGCGGGCGGGCCCCACAGCGCGGGGGAGACCGGGCCGAAGAGCACGACCGAGGGGGTGCCGAGCGCTGTGGCGAGGTGCGCCACACCGGTGTCCCCGCAGATCACCAGCCGCGCCGCCCCGACCAGCCCGGCGAGCCCGGCCACGTCCGTGTCCCCTGCGACGACCTGCACCCCCGGCACGGGCACGCCGTCCGGCCGTACCGCTGCGGCCCCGGCTTGCGGCGGCGCACCCGCGGCGTGCGCCAGGGCGGCCACCTTGTCCGCAAGAGAGCGTTCGGCGGGGCCACCGGTGATCAGCACGCGATGGCCGGAACGGGTCAGGGCTGCTATGACCTCAGCGAACCGTTCCGGCGGCCAGCGGCGGGAGGGGTACGCCGCACCCGGGTGGACGACGACGTGGCCCGCGGCGGAGGAGGGAGGGACGGGCAGGAACAGGTCGGCGGGGTCGGCCGGGATGCCGTGCCAGGCGAGCAGGGCGCACCAGCGGGTCACCTCGTGCGCACCGGGGTCCCACGGCGGGCCCGGGACGCCGGGCAGCAGCGGATGGGCGTGGGTGAGCAGCCGTCCGGGGCCGGTCCGCAGGAGGGCCGAGGTGCTCTGCGGACCGGCACCGTGCAGGTTGACCGCGATGTCCGGTTCGCGACACGGGACCGGGCCGGTGCCCGACACGTCGATCAGGTCGTCCACCGCACCGATCAGCGGCAGCAGGCCGGCCAGCGCGGCCGGCGCGGCGAGCACGACCCGATGCCCGGGGTGGGTCCGCCGCAACCCCCGCAGCGTCGGCACCACCGTGAGCAGATCCCCGAGCCCGAGCCCGCGCAGCACCACCAGCACCGGCCGCCCCGGTCCCCCGGCCCTCATCCGATCACCTCCGCCTCCTCACCCGGCCTCGCGACGGCCGGCGCCTCGTAACGAGGACTTCCCACGTTCCCCGCTCTCATCCGGCCCGCCCGGGATGTGCACGTCTTCACCCCGTTCGCAGGGATGGTGCCCGTTGTCCCGGCGAGGCGCCGGGAGTGAGGAAGTCGGCGAGGGCCGGGAGGGTGTGAGGTCAGGCGGTGGGGGGATGGAGGGGGACGTGGTAATCGAGGATGGTGCGGTCGCCCGGGATGACGATGGGGTCGGCCACCTCCACCACGCGGCCGGCGGAGTACATCAGGCGGGTGATGGCGAAGACCGGGACGCCGGGGCGGAGCTGGAGCGTGGCGGTCTCCTCGGGGGTGGGCATCCGGGTGCCGACGGACTCGGTGATGTCGTCCACCTCGATGCCCAGGCTGCGGAGCTGGTTGATGGTGCCGCCGGGCCAGGGCTCGTTGCCGGGGTCGGCCACGGGGGTGCCCTCCACGTCGGAGGCCAGCAGGAAGGGGCGCGACATCTGGCACGGGACGCCGGCGGCGTAGAAGACGAAGCGGCGTTCCAGCACACGGGTGCCGGGACGCACCCCGAACAGCGCGGCCAGGTGGTCGTCAGCCTCGATCCAGCGGTACGCGCGGTCCAGGCGGTACTGCGACCACGCGATGCCCTGGTCGTCGGTGAAGGACGTGCGCGGCTCGGTCTGCGGGGCGAGGTCGGCCTGGTAGCGCCTGGAGGAGACGCGGCGCACCACGGGGCGTTCGCGGACCCAGGTGCCGCCGCGGCCGCGGGTGTCCACGAGGCCGGCGTTCTTCAGCTCGTCGATGGCCTGGCGGATGACGATCTCGGAGACGCCGTACCGCTGTGCGAGGTCCGCGTGGCGGGGCAGGCGGGTGCCCGGGAGCAGTTCGCCGCCGAGGATGGCGCCGCGCAGTTCGGCGGCCACATGCTCGTAGGCGTGACCAGGCAAGTGCGTGCCGTCCCATCTGCCGGGGGTCCCAGCTCGTGTCAACAGGTTGACACGCACCTTATCGTCTCGCCATTGTCGTATATGTCAACCGATTGACGTAGCCACTAAAGGGGTGAGGATGGCAACGAGCTATCCGGAGCCGGACACCGATGACCTCGCCGACCGCGGGGCGACGGCGCTGACCTCCACCTCGGGCCACGCCGACCACGGCCCGCACGTCCCGCGCCCGCGCGAGGACTGCGAGGAGATCGTCTGGCACCCGCCGATGAACGTGGAGAGCCGTCCCCGGGTGCTGCGCTGGACCTGCGCCTGCCGCACGCGGGTGTACTACCTCGTGGTCGGCGGAGGGCGCGCCCACATCCGCTGCTCCGACGGCTCGGGCGCCCCGCCCCGCGAGACGGTCCGCATGCGCTACCACCTGGCGGAGCGCCTGTGGCTCAAGATCCTCCGCGGCCAGGCCCGCTGACGCCGGTCACCCGGGCGCCGGCAGTGTCCTCAGCTCGTCCAGCGCCTCGCGGAAGTAGTCGGTGAAGGTCCACACGTCGGGCACGAGCAGGCGGCACGAGACGATGCCGATCGCGATGCGCCCGTCGTAGGAGAACGCGGTGATGTTGAGGCCGCCGCTGGCGTCGGTGACGACCGACACCGGGTACTGGGCCAGCAGCCGCCGCCCGCACACGTACAGCGGGATCTGCGGCCCCGGCACGTTGGACACCATGAGGTTGATCGGCGGGGACGTCTGGGCCACCAGGCCGAACGCCGCGCGGTCGGCGAGGCCGGTCAGCGCGGCGGGCATGCTCTCGCTCAGGTGACGCAGCCAGCGCGCCGGGGCGAGGGCGAAGCGCTCCTTGATCAGGCTCATCGACTCGTGCACGGCGCGCAGCCGCTCGGCCGGGTCCTCGGTCCGGGTGTCCAGCGGCGTGATCATGAGGGTGACCTGGTTGCCGGGCGCGTCCCCGCCCCCGGCGGTGCGCAGGGAGAACGGCACCCCCGCCACCAGCGGCTCGGCGGGCAGCGCGTCGTGGTCGACGAGCCAGCGCCGCACCGCGGTGGCCGCCAGCGTCATCACCACGTCGTTGACGGTCACCCCGAACGCCTTCTTGACCTGCTTGACGTCGTCCAGGGACAACTCGACGAACGCGAAGCGGCGGTGCGCGGACACCGGCGCGTTGAACGGCGTGCGCGGCACCGTCAGCCGCGGCAGCTCGGGCACCTCCACTCCCCCGCCGAGCTTGCGGGTCAGCCACCGCGTGGCCCGCGACACCGGCCCGGCGCCGGGCAGCAGCGAGACGACGGGGATCTCGTCCAGCCGGGGCATCGCCTCGGCGAGGAAGCGCAGCAGGTGGGCGGGGTTGGCGAGGAGCCGCCCCGCGGTGCGCAGCAGCATCTCGGCCGTCTCGGGGGCCCGGTCGGGGTGCGGGGCGCGGCTCTGCCCGACGGCGAGCGGCTCGGGTGCCGGCGAGAGGTCCATCAGCGCGGCGAGCGCCCCCGCGCCGTACATGCCGTCGATGGCCGCGTGGTGGATCTTGGTGTAGAGGGCGGTGCGGCCGCCCTCAAGGCCGTGGATCAGGTACATCTCCCACAGCGGGCGCCGCCGGTCCAGCCTGCGGGCGTGCAGCCGGGCCACCTGCTCGCCGAGCTGCGTGTCGTTGCCCGGGGCGGGCAGGGCCAGCTCGCGCACGTGGTAGTCGAGGTCGATGTCGTCGTCCTCGGCCCAGTAGGGGTGGTCGAGCCCGAACGGGACGTTGACCAGCCGCCGGCGCAGCGGCTCCACCAGGTGGGCCCGCTCCTCCACCAGCGCGACGAGCTCCTCGCGGCCGAGCGGCCCGTCCAGGATGGACAACCCGGCGACGTTGGCGACGTTGGTCTCGGTCTCGAAGTGGAGGAACTGCGCGTCGAGCGCGCTGAGCTGCCGCATCGGTCCCCCTCTCCTGTGGCCGGCCCCGCCGGGCCGCGCCACGCTGTTGTTCCCCTCCGTTCTACGGACGATACCGGGCACCCGCCCGCGGCCCGCGCGGCGGTCGCCGTGCGGGCCGTGGCCTCTTCCGGAAGGGGATCGGCTCGACCGGAAAGGGGGGGCGGGGAAGGGGTCAGGGCGCCGGGACGGTGTCCACCCAGCGGGTCGAGGAGGCGCGGTAGGCGTTGACGCGGCTCAGCACCTGAGCCGGGGACACCACCTCGTTCTTGGCGTGGTAGAACCAGTCGACCTGCTGGTGGTAGGCCCGCTGCGTGGAGCTGCCCACCAGGCCGCCGCTGATGAACCACAGGTTGAAGTTCACCGACTGCACGGTCTCCGGGTAGTAGTCCCCGCCGTGCTCGGCGAACAGCGCGCCGTCGATGTAGTACCTGATGGTGCCGCCCGACACCTGCAGCACCAGGTCGTGCCAGCCGTCGTAGCCGGCCCGCACCTCGTTGTGCACGTTGACCGCCAGCCACGGGTCGTTGCGGTAGGTCTCCCAGGACGTGGCGTACATGATGGCGGACGGCTCACCCCAGCCGCCGTTCGGCAGATACTCGAAGTCCTGCTCGCTGTAGCCGGGGTCGAGGTCGGCGGCCAGCGGCGTGATGGTGAAGAACGTCTGCACGATGTGGTCGCCGTCGGGGCCGCTGACGGGCGCGTCGGAGAACTTCACCCGGGCGGCGTAGGTGCCTTCGAGGAACTTGCGCTGGTGCAGGAACTCGGCCTGCTGCGTGCCGCCGGACGTGCCGTCGCTGACGGCGCGCAACTGGAGCGCCTGGTTGCCGGTGGCGATGGAGGGGAAGCTGACGTTGTTCTTCGGCCAGCTCGCCCCGGGCACGCCGGGACCGCCGGAGTTGGTGCGGACCGTCCACCGGTGCGAGGCGATGTTCGGGTCGTCGGCGCTCGTGTAGGTGAAGTCGTCGAACACCACGCCCGCGTTGCCGCCGCCGGTGGGCGTGACCGTCGGCGTGACCGTGGGGCCGCCGCCGGTGGGCGCGGTGCCCCACAGCAGGGTGCCGTTCTGGTGGACGGTCACCTTGGTCCAGTCCGCGTACGTGGTGCGGGCCGCGCCGAACGAGTAGTCGTCGCTCTGCGTGATCCGCTGCCAGTCCGCCCGGTGGAAACGGAGCTGCATGTCGCCGGTCTGCGCCCCGGCGGCGAGCGTGCCGGAGGTGAAGCCCACCTCCAGGTACCGGTCGGCGGTGGCCGTGCCCGGCGTGATGGTGCCGAACGTGCCGGTCACCGTGGAGCAGGACACCACCGCCCAGGAGCACGCGAAGCGGTACTGCTGGGTGGAGGAGTCGGCCTTGAAGTAGTAGCGGATCTTGATGCCGGACAGCGGCGCCGCCGTCGTGCCGGTGCTGATCAGGTTGAACCACGGCTCCACCTGGTCGGCGGTGGCCCCGGTGGCGCTGGTCTTGTACTGGAGCCGCAGCGAGACCGCGGCGCCGGCCGGCCCGGCGGCGATCACGGCGGCCAGGGCCGCGAGCAGGGCGGACACCAGCCCGCCGATCAACAGTTTCCTGCGCACTGTCGTTCCTTTCGTGGTGCGCCGCGCGGCGGGGAGCCGCGGGCGGCTGCTAGGGGACGAGCGGGCCGACGTGCACGCCCTGGGCGGTCAGGCGGGCCAGGTGCGGGTCGAGCCGCCGGAGGAAGTCGGGGTAGTCGCCGGGGGTGCCCCAGGCGACCTCGGCGAACGCGCAGAGGCGGGGGAAGGCCATGTACTCCACCCGCTCGGGCGTCGGCATGTACTCGGTCCACAACTGGCACTGCACGCCGCGCACCCCGGGGTCGGGGCGGAAGCCGTAGGCGTCGGCCAGCGAGACCACCCCGGGCTGCGCGCGGGGCTGGCCGGGCGCGTCGGAGGGGTAGTAGTCGAGGTAGGTGCGGGTGTAGGGGGCGAGGATGATGTCGGTGCGGTCCGGCAGGGCCTCCTCGTCCCGCCACACCATGACGGTGGTGCCGGGCGTCGGGGCGCGGTCCGGCTCGTCCCAGCAGACCAGCTTGCGGCCGAGCCCTTCGAGGTGCTCGGCCATGCGGCCGATGAACCAGCCGCACGCCTCCGACGGCCCGGACAGCCCGAGCTCGGCGAGCCTGCGGCGTGCCCGGGGGCTGGCCTCCCACTCGGCGGGCGGGCACTCGTCGCCGCCGACGTGGATGTAGGTGCTCGGGAACAGCTCGGCCACCTCGTCGAGCACGTCCTGGCAGAACCGTACGGTCGGCTCCTCCAGGTTGAGCACGTGCTCGCTGATGCCCCACCGCGACCAGACCTCCAGCCGGCGGGACGGCTCGTTGCCGAGCTCGGGGTAGGCGGCGATGGCGGCCTGGGCGTGCCCCGGCATCTCGATCTCCGGGACCACGGTGACGAACCGCTCGGCCGCGTAGGCCACGATCTCGCGGACGTCGTCGCGGGTGTAGAACGCCTGCGGGCCGCCGCGCCGCGCGCCGACCTCGGTCAGCCGCGGGTAGCGCTCGATCGAGAGGCGCCAGCCCTGGTCGTCGGTGAGGTGCAGGTGCAGGACGTTGAGCTTGTGCTCGGCCAGCAGGTCGATGAGGCGCAACACGAACGTCTTCGGCATGAAGTGCCGTGCGACGTCCAGCATCACGCCGCGCCAGCCGAACCGGGGCCGGTCCTCGACGGTGCCGTACGGCACGGCGGCGCCGAACTGCGCCAGGGTCCGCAGCCCGTAGAAGCACCCGGCACGGCCGCCCGCGGTGAGCTCGATGCCCGCGGGGCCGACGTCGAGGCGGTATCCCTCCTCTCCGAGTCCGGGATCGCGTGCGGCGTACCGCACCAGATCCGGGTGGAACGCGACGGTGCCCCCGAGGACGGCCAGTTCGCGTGGCCGCGGAATGATCACGTTGGTTCTCCCTTTCCGCGCACGCCGGGACGGGCCCGGGGCGGTGCGCTGGGCTCGACGAGGACGGGTGGGGTCAGCCTTTGACGGCGCCGGTGATCATGCCGGTGGCGACCCGGCGCTGCAGGACGAGGAAGATCAGCAGCACGGGCAGCATGAACAGGGTGGCCGCCGCCATGGTGGCCCCCCAGTCGGTGCCGAAGATGTTGGAGAACGACGACAACCACACCGGCAGCGTGCGGTCGTCCTGGTTCTTGATGATCAGCGCGTTGGCGAAGGCGAACTCGTTCCACGCGGTGATGAAGCCGAACAGCGAGGTGGACATCAGCCCGGGGGCGAGCAGCGGCAGCACCACCCGGCGGAACGCGGCGGGGCGGCCGGCGCCGTCCGTCATCGCGGCCTCCTCGAGCTCCGGCGGGATCGCCGCGAGGAAGCCGCGCAGGGTCACGATGGTGAACGGCAGCGTGGCCATGAAGTACAGCAGGCTCAGCATGGAGAGCTTGTCGAGCATGCCGGTGTCCCTGGCGATGACGAACATCGAGATCAGCAGCGCCTCCCAGGGCGCCATCTGCGCGATGAACACCATCAGCACGAACGCCCGCCGCCCCCGCCAGCGCAGCCGCGCCACCGCGAACGCGGCGAGCAGCGCGACCACCAGCGAGAGCAGCACCGCGGACACGGTGACGAGCAGGCTGTTGCGCCAGAACTGCCAGAACCCGTCGGCGTTCACTGCGGTCGCGAAGTGCTGAAGGGTGGGGTGGGCCGGCCAGAAGCTCGGTGTCTCCGACTGGATGCCGGCGGTGGGGGTGAACGCGGTCACCGCCATCCAGTAGACGGGGAACACCGAGACGGCCAGCACCCCGAGCGCCGCCAGGTACAGGGCGCCGCGGCGGACGGGCCGCGCGAGCGCGCCGGGTCGTCGTGCGGAGGTCATCGGGCCTCTCCTTCCTCGCCCTCGTGGCGGTGGACGCGGCGCAGGTGGGCGAGCAGGGCGACGACGAGGATCAGCACCGTGAGGGTGGAGACGGCGGCGCCGAGGTCGTACTTGTGCAGGGACTGGGCGACCTGGAACGCGTACACGGGCAGGGTGGTGGTGGCGCCGTCCGGGCCGCCCTTGCTGACGGCCCAGATCTGGGCGAAGCACTTGAACACCCAGATCACCTCCAGCGAGGTGATCAGGCCGAACAGGGGGCGCAGGATGGGGAAGGTGACGGCGGTGAACACCTGACGGCCGCCGGCGCCGTCGATCCTCGCGGACTCCTCCAGCTCGGCCGGGATCGTGGTGAGCCCCGCGTACAGGGTGAGCGCGGCGAACGGCACCGACTGCCAGACGACCAGCATGACCAGGATGGCGAACGTCGAGGTGCCGTCGGCGAACCACGGGTAGTCCGTGAAGCCGTCGAGACCGAGCCGCACCAGCAGCCAGTTGACCACCCCGAGCCGGGACTGGAACAGCCACTGGAAGATCGTGGTGGCCGCCAGCACGGGCGTCGCCCAGGTGAGCACCAGCCCGCCGAGCACGGCGAGCCGCGTGCGCCGTCCGAGGCGGGCCGCCATGAGCGCCACCAGCGTGGAGATCACCATGATCAGCACCACGTTGACCGCCGTCCAGACGGCCGTCCGCCGCACCACCTCCCAGAACTCCGCGTCCCCGAGCAGCTCGCGGTAGTTCTCCAGCCCGACGAACGCCGCGCCGCCCCGGATCAGCTCGCCCGTCCTGAAGTGCTGGAGCGAGATGACCACGCTGCGCGCCACCGGGTACACCAGCAGGAACAACGCCCCCGCCACCGTCGGTGCGATCAGCAGGTACGGCCACCAGGCCCCGCCCCGCCGTCCCCGTCCCCTGCCCGGGGCGGGGACGGCGGGCCCCCCGGCCGCACCCCGGCCGTCCCTCGCCGGTGCGGTCCTCTCCCCGGCCGGCGGTGACGCCGGCGCGCCCGGGCCACGCCGGGGGCCCGGCACCGGAGGCGATACGGTCACGGCTCTCCTCCAAGGCGGGGCGTCAGGACTTGGTGTTGAGGATGGAGGTGATGACCTGCGACGCCGCGCGGGCCTCGGCGGCGGCGTCCGCGCCGGTGAGGGCCTTGGTCATGTACTCCTTGATGACGTTCCTGGCCTCGACCGCGGCCCAGTTGGCGGAGTTCGGGGTGGCGTGGCCGTTGGCGGCGCCTGCGGCCATCGCCGCGGTGCCCTCGTCGCCGTCCAGGACGCCGCCCAGCGAGACGCGGTTCGGGACGTAGCTCATCTCCTTGGCCATGTCGAGCTGGAACTGCTCGCCGGCCAGGGCCTTGACCACCTCGTACGCGCTGTCGTGGTGCTTGGACGCCTCGGGGATGATCAGGTCGGAGCCGCCGGTGAACACCGCGCCGGGCTCGCCGGCCGTCTTGCCGGGGATGGGGAAGAAGCCCAGCTTGCCGGCGAGGCCGGGGTTGGCCTTCTCGATGGCGACGGCGCCGCCGGGCGTGGAGATGAGCTGCGCGACGTCGCCCTTGGCGAACACGTCGGCCTGCGGCGGGCGGGCCTCGTCGGAGTCCTTGGGGCCCTTGCCGAGGGCCTGGAGCCGCGTGTAGAAGTCCATGCCGGCGAGGGCCTGCGGGGTGTCGAGCGTGCCCCGCCACGCCTCGCCCTCCTTGACGGCGAGGTCCCCGCCCTCGTCCCAGATGAACCCGGCGAGGGTGTACCAGTTCTGCCCGGCCAGGTAGATGCCCTGGTATCCGCCCTTGTTGAGCTTGGCGGTGACGTCCAGCCACTCCTCGCGGGTCTTCGGCGGCCCGCCGACGCCGGCCTTGGCGAACAGGTCCTTGTTGTAGATCACGACGCGGTTGGCGGCGTACCACGGGATGCCGTACTGACGGCCGTCGATCTTGCCGGGCTCGGCGAGGCCGGGCAGCCAGTCGGCGCCGCCGAGGTCGGCGACCTTGTCGCTGAGGTCCTTCACCCCGCCGCTCGCGGCGTACTCGGCGACCTGGGTGTTGCCGACCTCGATGACGTCGGGGGCGTCGTTGCTGGCCAGGCCGCTGGTGACCTTCTGGCCGATGCCGTCCCACTCCTGGATCTGGATGTCGAGGGCGACGCCGGGGTGCGACGCCTCGAACCCCGACTCGAAGCGGCCGAGGAGCGCGTCGGACATGCTGTCGCGCATGATCCAGACGGTGAGCTTCTCCGGGGCGGCGGACCCGGACGCGCCGGGGGACGGTTCGGAGGATCCGCATCCGCTCAGGCCGGCGGCGAGCGCCAGTACTCCCGTCGCGGCGAGAAGGCGATACCTCACAGGGACTCCCACTGGTCAGTTATTGGTAAGCAAATCCCCCGGATGCAGCTAGAGTGGTCCTTACCAGTTGGCCCGTCAAGACCCTTCCCTCCGGCAATCTCCGGCATCCCCCGGCCACAGTGGTAAGTCGCTGGTAAGGTCACGGTGTGACTCTGAACATGCGGGCCGGGCTCAAGCGCGATCGTGTGCGCGACTTCCTGCTCGACTTCATCGCCGACAAGCGGCCGGGCGAGGCCATCCCGTCCGAGCGCGACCTGTGCAAGGAGCTGGGCGTGTCACGGCCCACGCTGCGCGCGGCGATCGAGGACCTGGTGCGGTCCGGCCTGCTGGTGCGCGAGCACGGGCGCGGCACCTTCACCGGCCCGCAGCGGGTCACCCAGGCGTTGTCGGCCACGCCGGGCGGCTCGTTCTACGCCCCGCCCGCCGAGGGTCACTGGCTGAGCCGGGTGCTGGAGTTCGGCCCGGCGACCGCGGGCCCGCAGCTCGCCACCCGCCTCCAGCTCTCCCCCGCCGACCTCGTGCTGCGCGTCGTGCGCCTGCGCATCGTGGACGACGAGCCGATGGCCATCGAGCGCATCCAGCTCCCGCACGCCCTGGTGGAGGGCCTCGTGCCGGCCGACATGGAGTCGGGGTCGTTCTACCGGCTGCTGCGCGAGCGGTTCGGCGTGGACGTGCGCAGCGCCGTCCAGACCATGGAGGCCACGGTCACCGACGAGACCGAGGCCGAGCTGCTGCACGTGCCGCAGCACTTCCCCGCGCTCGGCGTGGAACGCACCACCCGGGACGCGGCCGGGCGCATCGTGGAATTCGTGCGCTCCATCTACCGCGGCGACCGGTACCGGGTCACCTCGGAACTTCATTTCGACGCCGACTCCGGCTGATCCTTTTTCTCTCGTGACCGGGCTGGCAGGAAGCTGACAGCCCGGCGCAGCATGCTGCCTCCCCATCTCATGGCTCGTGCGGTCCGTGCGGCGCACAGTGGACCTTGCGTACTCGAAAAGAACCACGAGCCGGCGAGATTACGAAATGCACGAATCCCATGAATCCACCGCGTCCACCGTCGAATTCCACCGTCCCGTGAGCATTTCCTCCGCGCCGATTTCCACCCCGGCCGCCGCGCACCGCGCGCCGTCACCCGGCGCACCGCGGCGGGCCAGGAAGGGAGGCACCGTGACCACCGCCCTCGTCCCGGACGGGCACAGCCGCGTCTGGTGGGCCAGGCCGCAGCAACCGCCGGCGGACACCGTCTCCGGTGTGCTCAGCCCGCCCGAGCTGGAGCGCGCCCTGCGCTTCCACCGCGACGCCGACCGGCGGCGCTTCCTCACCGCCTGCCTGCTGCTGCGCATGACCGCGGCGGCGCACCTGGACCTCGCCCCGCACCAGGTGCACATCGACCGGCGGTGCCCCGACTGCGGCAAACCGCACGGCAAGCCGCACATCGTGCACCCCGCCGGCCCGCTGCACGCCTCGGTGTCCCACTCGGGCGACCGCATCGCGGTGGCGCTGAGCACCGCGGGGCCGATCGGCGTGGACGTCGAGCAGGTCCCGGACGCCCCGGTGAACGAGCTGATCCGCTCGGCGCTCACCCCGGCCGAGCAGGACATCGTGCGCTCGCTGCCCGAGCAGCACCAGCACGCCGCCTTCACCCGCATGTGGGTGATCAAGGAGGCCGTGCTGAAGGCCACCGGGCACGGCCTGCGCGTGCCGCCCCGGCACGTGCACGTCAGCCACCCGCACCAGCCGCCCGCGCTGCTGGAATGGCCGCTCGACATCCCGGTGGACCAGGTGCGGCTGCGCCCCCTCGACCCGGGGCCCGGGTACGCCGGAATGATCGCCACCATCACCGGCGACGGGCCGGTGCCCGTCATGGAATCCGAGGTCGGGGACGTCGCCCGCATGCCATTCACCGCCGTCGGCATCGCGGCGTGACATCCATGTTGACCTGGTGTGTAAGCGACTGTTGAATGTTACCGAAAGTCACGGCCGGAGTGGCACTGAAGCCATGGTTAACGCTTATGGCTAAAGGCGCTGTTAACAGGTGTTCTTTCGTATTGTTCTGGGCAGTCCTGTTAAGGAGAGGAAGCGGACCCGCCGTGAAAAGACAGTACATCCTGGTCCCCGGCGCGTGGATGGGCGCCTGGGGCTGGGAACCGGTGGCCCGGGGCCTGCGTGCCCTCGGTCATCAGGCACGGGCGGTCACCCTGTCGGGGCTGGCCGGCCCGGACGCCGACGTGTCCGGCGTCGGCCTGGCCACCCACGTGGACGACGTGGTCTCCGTGCTGGAGAAGGAGGACCTGCGCGACGTCGTCGTCGTGGCGCACAGTTATGCCGGCATCGTCGCGGGCCAGGTCGCCGACCGCCTCCCGGACCGCGTGGCGCACACAGTGTTCGTGGAGGCGTTCCTGCCGCACGACGGCCTGTCGATGCTGCACGCCTTCCCCGAGCGTCAGCGCGCCGCCGAGCTGCGCCTCATCGCCGAGAACGGCGGCCGCTGGCCCGTGCCTGACGTCACGGTGGTCGCCGAGGGCCAGGACCTCTCCCCCCTCCAGGCCGCGTGGCTGGTGGAGCGCTTCGTCGGCCACCCCGGCCACACCCTCTCCGAGCCCGCCGTGCTCACCCGCCCCCTGGACCGGCAACACGCCACCTACGTCGTCTGCGAGAAGGACCACTACGACGGCCGCGTCGCCCCCGACGTCACCGCCCTCCGCCACTCCCCCACCTGGCACTTCCACAGCCTCGACACCGGCCACTGGCCCATGATCTCGGCCCCCGACCGCCTGGTCTCCCTCCTCACGGGCCTCGCGGACTAAGGCGCCCGGCAGATGGCTTCGATGCCGTCGAGGAGCCAGGTGAGGCCGAAGGCGAAGCTGGTGTCCCAGTCGCTGTCCACGACGAGGGGGCCATGGGTGGCGAGTACGGGGTACCGGTCGTGGTTGGCGCGGAAGTGATCGCGAGCGGCGGCGGCTCGCGTGGCCGGCTCATCCCCGGCCGTCCAGGTCGCCTGCATGAGCGCGGAACCGATGACGTAGTTGGACAAGCTGTACGCGGCGGCGGTCAGGTGGGGCTCGGCGACCCCGGCCTTCAGGAGGGTGGCGTACAGGAACTCGCTGCGGGCGAGCACATTGGGGCCCAGCATCGGACGGCCGAGAAGCGCCGCCGACCAGGGATGTTCCAGCAGGACGGCATGCCATCCGCCGATCAGCGCGGTGATGGCGGCACGCCAGCCCTGGCTGTCGACGCGGGGGATCTCGACCGCCGCGAAGATGGCGTCGAGGGCGAGGTCGAGGACATCGTCCTTGGTTTTCACGTGCCAGTACAGCGTTGTGGACCCGGTGCCGAGGCGCTCCGCGAGCCGCCGCATGGTCAGCCAGCCGGCGCCTTCCTCATCGAGGAGCGCTATGGCCTCCTCCACGATCCGGTCCCGGCTGAGCGGCGGCGCTTCACGCGCCGGCCGCGCGGGCGGCCGCAGCCACACGTCTCCCGCCGATCCTGACTGCCTCGTTCCCAATGCGGTCCTCCTCGTCCTCGCACGGGCGAGTCTAGTATGGTGTTCGTGGACCGGATCAACGATCCGGTGCTCGAACAGCGGTCCACTGGTGCGAGATCTCGATCGGCGGAAGAGGACCACAGTGGCGGGACATGTCGAGGTCGACCGTCTCACCTACGTGCTGCCGGACGGGCGGCTCCTTCTTCACGAGGTGTCGTTCCGCATCGGCGACGGCGTCAAGGCCGGGCTGGTGGGGCCGAACGGCGCGGGCAAGACCACTCTGCTGCGACTGATCGCAGGAGATCTGCGACCGGCAGACGGCCGGGTGGTCTGCTCGGGCGGGCTGGGGGTGATGCGGCAGTTCATCGGCAGCGTCCGCGACGACCGGACCTTGCATGATCTGCTCCTGTCGACGGCCCCCGACCGGGTCCGCGCCACCGCCGCGGACCTGGAGCGGGCGGAGTCGGCGCTGGCGGAACGCGACGACGAGACCACGCAACTGGCCTATGCGCAAGCGATCAGCGACTACGCCGACGCCGGCGGCTACGACATGGAGGTCGTGTGGGACACCTGCGCGACAGCGGCCCTGGGCCTGCCGTACGACGCGGTCCGGGAGCGGCCGGTGAGCACCCTGTCGGGCGGCGAGCAGAAGCGCGTCGTCCTGGAAGCCCTGTTGCGCGGGCCGGATCAGCTCCTGCTGCTGGACGAGCCGGACAACTACCTCGACGTGCCCGCCAAGCTGTGGCTGGAAGATCAGTTGCGCGCCACATCCAAGACCGTGCTGCTGGTCTCCCACGACCGGCAGTTGCTGGCCGACGCCACCGACCGCATCGTGACCGTGGAGTCGCGCGGCGTCTGGGTCCACGGCGCGGGCTTCGCCACCTACGCTCAGGGCCGCCAGAACCGCATCGACCGGCTGGAGGAACGGCGCCGCCGCTGGGACGAGGAACACGCCAAGCTCAGGCGCCTGGTGCAGACCCTCCGGCAGACAGCGGCCAACAACGACGCCGTCGCCTCCGCCTACCGGTCCGCCCGCACGCGGCTGGCGCGGTTCGAGGAGGCGGGCCCGCCCGAGCGCCCGCCCAGACGGCAGAACGTCCGGATGCGGCTGCGCGGCGGACGGACCGGCAAACGCGCCGTCATCTGCGAAGCCCTGGAACTCACCGGTCTGATGCGGCCCTTCGACGCTGAGATCTGGTACGGCGAACGCGTGGGCGTCCTTGGCTCCAACGGCTCAGGCAAATCTCACTTTCTGCGAGTGCTCGCCGAAGCGGCGGACGGCGCGGTGCCCTCGGTACGCCACAGCGGGTCCGTACGGCTGGGCGCCCGGGTCGTGCCCGGCCACTTCGTGCAGACCCACGCCAGGCCCGACCTGCACCGCCGCACCCCCGCCGAGCTGGTGACGTCCAGGCATGCTCTCACGTTGAACGAAGCCATGGCCGCGCTCGCCCGCTACGAACTCGCACCGGCCGCCGAGCAGCCGTTCGAGACCCTGTCCGGCGGGCAGCAGGCCCGGCTGCAGATCCTGCTGCTGGAACTGTCGGGTGCGACGCTGCTGCTGCTCGACGAGCCGACCGACAATCTCGATCTCGCCAGTGCCGAGGCCCTGCAGCAGGGCCTGGCGTCCTTCGCCGGCACCGTGGTGGCGGTCACCCATGACCGCTGGTTCGCCGCCGACTTCGACCGTTACCTCGTCTTCGGTGCCGACGGAACCGTTTACGAGAGCAGCGAACCGGTCTGGGACGAAGCCCGGGTCGAGCGTGCCCGCTGAAGCCGTGCCACCGCGTTCTCGGCGGGACGCCCCCGCGCGCCGGCCTCGTCCCGCGTGGCGAGGAAGGCCTCGGCGAAGGCTCCGGCGATCTTGAGCTCGCCGATGGGGTTGGGGTGCAGGCCGTCGTAGGCGTCGCTGTAGGGGTCGTACAGCCGGGACAGGCATACCGGGGTGATCGGGGAGTCCGGGGTGGACATCGCGGCGAAGGCCGCGGGCAGTGCGCGGTTGTAGGCGGTGATGAGGGCGCCGAGGTGGGGGTGGGCCGCCAGCGGGGTGCGCCGCACGACGTCGGCGACGAGGAAGCGTAGCCGGGGACGGGCTTGCCTGGCGCGCCGTACGAAGGTCTCCAGGTCCGCCAGCAGGCCCGCGGGGCCGGAGACGCCCCAGGCGAGGTCGTTGAAGCCGAGGGCGACCATGAGGTGGTCGGGGCGGCAGGACGCCACGGCGCCGGCGATGCCGGTCTTCGCCTCGTTCAGCGTGCGGCCCCAGCGGGCGTAGTGGAGGCCGTCGCCGAAGCCGCCGCCCCGGGGGTAGCGGCCTGGCCGCGTGTGCACGCCGGATGCGAACTGGGCGAGCTCCCCCGCGGCCGGTTCCGGGAGCACGCAGGTGCCGGTCCACGGGCCGACGAAACGGACGACGACGTCGCGCTCGCCGAGGTGCTCCGACAGCCGGTGGCGCCAGGTCTGGTCGCCCTCGGCGCCGTGGCTGATGGAGTCCCCCACGATCATGATGCGGGGGGTCACGCCACCGATGGCACACCCCCGCCGCCGTCGCGGGAACGGGCGCGGCGGGCCCTCAGTGGCGGCAGGACGAACAGGTACGCCAGCAGCGCGACGCCGATGAGCAGCAGCGAGAACGTGAAGACCCATTCGCTGGAGCCGCCGGGGCCGTAGACCTGGTTGGTCCGGCCGACGTCGAACGCCTGGGTCCGCTGACCCTGGTGGAGCATCTCGCGGTCCGCGCCGTACATGGCGACGTCGGCCCGCCGCACGCTGCCGTCGTCGGCCCGGAAGTCGCCGCTCCACGTGCAGCTCTCGTGCCCGGGGTGCTGGATGCAGTACAGCTCGCGGGCGGTGAACACCCCCGGCACGCCGTCGGCCCTGGCCGCGCGCACCGTCGGGCCGATGTTGGGCACCGCGAGGTACAGCAGGAAGACGGCGACGAGCGCCAGGGCGGCGGTGAACGCCGGGGACCGCGGGCGCCGGGGGCGCTCGCGGTCCAAGGCGAAGTCGTGTGCCTCGTCGGTCATGGTGTCATCAGGCCGCCGCGCCCACGGGCGTGGCGCAGGTGCAGCGCATCTCGGCCCGCTCCTCCGGACGCGGGCGCAGGTGAAGAATCACCGCGACCAGCATCGGCGCGAACACCACGGCATTGTAGAACAGGTGCAGCTCGACCCTCGGGATGATCAGCTGCAGGATGCTGGTGGGCACCGGCTTGCCGGCCAGGTAGACGCCGGACAGCTTCTGGATGAGCAGGATCAGGTGCTCGAAGTGGTGCCACACCTGGATGCCGAGGGAGATGGTCCACCAGGTGCGGGACCGGCCGACGAAACCCTTGCGCAGCGCGATGAGGCCGATCAGCATGATCAGCGCGTAACCGTAGTGCATCCACTCGGAGGTCACGAGCCACGGGAACGGCACGCCGAGGACGCCCCGCGCGTCCGGGAGCTTCCAGCCGAGGGCGTAGATCTGGACCGCCTGGGCGACGTGTTCCGCCCAGTGGGCCAGCACGATGAACATGAAGGTGTTAAGGGCGATTTTGTGGTATCGGCCGTTGATGCCGGGTGCCAGCGTGCCGCTCGCAGGCGACGTGATTTCGGTGGCCATGCGCAAACCTCGATCCCGCGGATTCTTGACCGGGTGGCCCTGCGCGCCGTCAGGGCGCGACGAACGCTCCGACCTGGATAAGGGACGGAGTGCCGAGCATGAAGCTCATTGTGACGCATAAGGCGCCTGAGGCGCTTCTCCTGCTTTGCTATGTTTTTCTGGCGTAACGCTGTCCGATTCCGGACACCCCTGTTTACGCCCCGCGATTTGGGCCGGAAATGGGCCGCCGAAACACACCGGCAATGCCGTCCGGTAGCCGTGCTTACCGCGATGGCGCGCCTCCCGCGACCACGAGCGGCTCCGCTTCGACTACGCCGGCCACGACGGGCCGGCCGGCCGCCGCGAGGTCGAGCCGCACCGGCTCGCGCACAGCCGAGGCCGCTGGTATCTGGTCGGATGGGACGTCGCGAGGTCCGGCGCACGTTCCGGGTGGGCCGGCTGCGGTTGCGGACACCGAACGGCCCGCGGTTCACCCCACGCGAGGACCCCGGCGGCGACCTCGCCGGCCACGTCGCCACCGGCCTGGCCACCGCGACCTGGCAGTGCCGGGCCCGGGTGACGGTGCGCGGCCGCCCGGTCACCCCGGTGCACCTGAGCGGTCAGAGCACCGGCCACCAGCGACGCGACGGCCTTCGTGCCGTTGCGCGGAACGACGCGCGGTCCTTCACAGCGGGACGTTGCCGTGCTTGCGCTGCGGCGCCTGCTTGCGTTTGTTGCGCAACATCGCGAGGCCACGGGCGACCGCCGCGCGGGTGCGCACCGGGTCGATGACGTCGTCCACCAGGCCGCGCTCGGCGGCGTAGTGCGGGTGCACGAGCTGCTCGACGTACTCCTCCACGAGCTCCGCGCGCAGGCCCGCCGGGTCCACCGACGCGGCCAGCTCCTTGCGGAAGATGACGTTGACCGCGCCCTCGGCGCCCATCACCGCGATCTCGTTGGTCGGCCACGCCAGCGACAGGTCGGTGCCGATGGACCGCGAGTCCATCACGATGTACGCGCCGCCGTAAGCCTTGCGCACGATGACGTGCACGCGCGGCACGGTGGCCTCGCAGTAGGCGTACAGCAGCTTGGCGCCGTGCCGGATGATGCCCTCGTGCTCCTGGTCGGTGCCGGGCAGGAAACCGGGCACGTCGATCAGCGTGACCAGCGGGATGCCGAAGGCATCGCAGAACCGCACGAACCGGGCGGCCTTCTGCGAGGCGTCCACGTCCAGCACTCCGGCCAGCACCATGGGCTGGTTGCCGACGACGCCGACCACCTCGCCGTCGATGCGGGCCAGCACGCAGACGACGTTGGTGGCCCAGTACTCGTGCACCTCCAGGAACTCGCCGTCGTCCACCAGCTCGGCGACCACCGACCGCATGTCGTACGGCTTGTTCGGCTCCACCGGCACGATCTCGGCGAGGGCGGGCCGCACGTCCTCGGTGGCGCCCACGGCGGGCCAGGACGGCGGCGGGTCCAGGTTGTTGCTCGGCAGCAGCGAGACCAGGTAGCGCACGTCCTGCAGGCAGCTCTCCTCGTCGTCGTGCACGAACGCCGCCACACCCGAGCGGCGGCCGTGCACGTCGGCGCCGCCGAGCTCGGCGTGGGTGACGCGCTGCCCGCTCACCGCCTCGATGACGTCCGGGCCGGTCAGGTAGAGCTGCGCGGTGTCGCGCACCATGAAGGCGAAGTCGGCGAGACCCACGGTGTAGGCGGCGCCGCCGGCGCACGGGCCGAGCACCACGCTGATCTGCGGGATCACGCCGGACGCCTGCACGATGCGCTGGAAGATGCCGCCGTACCCGCTGAGCGCGACGACACCCTCCTGGATGCGGGCGCCGCCGCTGTCGATGAGGCCGATGATCGGCGAGCCGGTGGAGACGGCCAGGTCCATCACCTTGTGGATCTTGGCGGCGTGCGCCTCGCCGAGGGAGCCGCCGAAGATGGTGAAGTCCTGCGCGTACACGAACACCCGGCGGCCGTCGATGGTGCCGGAGCCGGTGACCACGCCGTCGGTGTGCGGGCGGTTGTCCCCCATGCGCAGACCGTTCGCCTGGTGGCGGCGGTACATGTCGATCTCGGTGAACGACCCCTCGTCCAGCAGCGCGTCGATGCGCTCGCGCGCGGTGCGCTTGCCGAGCGCGTGCTGCCGCTCCACGGACTCCCGCCTGCCGGCCGCGATCCGGCCGCGCAGCCGCTCGCCCTGCTCGCGCAACGCCGCCATGGAACGCCTCTTGGGGGGCTCCGCCTGCCCGTTCGCGCCGCCGGCCTGGCCGTTCGCGCCGCCGGCCTGGCCGTTCGCGCCGCCGGCCTGGCCGTTCGCGTGGCCGTTGGTGTGGCCGTTGGACGTTGGGCTCGCGGACCCGTTGCCGCCGGCGTGGCCGTTGCCGTTGCCGTTGGGCGGGCCGCCGGTGGGGCGGGGCATCGTGACGGGCAGGAAGTCGATCTCGGTTGTGCGCATCGGGACCTCTCCCCCGTGATGGTCAAGGCTCGGACCGGTCGCGACCCGCTCGCTCATGGCGGTGACCCCATCAGCGCGCCGCCACCGGGGACGGCGCCGCACCCACGGCACCCGCCTGGCGGGCGGTCAGGTGCCCGGCGTCGCGCAGCCAGCGCACCGTGTCGGCGGCGGTCTCCGCGAACGGCCGGGGGGCGAGGCCACGCGTGTCCGCGTGCGTCGCCACGCGGGTGGCGCAGGCGCAGGTGTACAGGGCGCCGTACTCGGCCGGGATGTGCCACGGCCACACGTGCTGGGCCAGGTCGGCGAACCACCCGACCGGGAACATGGCCCGGGCCGGCAGGTGCACGGCGGGCAGCGGACGGCCGGTGACCTCGCGCAGCGCCGCGAGGTACTCCCGCGTGGTCAGGTAGCGGTTCGGCGCGAAGTACCGGGCCGGCGTGACGGGCGGGGCGGTGAACAGGCTCGCGTGCAGCTCGGCGGTGTCGCGCACGTCGCCCATCGGGAAGCCGCCGAGCGGCCAGATCGGCATCAGGCCGCGCAGCACGTCCCTGACCCGGCCCGTCTGGTCGCCGAGCTTGGGGTCGTGCGGGCCGAGCAGCGCGGGCGGGTAGGTGATCACGACGGGGGCGCCGTCCGCCTGGTGCCGCCGGGCGACGCGCTCGGCCGCCGCCTTGGTGGCCATGTACGCCTCGCGCGGCCGGCCCACCGGGGAGTCCGTGCCGATCACCCGGGCCGGGAACAGCGCCGCGACGGTGGACACGTGCACCACCGGGCCGTCCACCGCGCGCCGGGCGGCGGCCAGCACGACCTCGGTGCCGCGCTCGTTGACCGCGCGCATCGCGGCGCGGCGCCTGCTGTCGAAGGAGTACACCGAGGCGGCGTGCAGCACGGCGTCCGCGCCGCGCACCGCGGCGGCCACGGCCGCCTCGTCGGTGACGTCCCCGGCGGCGACGTCCACCGCGCCCGGGGGCACCTCGAACGGGGCGAGGGCGGGCGCCAGCAGGGCGGGGTCGCGGGCGAGGACCCGGACCCGGTGGCCCGCGCGCACGATGGCGGCGACGGAATGGGCGCCGACGAATCCCGTGCCGCCCGTCACAGTCACCAGCATCCGATCACCTCCATTTCACCCCAGTGAAAAGCCTGTGGCCGGACCGTGTCATCTCCGAGTGTGCTTTCAGCGTCCCGGCCCCGGCGGTGAACCGCCCCGCGGGGCGGCATCCCGTCCGTGACAGGAAGCGGTCACCCACCGGCAACTTGCTGCCTGCTCCGTCCCTGGTCGCGGCCCTACGGAAAGCGGAAAGTTGGTCGCGGGAGAACTAATCCACCGCCACGGAAAAGAGATTGAGAAAATGGAGACCCCGGTCATGCCGCCGGTCGATTCAATTCCCACCGCCGGCAAATGGGCCCCCGAGGGCCCCGGTGCGCCCACCCCCGGCCACCGCGTGACGCCCCCCGGCCTCTCCCGGCCCCCGTCCGCCCCCGCCCCGGCAGCAGCCGCGCGCCGCCCCCGGGCCACGCCCCTCCCTCGCAGGGCGGACGCGGCCCAGCGTCCAGCGACCACGCCCCTCCCCCGCGAGGCGGGAGCGGCCACCACGTCCGTCCCAGGCAGGGCAGGAGCGGCCGGCCATGTTGTTTGAGCTGACGCTGCGCCGCACCGAGGTCGGCGCGACGGTGCAGTCCCCGATCGACGGCATCCGCATCCTGGCGCTGCTGCCCCCGCGGTGGCGCAAGGACCTGAAGCAGGCCACCGGCGACATCGTGATCCGGGTGCACACCGACGAGGACCTCACCAGCGCCGAGGTGCGCGCCGAGGTGGCCGCCGTCCTCGCCAACCCCGAGGTCAGCCACTGGCGGCTGGTGACCTGCCACACCCTCAGCGTGGGCCGCGGCCCCCGGCTCGGCTACTGGGTGACCGCCCGCCGCCACGGCCAGCGGGCCCAGTGGAACTGACCCGGGGCCGGCCGGCCGTCGTCTGAAGGGCGGCGCCTCTCAGATCCAGTTCTCCTCCTTGGCGCGCAGAGCCGCCTGGAAGCGGTTGACGGCGCCGAGCCTGGCCATCAGATCGGCGACGTACCTGCGGTAGGTGCGGACCGACACGTCGAGCTCGCGGGCCGCGATCTCGTCCTTGTCCGCGGTGGCCATCACCGACAGCACCCGCCGCTCCAGCTCCGACAGGTGCGGCTTGTCGTCGCTCGGCTCGGTGTACTCACGCAGGTCGACGGCGGCGTCCCAGACGCCGTCGAAGTAGGTGACGAGCTGGGACACCAGGCCCGGCTCCCTCACCAGCAGCGCGCCCCGGGCGCTCTCCTTGGGATGGATCGGCACGACCGCCACGCTGCGGTCGAAGATCACCATGCGGTCCATCGGGTCCTCGGTGATGTGGATCTGCCCGCCGAGGCCGACGACGTCCCGCAGGTAGGCCGCCATCAGCGGATCGTCGAGAGCCTTGGGGTGGTACACCGCCTTGACCGCGAGGCCCCGGCGCAGCGACCGGGTGTCCAGAGGCAGCGCCGTCTCGATGGCGCCGCGCGACAACGGGCCACCCGGGTGCAGGCACAGGGTCTCCTTGTAGGAGAAGAACCCGAGGTCGTCCAGCCGCTGGCGTACCCGGTCCAGCCCTTCCACCCGCTCGATGTCAAGGACGGACACCGCAGCCTCGCCGTGCTTCTGGTCCTCGACCAGGGTCGCGATGGCGTCACGGGCGGACAACACGCGGCGGATCTCGGCGTTGAGCTCGTTGAGACGGCGCTCGATGAGGCGTTCGATGCCGATGGCGGGCTCGGTCGCGACGACCTTGTGCCTGTCGGTGAGATCGAGCAGGGACAGGCGGCCGAGGGACTCGACCGCGGCTTCGATGGAATCGGGGTCGAGCCCGAGGGCCTGCCGCACCGAGCCGACGCCCTCACCGCGGTGCCTGAGGAAATAACGGTAGACCTCCACGGCCTCGGCCGTGACGCCGATGACGGATACGTCCATGGCTCGCCTCCTGGCCATGTCCTCACCCAGGGCGACCACGGATTTGATCCGCCCTCATCCGGCTCCCATGGATATGTGGAATTACAAACTATCAGGGAACACGATGATTCGTAAACCACCCCATACCGGACAGCCGATCACTCGCCGGAAGCCAGCACGGCCAGGATGCGGTTGAGGCTGGCGCGATCCTCGCTGGTCAGCCGCCCGATGACCCGCTCGTGCACTTCGGCCGTCACCGGGTGGAGCACCTCGGCGAGCAACGCACGGCCGGCCTCGGTCAGCTCTATGGAATAAGCCCGCCGGTCCACCCGGTCCCGGCTCCGCGCGACCAGCCCCCGGCCCTCCAGCACGTCGATGACCCCCACCATGGTCGACCGGTCCACCCCGAGCCGCCGCCCGATCTCCTGCTGCGACAGCGGCCCCGCGGCCTCCAGCGTGCCGAGCACCCCGTAGTCCCGCCACCGCAGATCGTCCCGCCGGAGCGCCTGCTCCAGCTCCAGCACCAACTCCCGGGCCGCCCCGTTGAGCAGCCACCCGGTCGACTCGGCCAGCAGCTCCACCCCGGCGTCCGGCACCCGCTTCCGCACCATGCCTCAGACACCGTCCCACGTTGTCCCGGCGTCCCCGCCACCCCGACCCTCACCCACCACGAACTCCCTCCGTACGGCGGCGCGGGACACCCCTCTCCGGACCCCTACACCGCCCCCTACGCCTCCATCAGGATCACAGACCATCAGCATTTCTGTCAATCAGTATCACTGACGATTTTACGATCGCGCACTGTTGCGTGCCCCATGGCCGCGTGTGACACTCTTGTCCATATCGCGGCATGCGGAATCGCGCGCAAATTGCGCATTAACCGAGATATGCCTACTTAAGGGGACGATGTGAGCACTGATTCACCCAGTACCCATCACCCCCCCGCGGACGTCCTGTACAGCTCCACGAGCCTGCTCATGACCAAGGCCAACGACCTCTTCGTGGAAATCCTGGAGTCCGCCGTAGAGCCCTTCGGCCTCCGCTCAAAGGACTTCATCGTCCTCACCGCCATCGACGCCCTGGGCCCCCAGTCCCAGCAGGACCTCGCCCGCACCCACGGCATCGACCGCACCACCATGGTCAGCGTCGTGGACGGCCTCGAACGCCTAGGCCTCGTCCAACGCGCCCGCAACCCCGACGACCGCCGCAAATACGCCATAGGCCTCACCCCCAAAGGCCAAACCCTCGTCCGCCACAACCTCTCCCCCGCCATCCTCGAAGCCCTCGACACCTTCCTCTCCCCCTTCACCCCCGACGAACGCGCCCTGTTCACCTCCCTCCTCTGGCGCCTCGTCCACGCCCGCGACACCACCCCGTAGCCCCCCGCACGCCGGGCTCACCGCGTACCACTGCGACGCGGAGCGGTCTGAGACTCGCCGAGGGACCGTCCTCGCCCCTCAGTGGCAGATCCCCAGAAGACGACCTCGTGGCAGCGGGGCCCGCCGGCAGGGACAGGTGGTCATACAGCGATCCAAGGGACAGGCCGTCATACGGCGATCAAGCGGTCCGCCGCAGCGCCTGCCCGCCCGGCAAGGTCAGCAGCTCCGCGCTGTCCTGCTCCGACAACCCGGCCTGCCGGAGCTGATCGATCAGCCGCGCACGAGCCTGCCGATAGGAGTCGATCGTCTCGACCGGCACACCGGGCACCTCGAACACGAACTCGACACGCACCGGAACGTCCTTGGACAACCCGAGCACGAAATGCTTGACCGCCTCGGCCTCCTCCAGCAACTCGGCCAGCGTGTCACCCGAGACGCTGCCCGGGGCACCCTCGGGCAGCGCCACCCACACGTCGGTCCCCGTGTCCAGCGCCCGGCTACGGATGACCTTGAAGATCAGCGTGTGCTCGGTCATACCATCCAGTCCTTCCCGAACAGGTGCTCCAAATCCGCGCCCAGGCGCTCCAGCGCCTCGCGGGTGATCCCCCGGACCGGCACCGTGGTGATCGCCACCACGACCTGATCGGCGTCGACGAGATGAAGCAATTGCCTGCTCTTCGTCTTCTCCGGCCAGTCGACCCGCAGCCCGTGCTGACGAGCCAGCTGATAGATCCGGTCCCGGATCTCCGCGTAACTGCTCAGCACACCGGCCACGATAACCCCTGACGCAACAGGATCAACGAAGGACAAAGCATCCGGTCTCACGACCGCGCCACGTAGGACGCACTCCCACCGCGGACAGAGGCACGGCGGCCTGCGCGGTGAAGCCGTACGACCACTGCGCGTCACCCTAGGCGCAACTCTCATCATCTGTACTGGGAACGAGCGACGGACGCATGTGGCCTCGGCCGAGGACGTACCGGGCCTACCGCTTGGGCATCAGAGACCGACAGGGCGGAACATCACGTCGGGGGCACCCCAGTACAACAAATAGCGGTGTAACAGCACGCGACGGTCTTGAGGCCACGGGCGAGCGTAGACCTCCGGGGGATCATCCCTCTTCACCCCCGACGAACGCGCCCTCTTCACCTCCCTCCTCTGGCGCCTCGTCCACGCCCGCGACACCACCGTGTAGCCTGACCACGACAGGCACGTACGACGCACAGTCAAACCCCAGCGTGGGCGACGCCCGCCGAAAGGTCCTTGCGAGAGCGCGCTCCGCGCGCAGGCGCAAGGGCTGTTCTTATGCGGGGGACACCCCCGCACCCCCGAGCCTGCCGGGCTCACCGTACCCACCGCTATACGGCCAAGTTCACGATTTACTTGAAGTGCAGCGAAGCGCCGGGGGCGACATGACACGAGGCGTGCGGGAAATTTCCTCTTCACTGTGTGGGCCAAGGACGAACCAGAGGACGGACTGAGGGCGTTGCTCGGCGAAGCCCCAGCGGGAGGACAGGGCGCGGATCAGGCGGATTCCCCGGCCGGAGGGGGACGGTTCGTCGTCGGAATGCGGGTGGAGGGCCGGCAGGGTTTGAGCACCTTCGTCGGAGACCTCGATGCGGACGTCGCCGTTGAGTTCGGTCGTGATGGTGACACCGATGGCGGCCGAGTCGGTGTGCACCAGGGAATTGGTCATCGCCTCTGACAACAGCAATACCGCATCGTCGAGACGGGGATGCCCTTCCAGGAGCTCACCCAGCCAGCGCCGGGCCTCGCTGATGGACGGCCCGGTGGCGGGGAACGCGGCGGTCTCCGTCCGCTCGCCGATCCGGGTCACGCTGCAACCGCCACGGATACCCGGTGCCATCCGTTGACGCGCGACGACTCTTCCGTGCCGCCACTAAGGATTTCCTGCTCGGCCTGGCGCATCAACTCGGTGAGCTCCTGCGCGCTGGTGGCCTCCACGGTCAGCGGGTACGGCACCGCGAACAGCGCCATGGCGTAGAACCGCCGGCTCCATGTCCCGTAAAGGATCGTCCAGGCTGGTTCGAGCCGATCGAGCAGCACGGCGGTGGCACGGGCACGCGGGTCAGGGTTGCCTGGCTCGACCGGAATATAGGGCTGCCCGACGGCATGGCGGGCGTGCCAATTGGGGCCACGGCTCCCGAACAGGCGTCGCCGCCGTCTGATCTGCGCCACAGTCTGGACCACCTTCCTGATCAAGGGACCCGGAGACGCTGTGCTCGCCTGCGGGTCCCGCCGATTCCGTACGCCACGTGCTGTAGCAGTGCAATCATTGACAGTGATCGACGGAGGTGGAAGCGCAACGGCGTGGTCCCTCGTGGCCGCACCGACCACGTGCACGAGAGGTGTCCATGGCCGCAGACCCGATCGACCCACACGCTTCCACGTGGCACCTTTTCGGTGCCGTGATGCGTCGCTGTCGCGAGAGCGAGCCGAAAACAGGCCTGCGCCGCGCCGCGTCCGATCTTTACGTGGACTTCTCCAACCTGGCCAAGTGGGAACGCGGTGAACGCATCCCGCCACCCGAGATGGTCTCCCGGCTGGACGAGGTCTACCGCGCACGGGGAATTCTGACCGCCCTTTACGGCACGCTTGTCCGCCTCACGGCCGCCTCCGAATCAGAGCGACTCCGCCCGGGTATGGAGCTGGAGACCCTCACATATCGCAATGGAGACGACGATATGGAACGCCGGGCCGCGCTCCAATTCCTCGCCGGACTAGGCACCCTCGGCATCACTGGCGAGCCACTTCGCCAGCTCCTCGACGCGGCTACGGGGTACGCGTACCGCGCCATCGACGAGTGGGAACTGAGTTGCGCCGACCATATGCACGCCCTGCGCACCCGCCCCCCGACTCAGGTCGCCACCGACCTGCTTGTCGATCTGCTCACGATCCGCCGTCAGCTCGACACGGCCACTCCCGCCGACACCACTGAGCTGCGACGATTCCTGGCGGTACTCTCCTCCGTCCATGCCAATGCGCTGACCCGCCTGGGGGACCACGGTGCCGCCATCCGTTGGTGGCGCACCGCGCGGCAGGCCGCCGACGCCGCAGGCGACCTCGAACTGGAGCTGGCCGTCCGGGCAGAGGAGGCGGGACATGGCCTGTACGGCCAGCGCGCCCCGGAGACCGTCCTCACTTTGGTGGAGCGAGCCCAGCGACTCGCCGGCGGATCCGATGTGGACCTGATGACTACACAGGCCAAGGCCCTGTCCATGCTCGGCAGGCACGACGAGGCTCTGACGACACTGAATACCCTGCGCAGCCTGGCGGAGAAGGGCATGATCCCGGATCGCTACGGGTTCTGGAGCCCCTCCCGGGTGTATTTCACGGAGAGTTGGGTGTACGCGGCCATCGGCGCCGAGTCAGCGGCCGATGCCGCCCGGGAGCACGTGCTCAAGCTGGCCAGGGACTACCAGTACCGAGCCAACATCCAACTCCACGGGGCGTTGTGCACAGTGGTCCAAGGTGGTGTCGACGAGGGCCTACGCCAAGCAGCGGCGACGATCGTCGCGCTCACCCCGGCCTATCGCAGCCGGCACGTCATCGAGACAGGAAAGATGGTGCTACGTGCCGTACCTCGCGACCAGCGCTCCCGGCCATCTGTCGCCGAGTTCCGTGCGGCCCTGGCCCTCGAACCACCTGGGACACCTGACGACGTGTGAATACGTCCCAGTCACCGATATCGATGCTCGACGGCCAAGTGGAAATCCTGGGATCTGTCATACAGGACTGTCGCCGGGAAACGTCCACTTCTCGGATGGCACAGCCACGTTCGCAATGTTATTACGGATATACGTTGTGCGATGTTGCCAGGTGACCGATGATGGCCGACATGCGTGGACGGGTGCGGACTACGGCGGCGTGGATCAGGTGGGTCCTGCGTGTGCTTTCGGTGATACTCGCCGTTGGGGTCGCGGTGGCCGGCAACCAGATTCTCACCGAGGGCAGGTGGAGCTGGTGGTGGACCGGCATCGCCGTGGCGCTGACCGCGGCGAGCGCGCTGGTCGCTTACTGGCTGACCCGCCCGCCGGGTGACGCCCCGCCCAGTACCGCAGTGCCCACTGCCGGCTCGTCCGGTCAGGTGGTGGAGAACAGCACGGCCGGCGGGAACATCGACTCGCTGCGTGGCATCACCGGCAACGTCCGGCTACGGGAGACGCCACCGTCAGCGCCTGCCTCGGAGCCGGGCCCGGCCGAGCCCGGCGGGCTGCCGCAAGAAATGCGGCCACCCGCAGCCGGGACGGTGGCCGGTGACGCGGGTGCGGCGGGTGGCGGTCAGCGGGTGAGTGGCTCGCAGGCGGGTGGGTCCATCACGCAGATCGACGGTGTGGGCGGCGATGTGACCATCGAACGCTCGTGAACGCCCCGCGCGGCCCCGGCGACACCTCAGATCCGGGGCCACTGCAGTCGGTGACCGACACCACGGTGGGCCGTGACCTGTTCCAGATCGCGCACGTCGCCGGGAACCTCACCATCACCCAGGCCGAACCGCGTCCGCCCGCCGAGCAGATCGTGGAAGGTGACATCCCCGCCCAGCCGCCAGGTTTTCAGCTGCGTGAGGAGTTGCTGCAGCGATTACATGCGCAGGTGGGTGCGGCCGGGACGGCGGTGGTCTCGGCGGTGACCGGCACGCCGGGGGTGGGCAAGACCCTGCTGGCGGCGTCCTACGCGTGGGCGTGTCAGCAGGCGGGCTGGCCGGTGGTGGCGTGGGTGGCGGCCGAGAGCAACGACCAGATCACCACCGGCCTGGCCGGCCTGGCGCACCGCCTGGGACTGCGCGCCCTCGATGACGACGCCACCACTGCGGCGGGCAAGGCCAAGGCGTGGCTGTCGGCACGGTCGGCAGCCGGGCAGGTAGGGCTTGTGGTGTTCGACAACGCGACCGATGTGGACCAGGTCGCCGCGTGGTGTCCGGCCACCGGCGCCGTCCGCGTGGTGATCACCTCCCGCAACCGGGCGTTCCACCAGCGGTACGCCCCGATCGAGGTGGACACCTTCACCCCCACCCAGGCGGCCCGCTTCCTCGCGGAGCGCACCGGCCTGGAGGATCCTGCCGAAGCCGACGCGCTGGCCAAAGAGCTGGGCTACCTGCCGCTGGCACTGGCCCAAGCCGCCGCCTTGATCGCCCGCCGGCGCCTGAACTACACCGCCTACCGGCGACTGCTGACCGCCTTCTGGTTGAGCGATTACCTGCCCCGAGTTCCGCATGACCCCTACCCGGCCGGCACCGCGCAAGCCATCCTGCTGTCGGTGGTCCAGGCCGAACAGGCCCTTGACGGCATCGGTGACCTACTACGGGTCCTGGCAGTGCTGTCCCCCGTCGGCGTCCCCGTTGTCCTGCTGACCGGCGGCATCGACCCCGGCGACTCCGAAGTGCCTGTGGCCGATCTGTCCGCCGTCACCATCGTGCAGGAAAGCCTGGCCACGCTGGCCGACACCTCGCTGATCAGCTTCAGCGAGGACGGCTCGGCGGTAGTGATGCACCGCCTGATCCAACGCGTGATACGCGAACGGTCCGCCTACGACGGCGACTTACCCGCCACGATCGACCAGGCGATCGAAGTACTGGAGGCGTTCAACAACCGTATCCCTGGCGGAGCCCACACCTGGAGCGCTCGCACCGCGGTGGAGACCCTCCTGGAGCAGACCGATGCCTTGCACACCCTCACCACCACGACCGGCATCCCCCCACGCCTCCTGGCCCTGCGCGCGTGGTGTGGACAGTACCTGACCGACCTGGCAGATCTCAGCCGCGCCATCCCGTTGCTGATCGCCACGCTCACCGAACGAGAACGGGTGCTGGGCAACGACCACCTCGACACCCTGACCTCCCGCAACAACCTCGCCGGCGCCTACCTAGCGGCGGGCGACCTAGGACGGGCCATCCCGCTGTTCGAGACCACACTCACCCAATACGAACGAGCGCTGGGCAACGACCACCCCGACACCCTGACCTCCCGCAACAACCTCGCCTACGCCTACCAAGCGGCGGGCGACCTAGGACGGGCCATCCCGCTGTACGAGACCACACTCACCCAATACGAACGAGCGCTGGGCAACGACCACCCCGACACCCTGACCTCCCGCAACAACCTCGCCGGCGCTTACCAAGCGGCGGGCGACCTACGCCAGGCCATCCCGCTGTACGAAACCACACTCAGCCAACGCGAACGAGCGCTGGGCAACGACCACCCCGACACCCTGACCTCCCGCAACAACCTCGCCTACGCCTACCAGGTGGCGGGCGACCTGAGACGGGCCATCCCGCTGTACGAAACCACACTCACCCAATGCGAACAGGTGCTGGGCAACGACCACCCCGACACGCTGGCCTCCCGCGACAACCTCGCCTACGCCTACCAAGTGGCGGGCGACCTAGGACGGGCCATCCCGCTGTTCGAGACCACACTCACCCAGCGAGAACGAGTGCTGGGCAACGACCACCCCCACACCCTGACCTCCCGCTACAACCTGGCCGGCGCCTACGAAACGACGGGCGACCTGGGACAGGCCATCCCGCTCTTCGAAACCACACTCACCCAATACGAACGAGTGCTGGGCGATGACCACCCCCACACCCTGACCTCCCGCCACAGTCTGGCCGGCGCCTACCTAGCGGCGGGCGACCTGGGACAGGCCATCCCGCTGTACGAAACCACACTCACCCAATGCGAACGAGCGCTGGGCGACGACCACCCCCACACCCTGACCTCCCGCAACAACCTCGCCTACGCCTACCAAAGGGCAGGCGAGCAGGGACGGGCCATCCCGCTGTACGAAACCACACTCACCCGATACGAACGAGCGCTGGGCAACGACCACCCCGACACGCTGGCCTCCCGCGACAACCTCGCCTACGCCTACCAAGTGGCGGGCGACCTGAGACGGGCCATCCCGCTGTTCGAAACCACACTGACCCAACGCGAACGCGTGCTGGGCAACGACCACCCTGACACCCTGGCCTCCCGCAACAACCTGGCCAGTGCCTACCAAGCGGCAGGCGACCTGGGACAGGCCATCCCGCTGTACGAAAAGACACTCACCCAATGCGAACAGCTGCTGGGCAACGACCACCCCATCACCAAGACTGTGCGGGACAATCTGCACATGACTCGAACGTAGATGTCGGAAAGGTGCGCTTCGGACGTGGCAGCAATTGGTGTCTGCGTAGTCCGGCCCCGCCCTCGCGAAGGCATGCAGGGAAGTCGCCGGCGAAGGACTGCCTGCGCGATGGAGTGGTGTGAACCCGGCAGAGGATCGCCCTGAAGGACAGTGCCGAAAGCGCCGTTTCGAGGGGCGGCTGGGGTCAGGGGACGGGGCAGGGGAGGTAGGTGCCGGAGGGGGTGGTGTGGTGGCAGGCGGCGCCGGGGCAGATGACTTTGATGGGGGTGTTCAGGCTGGGGCCTATGAGGATGGGCTCGTGGCCGAATCTTCGGCAGGCTATGTCGGCCCAGCCTAGGGGGCCGGATTCGTCCAGGGGGGTGGGGGTGGGGTCTACGGCTGAGCGGTCCAGGTGGGCCAGGTAGTCGGCTTCGCGGTGCCAGACGGTCAGGCGGCGTAGGGAGTCGGCGGTGGGGAGGGTGTGCCAGGGTTGGGCTCGGGCGGCCATGGCGCGGAGGAAAGCTTCGCGGACGGCGGTGTGGATGGAGTGGGCGGCGGCTGTGGCTATGGTGGTGCCGTCGCCGCTGACGCCTACTATCGCGATGGGGAAGTCGGGGGCGGGGAGTACGAAGGCGGTCACCCTTAGGCGGAGCATCGCGAGTGCTTGGGGCATGCCGGGGGGGAGCATGCTGGGGACGCGGTGGGACATGCGGAGCAACGGCATTCTTGGGTTCGTCCACCAGCGGGTGACGATGTCGTGTGCCAGGAGGTCCGCGATGGCGACGGAGATGCCGTTCCGGCTTGCGGCCACCAGGCCGACCAAGGTGGGTTCGACGCGGGACGTGGGTTCGCTCGTCCAGACGACCTCGGCGGGGACGAGGTAGCGCTCGCCGCTGAGCAGCCCGATCCCGGAGACCCGCATCGGGGTGTCGTCGGGCGGATCGGGCATGAAGTCGGCCAGCCGCAGCACCTTCGCGGGCGCGGGGGGGACGGTCGTGGTGCCGGGGAAATCGCCGGGCAGCGGCGGGGGTGCGGCAGTGTGGCCGTCCCACGGCGGGGAGGCGGCGGGGCCGGCCGCCGAAGGTGCGGTGGTGTGGCCGGCCGGCGGCGGCGCGGTGACGTGGCCGGTTGGCGCGGACGCGGCGGTGGGGCCCGTCGGCGCGGACGCGGCGGTGGGGCCGGTCGGCGGGGACGCGGCGGCGTAACCGGTCGACGGGGGCGCGGCGGCGGGGGCGGTCGCGGGTGGGGACGTCGTGGTGGG